>DATFPJ010000036.1:0-5152 GCA_035264865.1 Solirubrobacterales bacterium
TACTCGATCAGTTCGCCGTCGCCGATCTCCTGCAGCCGCAGGATGCCCTTGCCGCCGCGCTCGACGTAGAGCAGCGGCTCACCGTCCCTGAGCATCACGTAGGCCCCCGCGGTGCGAGCCGGCCGTCGCTGGCCCTCGAGCTTCGGCCAGGAGAGGGTGGCGCCGTAGGGGTTGGCCGGGTCCGTGGCGGCGAGGACCTGGATCGAGCCCTCGGCGCGCGGGAGCGACCGGAGGCGCTCGACAGCGCCGGGCAGGGCGAACTGAGCCCCTCCGAGGCCCTCGACGAAGTAGCCGCGCCGTGCCGTGCCGAGCAGCTCGAGGTTCTGGAGCTCTCCGTAGATCGAGGCGAACCCACCCGGGATGCCCTCCGCGATCGCGGTCTCTCGGGTGACGATTCCGTGACGCTCCAGCATCAGCTCGGCCAGGGCTCGCATCCGCGGACCGGCCGAGGGCGCACCCTCGAAGAGAGGTGAGGTGAGCGACCAGCGGCCGATGACGGTGCCGGCGGCGGCCGGACGACGACGGGCGAACCGCCGGCCGCCGCGCTCGGCCCGCTGGGCGGAGCGCAGGCGCGGCGCGCGCACGGGCGCGAACGCGTCGTTGGTCACCTCTCCGCACCAGGCCAGGTCCCAGAGCGCCTCGTGGAGCTCCTCGGCCGAGCCCTCGAGCTCGAGCAGATCGAGCCAGAAGCATGGCCCCTGTGCGAGCCGCTCGCGGATCGCATCGTGGATCTCGCCCTCCGGCGGGTCGATCCGGGCGTTGGCGGGCGGCGGGCCCGCGAGCCGGACGTCCTCGCGGAAGTAGAGAGCGACCCGGCCGTCACTGCGTCCCAGCGCGCCGGCGCCCACCCAGACCAGCTCGCCGCTGGTGCAGAGCTCGTCCAGCCAGGTCGGGCTGTAGGAGCCGAGCCGCCGGGGTAGGACGTCGCGCTCCCATGTCTTGGGCGTGAGAGCAACTCCCTGGAGCGGAACCAGTGCCTCGCGCAGGCGGTCGGGACCGGCGCCGGATCGGCCGTGGGCGTCGACGTTCTGCCAGCTCGGGAGGAAACGCGCCAACTCGCGCTGGTCGGTCGCCTCGACCTCATGGCGGAGACGCGCGAGGCTGGCGCGGCGGAGGCGGCGAAGCACGTCGGCCTCGCACCACTCGCGCGAGCTGCCGCCGGGAAGGAGCTCGCCGCGCACGACGTCGCCGGAGCGCTCGAGCTCCTTGAGCGCCGAGCTCGGGTCGACGCCGTAGCGCTCGGCGAGCTGGCGGGTGGGGAAGGGCACGTGGGTGGCGGCGTAGCGGCGAACGAGCGAGACGAGGGCGTCCTCGACCGGCTCCAGGAAGCTCTCGGGAAGGCCCGCCGGCGGCGGGACCCCGAGGGCGTCGCGGTACAGGCCGGCATCCTCGGCGGCGATGTAGCGCTCCTCGCCGGCGATCCTGACCACGGCCGCGCGCCGCTCCTTGACCAGCTTGTCGAGCATCGAGGCGGCGGAGTAGCCCTCCTCGGTGCGAGCCTCGCACTCCTCGGCCGTCAGGTCGCCGAGCCTGCGCAGGATCTGCTGGAGGCCGTCTCGGTCCTTCGCCAGTCCGGCCTCGGTCAGGTGCTGGAGCTGCGCGGCGACCTCCTCCAGCGCCTCGGGGTCGATCAGCTCGCGCAGCTCCTCCTGGCCGAGGAGCTCTGCGAGCAGATCGCGGTCGAGGGCCAGGGCGGCGGCGCGGCGCTCGGCGTTCGGGGTATCGCCCTCGTACATGTAGGTGGCGACGTAGTCGAAGAGCAGCGAGGAGGCGAAGGGCGAGGCGGTCGGCGTCTCGACCTCGACCATGGTGACCCGGCGCGAATGCAGATCGGAGAGGAGCTCGCGGAGAGCCGGCAGATCGAGGACGTCGCGCATCACCTCCCGGTAGGTCTCGAGGATCACCGGGAAGCGGGGGAAGTCGCGAGCGACCTCTAGCAGGCTCTGCGACTTGAGCCGCTGCTGCCAGAGCGGAGTGCGCTTGCCGGGCCAGGCCCGCGGGATGAGCAGGGAGCGGGCCGCGTTCTCGCGGAAGCGGGCACCGAACAGAGCCGAGCCCGAGAGCTCGCGGATGACCAGGTCCTCGAGCTCGTCGGGTTCGATCAGGACCAGGTCTCCCGGCGGGGGTTCGTCGGCGTCGGGCAGATGGATGACGATGCCGTCGTCCGACCAGATCGCGTCGGCCTCGAGGTCCTTGTCGTCTCGGATCTTGGCCGAGAGGGCAAGGCCCCAGGCGGCATGCACGCGCCCTCCCCAGGGAGAGAGGACGCAGAGCCGCCAGTCGCCGATCTCGTCCCGAAAGCGCTCGACGACGATCGCCTCATCCGAGGGAACGACCCGAGTGGCCGCCTGCTGCTCGGTCAGGTAGTTGACGAGGTTCTGCGCGGCCAGCTTGTCGAGGTCGTTCTGCTTCGCGAGCTTCTTCGGGTCGGCGTTGACGGCCTCTCGCGCGAAGGTGCCGATCGCCTTGCCGAGCTCGGCGGGGCGCCCGATGCCGTCGCCGCGCCAGAACGGCACGGCGCCGGGTGTGCCCGGAGCCGGCGTGACGATCACCCGATCCCGGGTGATCTCCTCGATGCGCCAGGTGCTGGCGCCGAGCAGGAAGGTCTGGCCCGGCCGCGCCTCGTAGACCATCTCCTCGTCGAGCTCGCCCACCCGGCGCCCGTCCGGCAGGTGCACGCCGTAGAGGCCGCGGTCCGGGATCGTTCCCGCGTTGGCGACCGCGAGCTGGCGCGCCCCGGGCCGGCCGCGCATCTTGCCCTTGGTGCGGTCCCAGACGATTCGGGGGCGCAGCTCGGCGAACTTCTCGGACGGATAGCGGCCATCGAGCATGTCGAGCACGTTCTCGAGCTGCTCGCGGGAGAGCTCGGCGAAGGGCTGAGCCGAGCGGACGAGCTTCTCGACCTCATCGATCTCCCACTCATCGAGCGCCGCCATCGAGACCAGGTGCTGCGCCAGGACGTCAAGGGGGTTCTGCGGGATGACCGTCTCCTCGATCTCCCCGGTGCGCATCCGGCGCGCGACGACGGCGCACTCGAGCAGGTCGGCGCGGAACTTGGGGAAGATCCGGCCCTTGGAGACCTCACCGAGCGTGTGACCCGCGCGGCCGACGCGCTGAAGTCCGCGGGTGACCGACTTCGGGGACTCGACCTGGATGACCAGATCGACCGCGCCCATGTCGATCCCGAGCTCCAGTGACGAGGTGGCGACCAGGCAGGGGAGCTGGCCCGACTTGAGCATCTCCTCGACCAGGGCGCGCTCCTCGTGGGAGAGCGAGCCGTGGTGGGCGCGAGCGATCTCGGCGGGCGGCTCGGCTCCATTCTTGGTGTTGCCCGCGTGCTCGGTCGCCGGGAGCTCCTGCTCCTCCATCTCGTCGTTGTGCATCTCGTTGAGACGCTTCGCGATCCGCTCCGCAGCGCGGCGGTTGTTGACGAAGACGATCGTCGAGTTGTGCTCCCGAACGAGCTTCAGCAGCTCCGGGTAGATCGCGGGCCAGATCGAGCGGGTGTTGGTGGCGGGGTCGAGCGAGGCCTCGATCGGACCGGGGTCGATCCGCTCGGGTGCATGCGAGGGCGCGCGTGAGCGCGACCCGTTTGATGCCTTGCTGTCCTGGTGCGGCGTCCTGCCGGTGTCGGCGCCGTCGCGGCGCTTGTTGGAGAGCGGGCTCGGCTCGACCATGTCCTCGACCGGGACGACGATCTCGAGGTCGAGCTGCTTTGGCTCCGAGGCATCGACGATCTCGCATTCGCGGCCCGAGCCCACAAGGAACTGGCCGATCCGTTCCAGCGGCCGCTGTGTCGCGGAGAGGCCGATCCTCTGCACGGGCTGCTCGCCGGTCAGATGATCGAGCCGCTCCAGAGTGAGGGCGAGGTGGGAGCCGCGCTTCGAGGGCGCGACCGCGTGGATCTCATCGACGATCACGGCCTCGACCCCGGTCAGGATCTCCCGTGCCTGGGAACTGATCATCAGATACAGCGACTCCGGGGTCGTGATCAGGATGTCGGGCGGCTCGCGCCGCATCGCCCGCCGCTCGGACTGCGGGGTGTCGCCTGTCCGGAGCGCGGTCGAGATCGGCGCGCCGATCCCCTGCAGCGGCGCCCGCAGGTTGCGCTCGATGTCGTAGGAGAGCGCCTTGAGCGGCGAGATGTAGACGACGCGCACGCCTGTGCCGAGGCGCTCGGGCTCGCCGGAGAGGCGGTCGATGCCCCACAGGAAGGCAGCCAGGGTCTTGCCCGACCCGGTCGGCGCGCAGATCAGCGTGTTCCCGCCCGAGGCGATCGCGGGCCAGCCGGCGGCCTGGGCGGGCGTGGGGGCCTCGAATGACGCCTGAAACCACTTCCGGACGGGCTCCGAGAAGGGCTCCAGGGGTGACTTCTGGGTCGCGGGCGTACTCATGGCGAACCTACTGACCTTACCGACCGCCTCACCCGGGCTCCAGCGATCGATGCGCCGAGTCGGCCGGGAATCCGCGCATGCAAGGATTGGAGCGGGATGCGGATTCAGAGTGGAGATGGCGGGCGAGGTCCTGCTGCCGGGCGTGTGGGCGCGAATCGGACCCACGACCTTCGACCAGTGGCTGGCGTCCCAGGGCACGTTCGACGAGCCGCCTGACGATGGCCCGCGTCGTTCTCTTCCACCACGCGCAGGGGCTGCGAGAGGACGTCCTCGACTGGGCCGAATCCCTTCGCGAGGCAGGGCATGAGGTCGAGACGCCGGATCTGTTCGAAGGGCGAACATTCGAGCGCCTCGAAGACGGGATCGCGCACCGCGACGAAGTCGGCCTCCCGGCCCTGATGGGCAGAGCGGCCGAGAAGCTCGAAGGTCAGCCGGCCGAGCTGGTCTACGCAGGCTTCTCGATGGGCGCCTCGGCCGCCCACTACTTCGCCATCACGCGTCCCGGCGCCCGCGGGTTGCTCCTCATGCACGGGACCGCCCCGGCGGCGAGCCTCGGCGAGGCGGGCTGGCCCGCCGACCTAAGCGGCCAGCTCCACAAGAAGGACGACGACCCGGAGATGGCGGAGGAGGGCGTCGACGCGCTGCGGGCCTCTGCGGGCACCGCCGTCGAGGTCTTCACCTATCCGGGCTCTGGCCACCTGTTCGCCGATCCGGCCGGACCGGATTACGACGAGCGGGCCGCCCGGGTCATGCTCGAG
>DATFPJ010000037.1:0-1860 GCA_035264865.1 Solirubrobacterales bacterium
TTGATCGGGCCCTCCACCTCGGCCCCGGAGGACTCGATTCGCTCCTTCAGCCCGTCGATCTCGCCGTCGGGCACGCTGAAGGCGTAGTGGACATGCGCTCCACCGCGGCCGCCGGCGAGCCCGACCTGCTCGGTCCAGATCCCGAGCCGCGCCGTCTCACCGACCAGGTACCAGTAGCGGCCCTCGGCTCCCTCGCCGTAGAGCGTCTCCTCGAAGCCGAGCACGTCGCGGTAGAAGCGTCTCGCGGCCTCGAGATCGGTGACCTCCAGGACGAGCTCGGAGATTCCACTGACCGGGGGTGGTGCGCTCACCGAGCCCGAGCTTATTGACCGGGGTTGCTCTAATCGTTGTCTGAGTGATTCCAGGCACCTACAAGCGCATCCTCGCCATTCCGGCGGTCCGGCTGCCGCTCGCGGGGGCGACGATCGGACGGCTGCCGTTCGCGGCCGAGACCCTCGCAGTGCTCCTGCTCGTGCAGGACGCGACCGGCTCGTTCGCGTCCGCCGGTCTCGTCAACGCCTGCTACTCGATCGGGGCGGCCGCCGGCCTGCCGACGCAGGGCCGGATCGTCGACCGGATCGGGCAGACCCGGGTGATCGCGATCGCGACCGCGATGAATTCGCTCGCGCTGATCGGATTGGTCCTGCTTGCCGGCGGGGGTGGGTCTGTGGCGGCCATGTGCGCCATCTCAGTGTTCGCCGGCTTCGCCATCCCGCCGCTCGGCACCTCGATCCGGACGCTCTGGTCGGAGCTCGTACCGGATCATGAGTTGCGCCAATCCGCCTTCGCTCTCGACGCCGTCACGGTGGAGGTCGCCTTCATCGTCGGGCCGCTGCTCGCGGCCCTGGTGATCGGGATCGCCTCCCCCTCCGCCGGCGTGCTGATGAACGTCGTCCTCAGCATCCTCGGATCGACGCTGTTCGCGCTTTCACGAGCGTCGCGTTCGTGGGAGGGAGAGCCGCATGGGCTCGGCCTGATGGGCCCGCTGCGCTCGGGAGGCGTGCTCACGCTGATGGGCGTGGGACTCGGTGTCGGCGCCGGGGTGGGGGCGGTCGAGCTCGGGATGACGGCCGTCGCCGCCGACGATGGTCTGCGCTCGCTCGGCGGTGCCCTGCTCGCGACCCAGGCCGCCGGCAGCCTGATCGGAGGCCTGTTCTATGGGAGCCGGACCTGGCGGGTGTCCGGCGGTCGACCCCTCGGTCTCCTCTCAGCGGCGCTCGCCCTGACCACCGTTCCGCTGGTCGTCACGCCCTCCCTGGAAGCCACCTTCCCGCTGGCCCTGCTGAGCGGGTTCATGCTGGCGCCGACGGTATCCGTCCTCTATGTGCTGCTCGACTCGGTTGCGCCGACCGGAACCGCCACCGAGGCGACCGGCTGGGTGCTGACGGCGTTCGTCTCGGGAGCCTCAGCGGGCAACGGCCTCGGCGGGGTGGCCGTGCACGCCTCAGGCCCGCACGCCGGCCTCGCGGTCGGCCTAGGAGGCACCCTTCTCGCCGCTGCAGTCGCCTGGATCGGCCGGGCGCCGCTCGAGGGCCATCTCGAGGCAGCGGCGCCGGAGCCCGCGGTGGTTCCATAGTTCGCGGGGAACGACTGTTCGCCCGCGTACACTCGAATGTGATGGCGCCGTCCGAGCGCATAGTCATTCGCGGGGCACGGGAGCACAACCTCAAGGACGTCGATCTCGAGCTGCCCCGGAACTCGCTGATCGTGATCACCGGTCTCTCCGGGTCCGGCAAGTCGAGCCTTGCCTTCGACACGATCTACGCGGAGGGACAGCGGCGGTACGTCGAGTCGCTGTCGGCGTATGCGCGCCAGTTCCTCGGTCTGATGGAGAAGCCGGACGTCGATTCGATCGACGGC
>DATFPJ010000038.1:0-8582 GCA_035264865.1 Solirubrobacterales bacterium
CTGAGCATTTTGTCGCTCCTTGGGTTTGGAATCCGTTCCGCCCCTTGTTGGCGCGCTTACCCACTACCGGGGTCCTCGAAAACGGCCAGCGGGCCGTCGGAGTCGGGCCTGGAAAGAAACCGTTTCGGGGCCGCTACTCCGGCCCGGCCCCGCCCAGGCTGGTGATTCGCCACTCGCCGTCCTGCCGCTGGAGCGTGATCTGGAGCTGTCCGCCGACGGCCGCTCCGGCTGCCGTCGCCCGCAGGGTCGCCGTGGCGCGATCGCCGCTCTCCTTGACCGAGACCAGCGTGTACGAGGTCGCGACGCCGGCCGTCTGCTCCTTGACGAACGCCTCGCAGCTCGACGCTCCGAGCCTCTGGATCAGCTCCTCGCTGTAGAGCTCGCAGACCCTGCCGGCGTCGCCCTGGTTGCGGGCCTGGACGTAGTCCCGCGCAGTCTCGCCGGCGGTCTGATCGTCTCCCGAGTCCTCGCCGCATCCGGCGAGGATGGCCGCACACGCCGCGGCGATCAGCGCGAAGCGAATCCCGGCGTGCCTCATGGCGGCAGAGTCAATCACCCGAACGAACTCTCTAGTGTGCGGCGCCATGGCTGAAAAGCCCACAGGGGGACCGGGCGGGGCGGCCGGTCAGGCGCCGCGCTACCGGCGGGTCGGGCACAAGGGCGCCGACGCGATCATCACCGGGAACACTCCCGAGAGCTTCGACGCTGCGGTCGAGCAGGGGGTGGACATGGTCGAGCTCGACGTCCTGCGCGACAAGACCGGCAGGCTGATCGTCGCCCACGACTACCACGACGCGCTGATCCGCAAGCCGATGGACCTGACCGAGGCGCTCGACCTGTTCCTGGAGCCGCCGCTCGACGAGGTCGAGATCGACTGCGATCTGAAGCTCCCCGGCCGCGAGGCGGAGCTGGCCGGTGCCCTCGCGGGAAGGGGGCTGCTCGACCGCGCCATGATCTCGACTCAGGAGATCGAGAGCCTGATGAAGCTGCGCCAGCTCGAGCCCGACCTTCGGCTCGGGTGGACCTACCCGAAGACGAAGCGGGACTGGACCCAGTACGGCTGGGCCCAGCCGGCGCTCAAGGCCGGCATCTCCGCTCTGCGCCGCCGCTATCCGAGCGTCCTCGCCAAGCGCGGGCCGGGACTTGGCGTCAGTGCCGCCTGGGTCTACCACCCGATCATCACGCCGAGGGCGATCGAGGTCGCGAATGAGCTGGGCATCGAGATGATCGCCTGGACCGT
The DNA here is from genome assembly GCA_035264865.1 of Solirubrobacterales bacterium. Classification (GTDB taxonomy): domain Bacteria; phylum Actinomycetota; class Thermoleophilia; order Solirubrobacterales; family 70-9; genus DASUPK01. The sequence goes on from DATFPJ010000038.1 coordinate 1,241, forward strand.
CGACGACGCGGCCAGGATCAGGGAGCTGATCGAGATGGGTGTGGACGGGGTCTGCACGAACGATCCCCGTCTCTTCGGGGTGGCCGAGCGAGAGCTCGAGCCGGTCGCCGCCGAGTAGCTACACGCGACTCGGAAGACCCGGGGTCTGCGTCGTGCCACGGCGCTCGAAGAAGCGCCACTCGACCTCGCCCAGCACGGTTGATGGCGGGTCCGCGTAGACCCACTCGCGCATGATCCGGTGCCAGTTGGCAGTGGCGCGGAGCTGCGCCAGCACCGCGAGCAGCCCGGTTTCCATCCGCCGCCCCATCAGCTCGTCGGCCGGCAGGCTCTCCTTGCGCACCAGGTCGTAGAAGTCGGAGCGCGGATCCGAGGTCACCTCGATCATCTTCATCACCCGCTTCGGCGTGATCTGGACCTGGCCATCCTGGAGATACCAGCCGCCGACCATCTTCACGTGCTTCATCAGCCGCTCGGCGTCGACTCTGTTCGGGTCGTTGACGAAGCCGAGGTCGTGGAGCGCGTCCCGGAGCGCCTCCGGATCGTCGCGGCCCGCGGCGTCCACCGCGCGCTGCTCGAGCTCGATCTGCTGGTTGGTGAGCTTCTTGGTCATCCCGAAATCGAGGAACGCGACCCGGCCGTCCTCCATCAGCAGGTAGTTGCCCGGATGGGTGTCGGCGTTGAAGTGCTGCAGGTGGTAGATCGAGCCGAAGCAGAATCGGAAGACGATCTCGCCGAAGATGTCGCGCTCGTCCTGCTCGAGCTCCTTGACCTCGTCGAAGCCGCGGCCCTCGACGTAGTCCGAGACGAGCACCCGCCGCCGGGAGAGACGCGAGTGCACCTTCGGGACGAAGATGAACGGGTGCCCCTCGTAGGCGCGGGCGAAGGCGCGCTGGTTCTGCGCCTCGAACTCGTAGTCGAGCTCCTCCAGCACCCGCTCGCGCAGCTCCGACGCGACCGCCTTGGCGTCCAGGCCAGGGGCGAGGACCTTGGCCAGGCGGACGAGGATCCCCGCGTTCGCCACGTCGGACTCGAGGGCATCCGCGATGCCTGGGTACTGGACCTTGACGGCCACCGGCGTCCCGTCGAGGAGAGTCGCGCGATGGACCTGGCCGATTGAGGCGGCTGCGAAGGCCTCCTCCTCGATCGAGCCGAAGACGCGCTGCGGGGCCTCGTCGTATTCCTCCTCGAGCACGCGCTCGACTTTCTCCCAGGGCATTGCCGGGGCGTGGGTCCGCAGCTTGGAGAGCTGGTCCTGGTAGATCTCGCGGTACTCCGGCGGCAGGAAGTCGACGTCGATGAACGAGGCCATCTGGCCGATCTTCATCGCGGCGCCCTTCATCTCGCCCAGGACCGAGGCCATCTTGAGCGCGGTCTCGAGGTGCCTCGTCTCGAGGCGCTCCTGCGCCCTCTCGTCGGAGCGGACGACGTTGGCCGCGGCGGTCCCGGCATACCGGGTCGCCTCCCGCCCGATCACGGTTCCCAGCTTCGCCGAGCGGCCGATCCGGGACTGTGGGATCTTCCGTTCCTGCCGCTCAGGCTCCGGTGGCTCGGCCCGGGGACGCTCGGAGAGATCGGCGCGCAGGATCTCTATGCCCGAGCGCTCGTCTTCGCCTTCCGGCTCCTCCGGGCGCTCCCGATCCCTGTCTGTGTCTCCCTCGCCGCTCATCGCCTCCGGACATTTTCTATCCTGGCGACCGAGCGTAGCCCCCCGGCGCTTCCGACGGGTTCCGGCGCGCTCGCGCGGCGGACGCGATCCGGTCCCTCCGAGATGGCCCAGACAAGAGCGAAACTCAAGGTTGCACCGCGCGAGGTCTTCGGCACCCGCGCCACCCGCCGGCTGCGCCGCGAGGGTCTGGTTCCCGGCGTCGTCTACGGTCACGGCGGCGAGGCGCGCCCCTTCCAGATCCCGGCCCGCGAGCTTCGAACCATCCTCGGCACCGGACAGAACCTGTTCGATCTCGAGGTCGACGGCTCGAAGGCCGTCCCCGTCGTGATCAAGGAGCAGCAGCATCACCCGGTGCGCGGCGACGTCCTCCACCTCGACTGCCTGGAGGTTCGACTCGACGAGGAGATCCAGGCGGAGGTCCCGATCGAGCTCGAGGGTGCCGATCAGGCCCCGGGCGTGCGAGAGGGCGGCGTCCTCGAGCACGTCACGCGCGAGATCACCGTCGAGGCGCTCCCCACGGAGATCCCGGAGCAGATCACGGTCGACGTCTCCGAGATGGAGATCAACGACACGATCAACCTCGCCTCGGTCTCGGTCCCCAGCGGCATCAAGCTGATGGCCGATGAGCCCGAGGAGATCACGATCGCGACCCTGAGCCCTCCGCGCGTCGAGGAGGAGCCCGAGCCGGAGGTCGAGGAGGAGGCCGAGCTCGTCGGCGAGGGCGAGGAGGCCCCCGAGGGCGAGGAGGCCGCCGAAGGCGCCGAGGGCGAGGGCGAGGCCCCGTCCGAGGGCGAGGGCGGCGGCGACGAACAGCAGGGCGGGGAGTAGGCGCTGTCCCTGTTCCGCCGCCGGTCGCCGCGCCAGCGCGACGGTGGCGGACGAGACTCGCGGGTGGATGCGCTGATCGTCGGGCTGGGCAACCCGGGCGATCGCTACGCCCGCACACGGCACAACCTCGGCTTCGAGGTGGCCGCGGAGCTCTCCCGCCGCTGGGAGCTGCCGAAGGCCCGCAAGCGATACGGCGGGCTGATCACGGACGGGCGGACCGGCGCCGGTGGCCCCCGCGTCGCGATCCTGCTGCCGCAGTCGTACATGAACGAGTCCGGCTCGGTGGCCGGCCCCGCCAAGGGTGAGCTCGGCGTGCCTCTCGACCACGTGATCGCCCTGCACGACGAGATCGACCTGCCCTTCGGCGAGGTGAGGACCAAGCTCGGGGGCGGCGTCGCCGGGCACAACGGCCTGAAGAGCCTCCATCAAGGGCTCGGCGGCAAGGACTTCTGGCGGGTGCGGGGAGGGGTCGGCCGCCCTGACAGCACCGATCCCGAGATCGTCTCCTCCTACGTCCTCTCGCGGTTCCGCGAGCCCGATGAGGAAGTGCGGCTGTTGATCCACGCGGCGGCCGACGAGACGGAGCGGCTGCTCGAGCAGATCGCCGGGGCGTCCGAGGAGGCGAAGGAGGAGATGGACTGATGGCGCTGACCAGCTACTCGGTCGACGAGAACGGCGTGGCGCTGCTCCGCCTCGAGCGGGAAAAGGCGCGAAACGCGATCAACACGGAGATGCTCGGGGAGCTGCTCGAGCACCTCGAGCGGGCGAAGGGGGACGAGGACGTGCGCGTCCTCGTGCTGTCCTCCAACGACCACCTGGGCCTCTCCGCGGGCGCCGACGTCCGCGAGGAGCTCGACGCCGACGGCCGCGTCCGGCGCATGGAGCTTTTCGCCCGCCTCTACGACGAGCTCACCGCGTTCCCGAAGCCCACCGTCGCCGCCTGCCACGGCTCGGTGGTCGGGGGCGGCGCGGAGATCGCGATCGCCTGCGACCTGCGGGTCGGCGGCTCGAACCTGCGGATGCGCTTCCCCGGCGCCGAGCTCGGCGTCCCGGTGGGGCCGGCCCGTCTGGTCACGCTCTGCGGTCTCGCCATGGCCAAGTACGTGCTGCTGACGTCCCGCAACGTCAGCGCCGACGAGGCGCTCCGCATGGGCCTCGTCCACCGCGTCGCTCCGGCCGCAGCCACCGAGGAGGCGGCGATCGAACTCGCCAACGAGGTCGCGACGCACCCGCCCGAGGCGGTTGCCCGCCTTAAGCAGATGCTCCACCGCTGGGACGGGGTGGTCGAGCGCTCGGCCGACGAGGGCCGCGGCCAGGTCGAGTGGCAGCGCACGGGGCCGGGGCTGCCCTACCAGGATCGCCGCTGAATGGATCGAAGAGTCGCCGATCCCCGTGGTTATCCTCGCCCCGGGTCGAGATGGATCTGAGCGCGGTCAACCCGGAGATCGACGACCAGGGCGCCGAGCTCAGCCTGATCGCCGCCGTCATGCCGAGTCTCGACGAGCGCACCGGGATCGACGTGGGCAGCGAACGCGGCGCCGTGGCGGCGAGCCTCCGCGACGCCGGGCTCGACACGATGTGGCTGATCGAGCCGTTTCCCGGCAACGCGGCGCGGCTGCGTGAGCGGTTCGGCGGCGACCCCGGGGTCCACGTACTCGAGATGGCGGCCGGTGCGAAGGACGGAACCGCGGAGCTGCATCTCGCACGCGACGTCTCCGGGGACAGCCTGGACGCGTTCCACACCCTGCGACCGGAGCAATCCGGCCCCGATCTCGTCTGGGACGGGTCCGTAGAGGTCGAGGTGCGGTCACTCGACTCCCTTCGCGAGGCTGGGGAGATCCCGGAACGGGTGGGGCTCCTCAAGATCGACGCCGAGGGCGCCGACGCGGACGTCCTCCGGGGCGCGCGGGGCATCAAGGCGGACGTCGTCATGGTGGAGTTCTGGGGCGACCTTCCCGACACGCTGGGGCCGTGCCCGGTTGGCCTGGAGGAGCTCCGCTCGCTCGTCGAGGTTCTCGGACCCAGCCGCTTCCTGTTCGTCCACCACGGGCCCCGTCACGTGAGCCTCGGCCGCTGGGACGCCGCCAATCCCGGCGAAGGCGAGTGGGGCAACCTGATCTTCCTGGCCGATTCGCTCGTCGATGCCGCGGAGGCGGCGCTGCCCGAGCTGGATCGCGGTCTTCGCGAGCGCGGCGAGAAGATCGTCGCCGAGCAGGAACGGGCTGCCGCGGAGCGGCTCGAGCTGATCGAGCGCCTCACCGACGAGGCGGAGGCCCGGCTCGAGCTGGTCGAGCGCGTCACCCGGGAGGCCGATGTGCGCGGCAGGCTGGTCGAGCGTCTCAGGGGCAGGCGAAGCCGCGACCGGTCCGGCGCGTCAGGCGAGGCGCCACGACTCGATGAGCTCGACGACGTCGAGCAGGAAGGCGGCGGCGGCGGCGCCGTCTAGGGCACGGTGGTCGAACCCGACTGACAGCAGCGCGACGGGACGCGCGACCACCTCCCCGTCGCGGACCACAGGCCGCTCGGCCACGCGATGAACTCCGAGGATCCCGACCTGAGGGGTGTTCAGCAGAGGGGTGGCGAACAGCCCACCCAGTCGCCGCGCGTCCGTGATCGTGAAGGTGCCGCCGCGCAGCTCATCCGCGGCGAGGGTGCCGGCGCGGCCCGCCTCGACGAGCCTCTCGACCTCGGGGGCGAGCTGATCGGCGGAGCGCCCGGCGGCATCGCGGATGACGGGCACGACGAGGCCGTGCGCGCCCTGAACCGCGTAGCCGATGTCGCGGCGCTCGTGGCGCATGAGCTCTCCCGACTGGAGGGTGGCGTTGAGCTCGGGATGGGCGTCGAGCGCCTCCGCGGTTGCCGCGATCACGGCAGCGGCGCGGACGTAGGGCGCCGCGTCGGCGAGGGCCGAGAAGTCGCACTCCTCGACGACCGTCACCGTCGGCACCGCCGCCGCGTCTGTCATGTGCTCGGCGATCTCGCGCCGAACCCCCCGCAGGGGCACGGGTTCGTCCGCGTCGCCTCGTGCGGCGACCTCGCCGTGCAGGTTCGGTTCCTCTCTGCCCGAGGTCTCCGCCGCCGCACGTACGTCGTCCTCCGTGACGACGCCCCGCGCCGGCCGCACGGCGGCCAGGTCGACGCCGAGCTCCGACGCCAGCGCGCGGACACGCGGAAGCGCTCGCGGACCGGCGGTGCGTCCGTTGCGCTCGGCGGCGATCTCGGCGAGTGCATCGCCCACCGACGCCCGAGCTCCCTCGGCGACGAGGAGTCCCGTGACCGTCCCCTCGACGGGCGATGGGATCTGGACGACCGCCTTGTCGGTCTCGACCTCGACGAGCGCCTGGTCGCGGGCGACCGAGTCGCCTTCCCCGACCAGCCATCTGACGACCTCGGCGCCGGTGAGGCCCTCTCCCAGGTCCGGGAGCCGGATCAGGTGGGGGGCGGTCAGAACCGCAGTACCTCCTCGAGAGCGCTGAGGACCCGCTCCGCGCTCGGGATGTAGCTGTCCTCCAGCGACCAGTACGGGTAGGGGACGTCGAAGCCGGTGACGCGGCGCACCGGCGCGCGCAGATCCAGGATCCCATGCTCCGCGAGGAGGGCCGCGACCTCGGCGCCGAAACCGGCCGTGCGCGGCGCCTCGTGAACGATCACCGCTCGACCGGTCTTGGCGACCGAGTCGAGGACCGCCTCCTCGTCAAGGGGAGTAAGCGTGCGCAGGTCGAGGACCTCCACCTCGGCCTCACCGCGCTCGCTGAGGCGCTCGGCCGCTGCCGTCGCCACCGGGAGCATCGCGCCGTAGGAGATCACCGTCGCATCGGTCCCGTGACGGGTGACGACGGCCCGCCCGAGCTCTACGACGTGCTCTCCGTCTGGCACCGGCCCCGACGAGGCGCGGTAGAGCGCCTTCGGCTCGAGCACGACGACCGGATCCGGATCGCGGACGGCTGCCGCGACCAGGCCCTTCGCATCGGCCGGGGATGACGGCATTGCGACCTTGATCCCCGGGGCGTGTGCGTAGAACGCCTCGGGTGAGTCCTCGTGGAGCTCCGGGGCCCTGACCCCGCCGCCGTACGGCATGCGGATCACGACCGGCATTTCGATCGCGCCTCCGCTGCGCCAGCGGTAACGGCTCAGATGGCTCAGGACCTGATCGAGAGCCGGGTAGCTGAACGCCTCGTACTGCATCTCGCACACCGGACGCCAGCCGGCCAGCGCCAGGCCAATTGCCGTCCCGACGATGCCGGCCTCCGCGAGGGGGGTGTCGACGCAGCGATCCGGCCCGAACTCGTCCTGCAGGCCCTCCGTCGCCCGGAAGACGCCGCCGAGCCTCCCCACGTCCTCCCCGAGGACCATCACCGACTCGTCCCGCGCCATCTCCTGACGGAGCCCGTCGTTCACGGCCTGCACGAGCGTCATCACCGCCATCTCACGGCTCCAAGGTTGAGTCACGGTCGCGGCGGAGAGCGCGTGGCGGCAGCGAGTAGGTCGTGTCGAAGATCTGTCGCGGGTCAGGTTCAGGCAGCGACTCGGCGGCCGCGATTCCCGCCTCCATCTCGACCAGTGCGTCGTCGCGGACATGACCGATCCCCTCGTCGCTGAGCACGTCGAGCTGACGCAACCGGCTCTCGAACCGCCCGATGCACTCGCGCTCGCGGGCCGCACGGAGCTGTGCCGGATCCATGTAGCGGCTCGGGTCGTCCGCAGTCGCATGGGGCGCGCCCCGGTACGTCACGGCCTCGATGAACTGCGGCCCCTCGCCCGCGCGGGCGCGGGCGGTGGCATCGCGGACGGCGTCGCGGACCACGAGCGCGTCGGCGCCGTCGATCCGTACGCCCTCCATCCCGTAGC
>DATFPJ010000039.1:0-5586 GCA_035264865.1 Solirubrobacterales bacterium
CGCGGACGCGGTCGTACCCGTCCCGGAGATCTTCGCCTACTGGCTGCAGGGCGGGCGGATCGACGTCGGCTTCCTCGGGGCGGCTCAGATCGATCGCTTCGGCAACCTGAACAGCACGGTGATCGGCGACTACCAGCGCCCCAAGGTCAGGCTGCCCGGGGCGGGAGGCGCGCCCGAGATCGCCGCGATGGCGGGCGAGGTGATCGTGATCATCCGCCAGTCGCCGCGCACCTTCGTCGAGCGCCTCGACTTCCTGACCTCGGTCGGCTACGGCGCGGCGCCCGGCGACCGCGAGCGGCTCGGCATGCCGGGCCGCGGCCCGACGATCGTGATCACGGATCTCGGGGTGCTTCGCCCGGATCCCGAGACCCGCGAGCTGACCCTGACCCAGATCCACCCGGGCACCTCGGTGGATCAGGCTCGCGAGCAGACGGGCTGGGAGCTCCGCGTGTCCGACGAGCTCGAGGAGACCGAACCCCCCACCGAGACAGAGCTGCGTGAGCTGCGCAGGCTGCGAGCGACGCTGGACGCGCCGGGTTGATCGGGGATGGGGCGAGCGATGATCAAGGAGGAGGCGAGACCGTGGCATCCGAGCTGACCAGGAACGGACGGGTGATCGGCTACCGGCGTGATGACCTGGAGATCAATCCCCCGTATCTGTATCCCGACTACGTCTCCACCCAGACGCGCGCCCCGAAGCGCCCGCTGGTGCCCATGCCGCACACCCTCTCCGAGGTCACCGGGCCGGTCTACGGCCACGAGCGAATCGGCGATCTCGACCACGACCTGACCCGCCACCATGACGACGAGCCGATCGGGGAGCGGATCATCGTCCACGGCCGGCTGCTGGATGGCGACGGCCGGCCGGTACGCAACTCGCTGATCGAGATCTGGCAGGCCAACGCCGGCGGTCGCTACCGCCATCACGGCGACCAGCACCCGTCACCGCTCGACCCCAACTTCAGCGGCGGTGGCCGGACCATGACGGACGACGACGGGCACTACGAGTTCATCACGATCAAGCCCGGCGCCTATCCGTGGCAGAACAATCCCAATGCCTGGCGCTCGCGGCACATCCACTTCTCCCTCTTCGGGCCGGCGTTCGCAACCCGGCTGGTCACCCAGATGTTCTTCCCCGGCGACCCGCTCTTCTTCCAGGATCCGATCTTCAACTCGGTCCGCGATCCGAAGGCGCGCGAGCGGATGATCTGCAGCTACGACCACGGTCGGACCGTCGAGGAGTGGGCGTTGGGGTACCGCTACGACATCGTCCTGCGAGGGCGCGAAGCAACCCCGATGGAGGATTGAGCCGGGTGGCCGCGCTCACCCCATCCCAGACGATCGGTCCCTTTTTGCACATCGAGGTGCCCTACGAGGGAGAGGCGCGGCTCGTGGAGCCCAACCACCCGGGCGCCATTCGTCTGCTGGGGATGGTCACCGACGGCGAGGGCGAGCCGGTTGACGACGCCCTCGTCGAGATCTGGCAGGCGAACGCGGCCGGCCGCTACGCCCATCCCGAGGACGACCGCGAGGACGTCCCGCTGGAGGACGGCTTCACGGGATTCGGCCGCTGCGCCACCGATTCCGAGGGCCGCTTCGAGTTCCTCACGGTGAAGCCGGGCCCGGTGCCGGGCCCCGGCGATCGCCCGCAGGCACCGCACATCGACGTGTCGGTGTTCGCGCGTGGCCTGCTCAACCGCCTCGTGACCCGCATCTACTTCCCCGACGAGTCGGAGGCGAACGCCGAGGACGCGGTGCTCTCGCTGATCGAGGACGAGGCAGCGCGCCAGACGCTGATCGCGCAGCTGGAAGACGGAGCACTCCGCTTCGACATCCGCCTGCAGGGCGACGGCGAGACCACCTTCTTCGTGATCTAGCGAGGCCCGGTGCCCGGCGACCCCTTCAGCGGGCTCTTCGTTCCCGAGGCTCTCGCCGAGGCGACCTCCTCGAAGGCGTGGCTGGCGGCGATGCTCGAGGTCGAGGCGGCCCTCGCGGAGGCGGAGGCCGAGGCCGGGTTGATCAAGGCCGAGGTGGCGGAGGCGATCGGGTCGGCTTGCGATCCGGACGGGTTCGATGCCGATCGCCTCTCCAGGGAGGGAGCGAAGTCCGCAAATCCGGTGGTGCCGCTGGTGGAGGCGCTGCGGGAGAAGGTCGGTGGCGATGCTGCCAAGTTCGTCCATTACGGCGCTACCAGCCAGGACGTGCTGGACAGCGCCGCGATGGTGGTCGCGCGCCGGGCGTTGGTTTGGATTCGCGGGGAGCTTGACGGCGTCGCGGCGACTTGCGCCGAGCTCGCCGAGCGCCATCGCGAGACGCCGATTGCCGGCCGAACGCTCCTGCAGCAGGCCCTGCCCACCACGTTCGGGCTCAAGGTCGCGGGCTGGTTGGACTCCGTCTTGGCGGCCCGCGAGCGGCTCGGCACAGTTTCGCTTGCAGTCCAGCTCGGCGGCCCCGCCGGCACGCTCGCCTCCCTCGGTCCTGAGGGCGCGCGCGTCGTCGGCCTGCTGGCGAAGCGACTCGACCTGGAGGAGCCGGCCCTGCCCTGGCACACGGCACGCGTCCGGGTCGCCGACCTCGGCGCGGCGCTGGCGCTCACCGCCGGCGCCGTGGAGAAGATCGCCCTGGATGTGCTCCTGCTCTCGCAGACGGAGATCGGGGAGGTGGCGGAGCCCTCGGGCGGCGGGCGCGGTGGCTCCTCCAGCATGCCGCATAAGCAGAACCCGGTCGGCTCGGTGATCGCGATCGCGTGTGCGCGTCGGATCCGCGGCGATGCGGGCGTTCTGCTGGCGGCGATGCCGCAGGAACACGAGCGCGCGGCCGGCGCCTGGCAGTCGGAGTGGGCCCCCCTCAACGACGCCCTGGCCCTGACCGGCGGCGCCGCGGCCGCGATGCGCGACGCGCTCCAGGGACTTGAGGTGAGGCCCGAGCGGATGCGCGAGAACCTCGAGCTGCTGCGGGCGGAGCTCTCCGGGGAGGAGATCGACCGGGCGCTCGACGCGGCCGGAGATCTCGGCTCCGCGGGCGTTTTCGTCGACCGCGCCCTGTCACGCTACCGAGAGGGATCGTGAGCGTCGACGTCAACCACACCCTGGCCGGACCCGAAGATGCGCCGGTCCTCGTCTTCTCCAACTCGCTGGGCACCACCGGCGCGATGTGGGACGCGCAGGCGGCCTCGCTCTCGGAGCGCTTCCGCGTGCTGCGCTACGACACCCGCGGGCACGGCGGGACACCCGCGCCCCCCGGGCCCTACAGCGTGGCGGACCTGGCGGGCGACGTCCTCGCGCTGCTCGACCGCCTGGGCTTGGAGCGGGTCTCCTTCTGCGGGCTCTCGATCGGGGGCATGACCGGGATGTGGCTGGGCGTGCACGCGCCCGAGCGCATCGAACGGCTGGCGATCTGCTGCACCGGCATGCAGCTGCCGACCTCGGAGATGTGGACGGAGCGGGCAGCCCAGGTGCGCCGCGAGGGGATGGGCTCGGTGATCGACGCGACCATTGAGCGCTGGTTCACCCCAGGCTTCCGGGAGCGCAATCCCGAGGTCGTCGGGCGGATCCGCGAGATCTTTCTGACGACCGATCCCGAGGGATACGCCGGATGCTGTGAGGCGCTCGCCGAGTTCGATATGCGCGGCCAGCTCGACGTCATCACAGCCGCGACGCTGGTGATCGCGGGCGAGGACGACCCGGTGGGCACGCCCGAGCGCACCGCCGCGATCGCCGAGGAGATCGAGGGCTCGCGGCTGGTCGTCCTGCCCGAGGCGCGTCATCTGGCGGCGGTCGAGCAGGCCGACGCCGTAACCCGGGAGCTGGAACAGCTGCTTGGGGTGGGGGCGGCAACTTGAGCGACGAGCGCGACCGGGGCATGGAGGTCCGCCGGGAGGTGCTCGGCGACGAGCACGTCGACGAGGCGACCGCGAAGACGACGGAGTTCACCAAGGACTTCCAGGACCTGATCACGCGCTACGCCTGGGGCGAGATCTGGACCAGGCCGGGCCTCGACCGCCGGATGCGGAGCGCGATCACCCTGACCGCGCTGATCGCGCGTGGGCATTTCGAGGAGCTCGCGATGCACATCCGTGCGGCGCGGCGCAACGGGCTCAGCGACGACGAGATCAAGGAGGTGCTTCTGCAGTCCGCCGTCTACTGCGGCGTGCCGGCGGCCAATCACGCGTTTGCGGTGGCCAGCCGAGTGCTGGAGGGGGAGGGCGAGTGAGCACCGCGATCGCAATGATCGGGCTGGGCGAGGCAGGGTCCGCGATCGCCGCCGACCTGGTCGCCGCCGGGGCATCGGTACGCGGGTGGGACCCGGTCGCGCCCGTCCCCGACGGCGTGGAGGTCGCGAGCGACGCGGCCGACGCCGCGGCCGGGACGGACGTCGTGATCAGCGCCAACTCGGCCGCGGTCGCGCTCGAGGTGGTGGAATCCGCCGCCGCCGGGCTGGGCGAGGGCCAGGTGTTCGCCGATCTCAACACGGCCGCCCCGGCGCTGAAGCGCGAGCTGGCCAGGGCGATCGCCGGCACCGGCGCCATGTTCGCCGACGTGGCCCTGATCGGCCCGGTCCCTGGGAACGGGCTGCGCACCCGAGCCCTGGTCTCGGGCGACGGCGCCGAGTCGTTCGTCGCGGCGCTCGGCCCGCTCGGCATGCCCGTCACCGTGGTGGGCACGGACCCCGGCGCCGCGGCGGCGCGCAAGCTCGCTCGCAGCGTCTTCGCGAAGGGGCTGGCGGCCGCGATCGCAGAGTCCCTCGCCGTCGCCGAGCAGCTCGGGTTCGAGGATTGGCTCTACGCCGACCTCGAGCGCACCCTCGAGGAAGCCGACGGCGCCCTGCTCGAGCGCCTGATCGAGGGCAGTCGCCAGCACGCGGGGCGCCGGGTCGAGGAGATGTCGGCGGCCGCCGAGATGCTCGAGGAGGCGGGGGTGGAACCGCGGATCGCCACGGCGAGTGAGGCCTGGCTGCGATCGCTCGCCGCGGAGTCCGAGGCGGGGGCGGCCAGATGAGCAAGCCGCTGGGGGACCTCGCCCACATCGGTCACGCCGAGCTGCTCTCCCCGGAGCCGGAGCGCTCGCTCCAGTTCTTCACGCAGGTACTCGGCATGGAGGAGGAGGCCCGCGAGGGCCAGTCGGTCTACCTGCGCGGCTGGGGCGACTATCAGCGCTACAGCCTGAAGCTGACCGAGTCCGAGCGGGCGGGGCTCGGGCACATGGCCCTGCGGGCCTGGAGTCCGGAGGCGTTGGAGAGCCGGGCGGCCGCAATCGAGGCCGCGGGGCTCGGCGTGGGCTGGATCGACGGCGACCTCGGGCACGGCCCGGCATACCGGTTCACCGATCCCGACGGCCACCCGATGGAGATCTACTACGAGGCCGAGCGCTACTCGCCTCCCGAGCATCTGCGCCCCTCCCTCAAGAATCAGCCCCAGCGCTATGTCGGCCGCGGCGCCTCGATCAAGCGCCTCGACCACGTCAACCTGCTGGCCGAGGACGTCCGGGCGAACCGCGACTTCGCCGAGCAGGTGCTCGGCTACCGGTTGTATGAGCGGATCGAGCTCGACGACGGCAGCGAGGCGGGGGCCTGGCTCAGCCTCTCGAT
>DATFPJ010000040.1:0-11053 GCA_035264865.1 Solirubrobacterales bacterium
CGGGCATTGCCGTAGTAGCGCGGCCAGAGGTCGGGCCGGCAGAGCCAGGCCCAGATGACCTCCGGCGCGGCCGGGATCTGCAGCTCGTTGGCGGCGTGGAACACCGAGGCATCCGGCGTGTGCTCGTCGGGCCAGCGGATCGCGGTTTCGCCGGTCACCGGCGGAACCTACTCCACCGGTTGCTCGTCGTCAGTGGATGTGCAGGTTGACGTCGAAGAAGACGACCAGCGGCCAGAGCAGGATCGCGATCAGGGCCGAAATGACCTGTCCGACCGTGTCGTGATGGATGTAGTTGTGATCCCCGGCAGCGAAGACGCCGACCGTCAGGTAGATGACGGTCAGCAGGCCGGGTCCGCCGCGTCGGTACATGGTCAGTCTCGTTCCGGGTGCACTTCGGCCGCGCGCTCCTCGTGGCGCGAAGCCCGTTCCTCTTCGGCCTGTGCGGCCTGCTGGAGCTCGTCGGCCTTCTCTCGGTGGTTCTCAGCCATCGACTGATGGCCCTCGGCCTCAGCCCTGGCACGCTCCCTCTCACGCTCGCGGGCGATCCGCCTCCGCTGAATGATCGGCCGGGCGACGAGGAAAAGCACGACGAGTACAACGACGACGATCACGATGATTGCGATTGTGGACATGGACGAGGGCTACCCCGCTGCGCCTCGCCAAAACGCGGCAGGGGTAGGGTGAGGAGGTGCCCGAGGCGCCCCTCTACCACGAGCCGGACTGGTTCACGCGCAACGTGTTCAACCGGATCGTGGCGGGGCTGCATCGCCTGGGCGTCGGCGTGCAGGGCTCGCAGACGCTGGCGGTCCGGGGCCGGAAGAGCGGCGAGATGCGGACCAATCCGGTCAACCCCTTCGAGCTCGGCGGGCGCACCTACCTGCTCGCGCCGCGGGGCACGACCCAGTGGGTCCGCAACCTGCGGGTCGCGAAGGAGGGCGAGCTCCGGCGTGGGCGCAGGGTCCGCCGCTTCCGGGCCGAGGAGGTCCCGGACGCCGAGAAGGTGCCGCTGCTTCGTCTCTACATGGACAAGTGGGCCTGGGAGGTGAAGGGGTTCCTCGGCATCGACGCCGATGCGTCCGACGAGGAGCTGCGCCGGATCGCGCCGGATCACCCGGCGTTCGCGCTGACCTTCGAGGATGAGGCCGGCTAGGTCGTCGCGGTGCGGCGCTCGATCGAGACCGAGTAGGCCTTCGGCCGGGCGGCGAGGATCGGGTCGTCGGACGGCTCGATCCCGTCGGTGAGGCGCATCGGGTCGAAGACGATCGGGTTCCCGGGCGTCTCCGCGTTCTCGATCACCTCGATCACCTCGAGCTCGCCCAGCTCGACGACCTCGTGGTCGCCCTCCCACTCCTCGGTGGGGTCGTCAAGGGGGTCGCCGTCGGTCGCGAGCACGAACTCGAGCGTGAACCGCGCGATTCCCTCGGCGAGAAGCTGCCTGATCTCCTCCTGGAGGTAGTCGCGCGAGGCCGCCGCGACCTGTTCCTCGTTGAGGTACTCGATGCCCTCCTCCGGCTCCCACACGTAGCGGCCCCAATGCTCGCCGCCATCGGCGTCGACCAGGCAGAAGGCGTGAAGCGCACGGTAGTCCGACGTCGCGAAGCTCGTCGTCGGGGCCAGCTTCGGCAGCCCCTTCTGAAGCGCGACGCCGGCCTCGGGATGTTCAGCCAGATAGGCCCCGAGCTTCTCGGGGTCGGGCTGGCCGGTTTCCGGGTCGGGGATGCGTGCGCGCGTCAGGGCGAGGAAGTCGTCGGCGTTCCGGGCGAAGAAGACGACCAGGGGCACGGCGACGATGTCGGTCGCCTCCCCGTCCGGGAGGTGGAACTTGACCGCCATGCCGCGTCCGGCGATCGGATCCGAGTCCTTGGCGCGCGGGTGGCCGCTCGCGTTGGAGAAGCGGATCGTCGCCTCGACCGGATCGCCCCGCAGGTGCGCGGCGCGGGAGAGCTTGGCGGCCTCGGGCGTAGGGGTGAAGGTGCCCTTGCAGATCGTCCCCTTCGCGTGCACCGCCCGGAAGCCGGGATGCGGACCGCCGTTCACCGCGTTGAGAGCGTCGACGATCTCCTCCCACATCGTTGCGGTCGCCACGACCGCTGAGACTACCGGGGAGTGCCGGCCGCGATTGCTCGCTCTGCCTCGCGGCCACGCCGGGATACCGTCAGGCGGAAGCGATGTCCGCCTCGATCCTCCTCTACGACTCCGATTGCGGGTTCTGCCGCTGGTGCCTGGGCAAGGTTCTCGCCTGGGATCGCGGAAGGCGCCTCCGGCCGGTCTCGCTCCAGTCCAAGGAGGCCGACGCGCTGCTCGCCGGGATGCCGGAGGAGCAGCGGCTGGCCTCGTGGCATCTGGTCGGGCCGGATGGGGAGGTCCGCTCGGCGGGCGCCGGGATCGCTCCACTGCTTCGCGTGCTTCCCGGTGCGGCGCCGCTCGCCGCAGTCGCGCGCCGGGCACCGCGGGCGATGGACCGCCTCTACCGCGGAGTGGCCGGCCGGCGCAGCCTCTGGGGCAGGTTCGTCACGGACGGCGCCAAGCGCCGATCTGATCGGCGAATCGCGCAGCGTTTGAAGCGCCTCTAGATCCGCGCGGGCTATCCGGCCGCTTCGGCCTGACGCAGCCCGCGGATCGCGAAGACGAAGACGGCGCCGAGCAGCGCCGTGATGATCCCGAGCGTGGCCAGGTACTCGGAGCCGCCGCCGGCGAGCAGGTCGCGCACGGTCTCCATCACGTGGGTCGCCGGGTTGAAGGGCGCGACGCTGTGCACCCAGCCGCCGAGCAGCTCGCGTGGGACGTAGACGGGAGCCAGGAAGAGGAAGAGGAAGACGGGGACCTGCATCAACGGTGTCGCCTGGAGGCTGCGGAAGCGCAGCGCCACGCCCGCCGCGAACAGGAGCCCGCTCACGTTGATGATCGCCGCGAGCCCGTACATCCCGAAGACGTCCAGGCCGCCGCCGTCGATGTTCATCCCGGCCGCCAGGCCGATCAGCGTGACCGCCGTCAGGGTGACCATCGCGCGGATCAGCGCGACGACCCCGTAGCCCAGGATCAGGGCGGTGCGGTGCGGCGTGGCCAGCAGCAGCCGGCGCCCGAAGCCGAACTGGAAGTCGGCGGCGATCGAGAAGCCGCTGAACACCCCGCCGAAGGCCGCGCTCTGGCAGAGCACGAAGGCGAAGATGAACGACGTGTAGCCGGGCCCGTAGTCGAAGCCCGGGGCGTTGCTGATCGCGGAGAGCCCGCCGGCGAAGGCGGTGAAGAAGAAGATCGGCATCAGCATCGGGGGCAGGAAGAGCAGCGGGTTGGTGACCAGGGTGTGCAACAGCCTCCAGGCCAGTCCGCCCGCGACCGAGAAGTAGCGCCTCATGTCCGCACCATCCTCTCCCTGAGGCCGAGCGAGGCGAAGGTGAGCCCGATCGCGAGGATGCCGAGCGCACAGCCGAAGCCGAGCGCGAGCGCCTCGGCGTCCCAGCCGGTGACAAGGAGGCTGCGCAGTCCCTCGACCATGTAGCTGACCGGGTTGTAGGTCGCGACCTCGCGGAACCAGTCGGTCTGGATCAGGTCCCGCGGCAGGCTCATCGAGCTCATGAAGAGGAAGACGAAGATCAGGGGGAAGAGGCTCTGGACCTTCTCCGGCGCATCGACCCGCATCCCGACCGCGAGCCCGATCGAGCCGAAGGCCAGCGAGATCGCGATCGAGAGCGCCACCAGCACCACGGCGCCGGCGAGCCCGGCCTGGATATGGGCGCCGGCGAGCAGGCCGACCGCGATGTAGGTGCCGGCCTGGAAGAGGCCGAGGGCGAGGGTTCCCGCGAGCTGGCCGGCCACCAGTGCCGCGGGGTGGATCGGGGTGAGCTGGAGGCGATTGAAGAAACCGCCCTGGTTGTCCTCGGCCAGGTTCTGACCGGTGCCGATCACCGCGAAGACGCCCGCCTGGATGAAGGCGAAGGCGAGCGCGAAGGTGACGTAGGAGTCGGTCGGGAAGCCGGGGAGCTTGGTGGCCTCCTTGAGGCCCACGGAGTTGATCGCCAGCAGGATCAGCGGGAAGGTGGTCGCGGGGATGATCGCCGCGGGCTGACGGATCGTACGCATGATCGAGCGCCGCGCGAGCTCGGGCGCTTGCGTCCAGATCGACGGTCGCGGGCGGCGGGCCGCGAAGGGAGCCTCAACGGCGGCGGCCTCCATCAGGCGGGCGCCCCCTCCAGTGCAGGCTGCTCGCCGGTCTCGCCCTCCTGGGCGGCCTCGCGCTGGGCGCCCTCGAGCGAGCGGCCGGTCTTGTTGAGGAAGACGTCGTTGAGGCTCGCCTCGTGGAGCTCGAGGTTGGCCACCTTCACGTCGGCCTGGTCGAAGGCGCGGATGATGTTGGCGAGCTCCTCGCCGCCGTCCGCATCGAGCCTGACCGCGGCGCCCTGAGGGGTCCCCGGGACCAGCTCGCCAAAGGGCCGGAGCAGCTCGGCGGCACGATCCCGCTCGGCGTGATCGGCCGGGACGACCTCGACGGTCGGACGCCCGACCTCCGCCTTGAGGGCGTCGGGGGTGCCGGCGGCGACGATCTTGCCCTGGTCGATGATCCCGAGGTGGTCCGCGAGCTGGTCGGCCTCCTCGAGGTACTGGGTGGTGAGGAAGATGGTGGTCCCGTCGTCGCGCGAGAGGCGGGCGACCTCATCCCAGAGCGCGGTGCGGCTCTGGATGTCGAGGCCGGTGGTCGGCTCGTCAAGGAAGAGCACGCGGGGGCCGTGGAGCAGCGCGAGGGCGAGGTCGAGGCGGCGCTTCATGCCGCCCGAGTAGCCGCCGACCCTGCGGTCCGCCGCATCCGACAGCCCGACCCGGTCGATCAGCTCGTTGCCGCGCCTCGTCCGCTCGGCCTTCGGCATTCCGTGCAGCGCCCCCTGCAGGCGCATGTGCTCGCGCGCCGTCAGGTTCGGGTCCAGGGCCGCCTCCTGGAGCGCGGCGCCGATCGCGTCGCGGACGGCGGCGCCATCCTTGACGACGTCGAACCCGGCGACCCTGGCCGAACCCGCCGTGGGAGGGAGGAGGGTGGTGAGCATGTGGACCGTGGTCGATTTGCCGGCGCCGTTCGGTCCCAGGAAGCCGTAGATCTCTCCGGGCCGCACCTCGAGGTTGATGCCGTCAACAGCGCGGATGCTGCCCTTGAACTCGCGGACCAGGCCCTCGACCTCGATTCCGTTGGACTGCGCTTGGACTCCGTTCCTACTCGACATCCGGATCCCCCTTCGGGTGCGATCGCGTACGAAGAAGACGGCAGTATACATAGATATTTGAGGCTTGCAAATGTCTAGCGAGGCCAGTAACATCCCTGTCGCATGAACAGGGAGACTGAATCTGAGAGGCGCTTCCCGGAGCCCGGGTCATGGCTCGCCGGCGAGGTCGGCCGGACGGATCCAGGCAGCGAGGCCTGGAGCCTGATGCACTGGATGATGGTCTCCAACAAGCACCGCCTCTTCGCGATGGCGCAGGAGTTCGACCTCGCCCCGCAGCAGATGATCGCCCTGCGCATGCTCGCCGCCGGGCCACGCAAAATGAGCGAGCTGGCGCAGTCGCTCTTCTGCGACAACTCGAACGTCACCGGCATCGTCGACCGCCTCGAGGAGCGCGGGCTCGTCCGCCGCGAGGCCGCCGAGGGGGACCGGCGCGTCAAGCTGATCGTCCTCACCAAGGAGGGCGAGCGGATGCGCACCGAGATCACGAAGCGGATGGCCGAGCCGCCGCCGCCGATCGCATCTCTGTCCGACGCCGACCAGCGGGACCTGCGGGACATCCTGAAGCGGGCGGTCGAGGCGATCCCGGAGCCGGATGCGGCCCCGGCCGCAGTCGACGCCCCGAATCCGTAATTGCCTAGGTCACCTCTGGGGCGGGGGTCGGACCGCCGGCCTCCTGCTCAGCCGCCGTCAGCTCGCGGCGATACTCGCGGTACTCCTGGATCGCGATCTGGATCGACGCGGCCGCCGGGATGGCGAGGATGGCGCCGAGGATCCCGAACAGCGTGCTGCCGAAGAGGACGGCCACCAGCACCACGAACGCCTCGATCTTCGTCGCCCGTTTCTGGATCTGCGGCTGGATCAGGTAGTTCTCGACCTGCTGGTAGACGATCGCGAAGATCACCCAGACGATCAGTGCGATCGGGAAGTTGACGAACGCGGTGACGATCGCCACGAAGAACGCCGCGAGCGTCGCCCCGATCACCGGGATCAGGTCGAAGACGAACACGACCACCGCCAGCGGGCCGGCGAACGGCACCCCCAGGATGGTCAGCATGACGAAGGCGGCGAAGCCGGCGATCGTCGCCTGCAGGAGCGCTCCGCCCACGTAGTTCCCCACGGCGTTGGCGATCCGGCGCAGGGTCCGCTCGATCCGCTCGGCGTGCTCGGGGCGCTGCATGCGGATGAAGCCCTCGATCCATCGAGGGCCCGACGCCACCATGAAGATGCTCAGGATCAGGATCGTCACCCCGGCGAAGATCGAGCTGATCAAGCCGAAGCCGATATCGCGGAGGACCTTGGCGGCGTCCCCGGCCTTGCTGGGCAGCTTGTTCGCCTCGTCCGAGAGCTTCTCCGTGATGTCGTACTTCTCATTCAGGTCGTTGAGGGTCTCGTTGTCGTTGACGTAGTCCTCGATGTCCTGGACGTACCGCGGCGCGTGCGTCGCGACGTCCGAGATCTGGTTGACGATCGGCGGGAGCAGGACGGCCCCCAGCCCGATCGGGATGGCGAGCAGTCCGAGGTAGACCAGGGCGATCGCGATCCCCCGCTTCATGTAGCGCTGGAAGAAGTTGACCGGCCCGGCGAGCGCAACCGCCAGGAAGGCGGCGATGATCAGCCAGCTGATCGGCTGCCGAAGCAGGTAGATCAGGTACAGGATCAGCACGACCAACGCGACGACGATCACGTTGCGGGCGATGACGCGGGCCGGGGAGTCGATTTGCGGCATGCCGACCCTCTCTATTCGCGGCCGGCGGCGCCCTTCCTGGGGACTAAATCGGTGCGGCTATGGCGGGCTGAGGCCCGCCTGACCGAAGACCTTGTCCATCCTGGAGGTATCCGTGCGGCGAAGCAGCCCTCGGCTCTCGACGCCCCCTCCGGTGAAGCGGTATCTCATCCGGCTATACGCCGGCTCATTGGGTGAGTTCCGCTGGATCGGGGAGAGCGACACCGTTCCGGCTCCCTTGCAGGTATCGCCCGCCCCCTCGCTGATCCCCTCCGCGAACACGTAGCGGGGCGGCGCGGATGTCTGAACCCCGTCGAGGCTCCAGTCGCCGCCGCATTCGATGCCGCTGTAGGCGACTCGCGCGGTGCCGTCGGCCGTGATGTCGACGGCGATCTGGAACGGCCTCAGTCCCTTTTGATGGAGGATCGCGGCCCAATTGCCCGAGATCTGCCTGGTGGCGCCGGCGTCGGCGCCGCTGATGCCGGGCTCACTCACCTGATCGCTCCCGCACCCGGCGGCCATCAGGAGCAGGGCGACGAGCGGGACGGAGAGATGCCGGCCGAGCACGGCCAGAGCCTAGTATCGGCGCCGATGCCCGAGGAGTCAGTCGCACGGGAGCCGCGCGGGCTCGCGCAGGGAATCGAGATCCGCCCCGCGCGGACCGAGGAGATCGAGGAGATGCTGCCCTTGATCAGGGCCTACTGCGAGTTCTACGAGACCAGGCCGAACGACGAGGGCCTTCGGGAGATGTTCCGGACCCTGATCACCGAGCCGAGCGAGGGTTCCGTCTTCGTCGCCCGGGACGGAGACAGAGCCGTGGGCTTCGCGACCCTCGATTGGAAATGGTCGAGCCTGAAAGCGGCTCGGATGGGCTACCTCGAGGATCTCTATGTGGATCCCGAGGCCAGGGGCAAGGGCATCGCCGACGCCCTGATCGAGGTCTGCGCCGAACGCTGCCGCGAGCTCGGCATGCCGGCGATGGCGTGGCAGACGGCTCCGGACAACCATCGGGCGCAGCAGGTCTACAACCGCACCGGCGCCGAGTTCGACACCTACCTCGAGTACGACCTGAAGCTGTGAGCGATCAGCTGCGCGCCGTAATCGGCGCAGCCTGGCTCAACCACGAACGGCGGGGACACGGCGAGCCGCTGCTGCTCCTTCACTCGCTCGGCGGCTCCCTGCTGCAGTGGTCGCCCGTGATGGATCGGCTGGCGGCGGAGCGCGAGGTGATCGCGATCGACATGCCCGGGTTCGGCAACTCGCCTCCGCTGCCGTCCGGCGTCGCTCCCCGTGCGGCGAACCTGGCGACCGCCGTCCTCGACTTCTACGACGCACTCGGGATCGACGAACCGCCCGCCGTGGCCGGGATCTCCCTGGGCGGCTGGGTCGCAATCGAGTGCGCGCGCCAGGACGGAGCCAGCTCCGTCGTTGCCCTCTGCCCGGCCGGGTTCTGGCGCCGCTCGCCACCTGCCTCCAACAGCAGGCTCTCGCGAGCGCGCCGGCGGGGACGGCTGGCGCGGCCCCTGCTCCGGCCGATGATGTCCACCGCCCGAGGACGCCGCCGCGCGCTCGGACGCTTCATCTACCGGCCGGAGCGCCTCAGCCCCGGGGAGGCCGAGGCGATCGCCCGCGCCTACGTGACCGCCCCGGCCTACGACGAGGCGAGCGCCTTGATGCGGGCCGGACGGGTCGAGGAGCTGAAGGGCATCAAGGTGCCGATCACGCTCGCCTGGGGCGAGCACGACACGCTCGTCCGGAACAAGCCGCTGCCCGACAAGGCGGTCCCCAAGCGGGTAGCGCAGGTGGTGCTTCCGGACTGCGGGCACGTTCCCACCTGGGACGATCCCGAGCTCGTCGCCCGGGTCGTACTCGCGGGCACGCGGCCGAAGCGATAGAACGCGGGCATGAGCGAGCGCACCGAGTACGCGCCGGGCGAGTTCTGCTGGGTCGATCTGGCGACGACGGACGTTGACGGGGCACTGGCCTTCTACCGCGAGCTGCTCGGCGCCGAGTACGAGCTCGCGCCGGGGGCCCCCGAGGAGACCGGCGGCTACGGGTTCCTCGTGAAGGGCGGCAAGATGATCTGTGGCTACGGTCCGGCGCAGGAGGGGCAGCCCCCGGCCTGGCACAGCTACGTCAAGGTGGACGACGCCGACGCAACCGCTGAGCGGGCGAAGGGGGCCGGCGGCGAGCTGATCTTCGGTCCGATCGATCTGCCCAACGAGTCCGGCCGCATGGCCGTCCTCCGGGACTCGACCGGTGCCTTCATCTCGATCAACGCCCAGCAGAAGCACCCGGGCGCCGAGCTCGTCAACGAGCCCGGCGCGTGGCGATGGAACAACCTGATGACGCGGGACCTCGAGGCGGCCAGGGCCTTCTACCGAGAGATGTTCGGCTGGAGCGCGGCCCACAACGAGGCGGCGCCGGAGGGCATCGAGATGTGGCAGATGGAGGGCCAGCGCTGGCCCGAGGGCCTGGGCGGCGTGATGGCGATCACCGACGATCTGCCGCCCGAGATGCCCTCGCACTGGCAGGTCTACTTCGAGGTCGAGAACACGGATGACGCGATCGACCGGACGATCTCGCAGGGCGCGCGGCTCGGCTTCGGCCCGATCGACGTCCCGGCGGGACGGATCGCCACCCTGGTCGACCCTCAGGGAGCCGTCGTCTCGATCATCGAGTCGCACTTCCCCGAGCCGCGCTAGCGGCTGGCCGGAGCCGATGCCGCGGGACGACGAGATGGATTCCGCCTCGGCGCGGAACGACCTCGGCGAGCTTCAGCGGAGGCGCGAGCTCACCGAAGACGCGGCTCGGCCCGATGCCGTCGCCAGGCGGCATGAGCGCGGCGGGCGGACGGCGCGCGAGAACGTCGCCGATCTGATCGACGAGGGATCGTGGGTCGAGTACGGGCGCTACGCGATCGCGCAGCAGCGGGCGCGGCGCAGCCCCGATGACCTGATCGCCAACACGCCGGCGGATGGGCTCGTCGCGGGCACCGCCGCGGTCGAGGGACATCCCACCGCGGTCCTGGCGTACGACTACACCGTCCTGGCCGGCACCCAGGGCACGGTCGGGCACTTCAAGAAGGATCGGATGTTCGAGCTGATCGACCGCATGCGCCTGCCGGTCGTCTTCTTCGCTGAGGGCGGCGGCGGCCGGCCGGGCGATACGGACCACCCCGTCGTCAGTGCCTTGCAGGTGAGGGCCTTTGCGCTCTGGGCCAAGCTCTCCGGCCGCGTCCCGAGGGTCTCGATCGTCGCCGGCAACTGCTTCGCCGGCAACGCTGTGATCGCGGGGTGCTCGGACCTGATCGTCGCGACCGAGAACTCCTCCCTCGGCATGGCGGGTCCCGCGATGATCGCGGGCGGGGGTCTCGGCGACGTCCGCGCGGAAGACGTCGGCCCAGTCGAGGTGCAGGCGCCCAACGGTGTGCTCGACGTCGTCGTCGAGGACGAGGAGGAGGCCGTCGCGACCACGAAGCGTCTGCTCGGATACTTCCGCGGTCCCAGCGGGGAGTGGTCGGCCGCCGACCAGGCACCCCTGCGAGACGCGGTCCCCGAGAGCTCCCGGCGCGCCTACGACGTCATGCCGATCGTCCGCACGATCGCCGACGAGGAGTCCGTCACGGTGCTGCGCGACCGCTTCGCACCCGAGCTGGCGACCGCCCTCGCCCGGATCGAAGGGCGGCCCGTCGGCATCATCGCCAACAACTGCAAGTTCCAGGCCGGCGTGGTCACGGGCGACGCAGCCGACAAGGCCACGCGCTTCATGCAGCTCTGCGACTCCTTCGGCCTCCCCGTGGTTTCGCTGATCGACACCCCCGGCTACATGGTCGGTCCCGAGGCCGAGCGGGAGGCTCTCGTCCGCCATTGCTGCCGGATGCTGATCGCCGGCGCCGCCCTGACGGTCCCCACCGTCGCGATCCTCCTCCGCCGCGCCTACGGCCTGGGCGCGCAGGCGATGGCGTTCGGCAGCCTGCACGAGCCGCTCCTGACCGCGGCCTGGCCGGACGCGACGCTCGGCCCGATGGGGCTGGAGGGCGCGGTCCGTCTGGCCATGCGCCGGGAGCTCGAGGCGATCGCGGATGAGGCCGAGCGGGAGGAGAGGGTCCGCGAGCTGA
>DATFPJ010000041.1:0-8046 GCA_035264865.1 Solirubrobacterales bacterium
AGGACGCCGGCCTCGATGTCACCTTCAGCTCGCCGGTCACCGATCATGGAGCCTCCGACGAGGTGGGCGTGGCGATCCTCGGCGAGGAGCGGGACGCCTTCTGGAAGGACCACAAGGGCGCCGGCGTGAACGCGATCCGTACGCAAACCCTGATCCGTCAGGCCGACGTCGTCGTCGTGCGCTTCGGCGAGCAGTACAAGCAATGGAACGCGGCCTTCGATGCCGGATACGCCGCGGCGCTCGGGAAACCGATCGTCGCCCTTCACCCCGAGGAGCACAACCACGCGCTCAAGGAGATCGACCGGGCGGCGATGGCGACGGCGGAGACGCCCGAGCAGGTGGTGGACGTGCTTCGCTACGTGCTCGAGGGCAGGCTGCCCGCCTAGCCGAGTATCAGCTTCACGGGGCTGTTCGGCGGCAATTCCGTGCCCGGGGCGGGCTTCTGCTTCGTGACCTTCTTGCCGCCCTTCTTCTTCACCTTCCCCTTCCGGCAGCCGGCTGCCAGGAGCTTCCTCTTCGCCTTCTTCAGAGTCTTTCCCTTGACCTTCGGGACAACGCAGTTCGAGATCGCCGTAGCGTTGAACCCCAGCTCCAGATCGCCTGTCTCGTTCGGGGGTCTCGCCGGGCCGCCGTCGGTCAATGGAGGCCTCCAGGCGTCGAACGCCACCGTGGGGCTGGGGGAGCCGACCCCGAGCCTGTCAGTCGAGCTATCGGGTCGCAGCCCAATGCCGTCGCCGGCGCTGATGGGCAGGTTGGCGGCGAACTCCACCGTCCCGGTCCCCGTGAGCGTGCCGGAATGGACGGATCCCGTGCTGGTGAACAGCCCATTTCCCGCAGGGTGAATCACCTGTAATGACCACCCACCGGAGGCCCCAGCGAGCCTCCAACTGGTGATCACCCCGTTGAACGGGGAGGTCAGCGTCGCACCCGGAAGGGCGGTCTGGCGGACAGTCGCCAGAGTGTTGATCGCCTGCGGGCTCAGTGGATTGGTGAGTGGGCTGCCGAGTGTGGCGGTCGCTCCCTGGGCGGCCGGGGCGGCGACGAGCGAGAGAGCTCCGGCGACCGCTGCTGTGACGATCTTTGTCCGCACGGACAAGGCGTCCTGAACGTACCCCTGTGCCCGGGCGAAGTCAACCTGCGTGAGACGGGCTAGCCTGATGGGCGCCGGAGGGGTGCCGGAGCGGTTGAACGGGGCGGTCTCGAAAACCGTTAGGGGCCTTCGGGTCCCTCGTGGGTTCGAATCCCACCCCCTCCGCCTCTTTGCCCTAGTGTCGGCAGGTGAGCATGGACGCTCTGCGGCGTTCGCTGCAGGCGATTGCGGTGGTCTTCAGCAACCCTGAGATGCGGCGGTTGCAGCTCGCCTGGGCGGGCCAGTCGCTGTCGATCTGGTCGTTCGCGATCGCGCTCGGCGTCTATGCGTTCGACGCGAGCGGGACGACGGCGGTGGGCGTCGCCGCCCTCGTCCGGCTCCTTCCGGGTGCGCTCGCGGCGCCCTTCGGCGGCCTGGTCGGCGACCGCTCCTCGAGGCGGACGGTCCTCGTGGGGAGCGCCATCGGCAACGCTGCCCTGCTCGGCCTGGCGACCGTCGCCGCCGCGATGGATGCGTCGGTCGGGATGGTCTTCGCGCTGGCGGGCCTCTCCACCGTCGCGATCTGCCCGTACGTCCCGGCGGAGGGGGCGCTGATGCCACTGGTGGCGCGCTCGCCTCACGAGCTCTCGGCCGCGAATGTCGCCCACAGCGCGATGGACAATTTCGGGTTCCTCGCCGCGGGCCTGATCAGCGGCGTGCTCCTCGCGGTGGCCAGCCCGCAGGCCGTCTTTGGGATGGCGGCGATCGCGGGCCTCGCCTCCGCGCTCCTGCTCCTCCGCCTGCGTCCGGATGCACGTCCCGACTACGCCGCGGAGACCTCGGGCAGGGTGATCGCGGACCTGGGGCTGGGGGCGAGGTCGCTGCTCGTGGACCCCAGGCTGAGACTGGTCGCCGGGGCGATGACCCTGACGTTGTTCTGGGAGGGGGCAGTCGACGTCCTCGCCGTCATCATCGCCCTCGACCTGCTCGGGCTCGGTCAGGGCGCGGTGGGCTACCTCAACGCAGCGTGGGGAATCGGTGCCCTACTCGGCGGTGGCGCCCTGGCGCTCCTGCTGCATCGCGGCCAGCTCGCAGCGGGCGTCGTGCTCGGGTGCCTGATCGCGGGCCTGTCCCTCGCGCTTCCCGGCGTCTGGGTCGCCGCCGCGGCGGGGTACATCGCCTGGAGCGGGATGGGCCTCGGCTACACCTTCGTCGAGGTGGCGGGCAGGACACTGCTGCAGCGCCTGGGATCGGACGAGACGCTCGCCCGGGCGCTCTCGTTCCTGGAGTCCGCCCGCTTCGCGGTCATGGCGCTCGGCTCCATCGCCGTGCCGGCTCTGATCGCGCTGCTCGGGGTCAGGGGAACCGCGATCGCCTTCGGAGCGATCCTCCCGGCCTTCGCCGTGCTCCGCTGGTCTGCCCTCCGTGCCCTGGAGATCGGCGCCCCGGTCAACGCCGACCGCTACCGGCTGCTTCGCGCCCACCCGATCTTCGCGCCGCTGTCGATGGACACGCTCGAGCGCGTCAGCCACGACTTGGTCCCCGTGACTCCGGGCCCCGGCGAGGAGATCGTCACGCAGGGACAGCCCGGTAGACGCTTCTATGTGATCGCGGCGGGCGCGGTGGAGGTGCGGATCGACGGGGAGTTCCGCCGCAACCAGGAGGCCGGCGAATGCTTCGGGGAGATCGCGCTGCTACAGGACGTCCCGCGGACGGCGACCGTTAACGCGCTACCGGGCTGCCGGCTGTTCGCCCTGGAGCGCCACCACTTCATAGCCGCGGTGACGGGGCATCGGCGCAGCGGAGAGGCCGCGGCGATGGTCGCCGAGGAGCGGCTCCGCGTCCCCGAAACGGCTTAGTCGGCGACGTAGGAGTCGACGACCTCGAGCAGGTCGCGAACTCCGATCGGCTTGGTCAGGTAGGTCCGGGCCCCGTTCTCGATCCGGCCTTCGCGGGAGCCCTCTGTGGCGTCGGCGCTCAGGACGACGACCGGGATGTCGCGCGTGCGCACGTCCTCCTGGAGGCGGTCCAAGACCTGCTCGCCGCCGATGTCGGGCAGGTGCAGGTCGAGCAGGATCAGGTCGGGACGGTGCTCGGCCGCGAGCTCGAGGCCCAGACGACCCATGCCGGCGGGCAGCAGCTTGACGCTGGGGCGCGATCGCAGGATCTCCTCGATCAGCTTGATGTTGGCGACGGTGTCCTCGACGTACAGCACCCGCCGATCTCCGTCGTAGGTCCGTTCCGCGACCAGCTCGCGCTCCTCGTCGGCCGCCTCGGCCACCGCCTGCGGCTCGCCGCGCCCGAGCGCGACCGTGAAGGTGCTGCCCTCGCCCGGCGTGCTCTCGACCTCGAGGGTGCCGCCCATTGCCTCCACCAGCCACCGGGAGAGGGCCAGCCCGAGGCCGGTCCCCTGGACGTCCGCGCCGGCGTTCAGCCGCTCGAAGGGCGTGAAGAGCTTGGCCATCGACTCCGGGTCGATCCCGGGACCCGTGTCCGAGACTGCGATCCGCGTCCGGTCGGAGCCCAGGGCGTCGACGGAGACGTGCACCTCGCCTCCCTCGCGGTTGTATTTGACGGCGTTCGAGAGCAGGTTGATCAGGACCTGCTTGAGCCGCTGGTTGTCGGCGCGCAGGTAGCCGCTTCGGTCCGAGACCCGCGGCGGGTGGAGGACGACGTCCCGCCCCTCGGCCATCGGCTGGACCAGCTCCATCGCCTCGGCCAGCGGGGTTCCCACATCCACCGGCTCGAGCGACAGGGGGAGCTGCCCGGCTTCGATCCGGGAGATGTCCAGGACCTCGTCGACGAGCTGGAGCAGGTGCTTTCCCGCCCGCAGGATCGTGGCCGCCCACTCGCGCTTGCGCTCGTCGAGGTCGGCGAGCGCGAACAGCTCGCTGAAGCCCATGATCGCGGCCAATGGTGTGCGCAGCTCGTGGCTCATCCGCGATAGGAACTCGTTCTTGGCCAGGTCGGCGCTCTCAAGCTCCTCGTTCAGCCGCTTCAGCTCCTGAGTGTGCAGGAAGATCTCCGCCTCCTGCTCGGTGCCGCGCTCGGCCAGCCGCAGGTACTCGGTCACGTCCTCGACCCGGTGGATGACGTAGGCGAGCTCGCCCCGCTCGTCGAGGACGGGGGTGTTCTTCGGGCTCCAGTAGCGCTCCTCGAAGCCACCGCCCTCCTCGTCCGGGCGCCGGATGTCGTACTTCTGGATCGCCATCGTGTCCGGGGCCCGCTGCCGCCGGACCCGATCGAGCGAGGCGGAGAGGTTGCTCACGCCGGTCGCCACCGGATCGTCCGGGTTGTCCGGGAAGACCTCGAAGATGCCGCGTCCGATGATCTCCTCCCGGCGCGTCATCGTCGCCTTGAGATATGCGTCCGTTGCGGCGACGATGCGAAGCTCCGGGTCGAGCACGAGATACAGCCCCGGAGCGGATTCGAACAGAGCCTGGAAGTCGGTCTCTCTGACAGCTGACGCCACACCCACAGGCTACGCCTCACTAGCCAAAATTGGGTAAGTACCCGCCCAGCGTCCAGGCGACACTTTGAGAGCAGGCCGTGCCTGAGACCATTCTGATCGCAGACGACCACGAGGAGATGCGCGAGCTCGTCGTTGAGCTGCTCGAGAGCCAGGGCTACGAGGTCCGGCAGGCATCCCACACCCAGGCCCTGCTCGACGAAGTCGCGCGCGACCCGCCGGACCTCCTCATCGTCGACGTCAACATGCCGGGCGACGGGGGGATCGCGGCGCTCAATGAGATCCGGAAGGACCGCGAGCTGGATGCGATGCCCGTCCTGATCCTGAGCGGGTCCGTGGACCTGTTGCCCGAGTGGCTCGAGGAAACCGGCGCCGACGCCGCCCTGCCCAAGCCGTGCCCGATCGACGAGCTGCACTCGACGGTTCGGCGCCTGCTCGGCGGCTGACGCCGAGCCGCCCGACTGGCGAGAATCCGCCCGATGCGGATGGCGGTGGTGGGACACGTCGAGTGGGTCGAGTTCGTCCGCGGGGACCGGGTTCCCGCCGCCGGCGAGATCGTCCATGCCACCGCGGGGTTCGAGGAGCCGGCGGGCGGAGGCGCAGTCGCCGCGGTTCAGCTGGCCCGAATGGACGGTGAGGCGGAGTTCTTCACGGCGCTCGGGGAGGACGATCTCGCGGATCGCTCGCGCTCGCGCCTCGCCGAGCTCGGGGTCTCGGTCCACGCCGCCGAGCGCGAGGGGCGGACCCGGCGCGCCTTCACCTTCCTCGACTCTCACGGCGAGCGGACGATCACCACGGTCGGGAAGCGGCTGGAACCGCGCGGAGAAGACCAGCTCCCCTGGGAGAGCCTCGACGGGGCCGACGGCATCTATGTGACGGCCGGTGACGACGCGGCCCTCCGAGCCGCACGGCGGGCGCGGGTCCTGGTTGCCTCTCCGCGCGCCGGCGAGGTCCTGGCCGACGCGGGCATCGAACTCGACGCACTCGTCTATTCGGACAAGGACGAGCTCGAGTCGGCGTTCGCCCGCGCGCTCGAGCCGCGACCCCGCGTGCTCGTGGCGACGCGCGGGTCGGACGGCGGCCGCTACGAGACCGAGGACGGTGAGGGAACCTGGGCGGCCGCGCCCGTTCCCGGCCCGATTGTCGACAGCTACGGGTGCGGGGACTCGTTCGCCGCCGCCTTCACCTACGGGCTGGCGACCGAGAGCGGAATCGAGTCCGCCCTCGAGCTTGCGGCCGAAGCGGGCGCCACTTGCTTGACGCGTCGCGGCCCCTACGCTTGATCATCGGCGCATCGCCGCTCAGGGCAGCCGCCAGGTGCCGATCTCGGTCCCGAAGCCGCTGTCCAGGCGGAAGAGGAAGCGCGTGGGTCGCCGATTACCGGGGACCTCGAACGGCATGCAGCCGCTCGCCTTCTCGCCGGGGCGCAATCCCACGTGGAGCGGGAAGCGACCACCGCACGGCCCACCAAGCAGATTGACGCCGTCGGCCTTGCGGCCGCCGGCCAGCAGCAGCCTCGCCCCCGCGAGCGGTGACTCGCTGTAGACGCGGTCGCCGATGTTGCGCAGGGTCAGCTCGATGCCGACAAAGCGGGCGCCGGGGTCCAGGGTCACGTCGCCCGGGCTGCCCGAGACCGGGTCCAGCACGCGCGTGAGCCGCACCTCGAGCTCGGTCTCCGAGCCGCGAATCGTGATCGGCGTCCCGACACTGCCGGTGTCGGGCGTGGTGTCGGTGTTGGGCGGCGGGGGAATCGGCTTCGGCCGATTCGACAGAGAGCAGCCGGCCGGCGAGGTCGCGACGAGGCCGATCAGGAGGGCTGTCGCGAGCGGGCGCCTGATCAGGGATGTGGCCTCGGCGGGGGGTACTGCGAGCGCACGGCGCGGTCCCACATCCGATCGGTCATCAGGCGGCGCATGCCCATCACTAGCCTCGCCGATGGCGTGACCTTGTAGCGCGTGTTCGGTCGGTTGGCGGTGAGCGCCTTGGAGATCTTCCGTGCGACGGCCTCGGGCCCGGCGCCGAGTCGCGCCATCGGGCCGGTGTACGCGCTTGCGGTCACGCGCGCAACCTGGGCGTTGAACTCGGCATACGGACCGTGCTCGTCGGCCTGGTCGATGCTGCCCGCGGCCGTCTCGCCGAACTCCGTGACGATCAGGCCCGGCTCGATCACCACGACGTCGATGCCGAAGCCGTGGACCTCGAAGCGCAGGGCGTCGGAGAGGGCCTCGACTGCGTGCTTCGTCGCGTGGTAGACGCCGCCGCCCGGGAAGGTGAGCTTGCCTCCCATCGAGCTCAGATTGACGATCCGGCCCGAGCCCGTCGAGCGCATCGAGGGCAGGACGAGCTGGCACATGCGCATCAGCCCGAAGACGTTGGTCTCGAACTGGCGCCGGACGCTGTCCATCGGGATCGTCTCGATCGCTCCGCTCTGGCTGTAGCCGGCGTTGTTGACGAGCGCACCGATCGGCCCGTCGGACTCCACTTCGGCGACCGCCGCCTCCATCGAGCGCTCGTCCGTGACGTCGAGGGCGTGAGTGGTGCATCCGCGCTTCGCCAGGTCCTCGATCGACTCGGGCCGGCGCGCGGTCGCGTGCACATTCCAGCCGTCATCGGCGAGCCGCTCGGCGGTGGCCCTGCCGATGCCGGTCGAGCAGCCCGTGATCAGCACCGGCCGCGACTTCTCGATCCCCATCGCCACCACTCCTTTGTCGATGCGAGGAGTGCTCCGGAGGAGCAATCCGCTTGGTCAGGCGATCCTCTCATAGGCTCTGCGCATGCGTGCGGTCACCTTTCAGGCGCCCGGCGAGGTCAGGGTGGACGAGGTCGGCGAGCCCGAGCTGCTCGCGCCCGACGACGCGATCGTCCGGGTCGAGGCGAGCGGGATCTGCGGCTCGGATCTCCACATCTACCACGGGCGTGTGCAGATCGAGCCCGGCTTCGTGATCGGACACGAGTTCGTCGGCGAGGTGATCGCCGCGGGCGACGAGGTCACCCGCGTGAGCGCGGGTGACCGCGTCCTGGGGACCTATGCGACCGCCTGCGGGGAGTGCTTCTTCTGCCGGCGCGAGGAGTTCCACAAGTGCGACTCCTCGCGGGTCTACGGTCACGGCGCCACGCTCGGGTCACTGCAGGGCGCGCAGGCCGAGCAGGTGCTGGTCCCGCATGCGAACCTCGCCCTGCGCCGCGTGCCCGATGGGCTCTCCGACGACGTCGCGCTCTTCGCGGGCGACGTCATGGGGACCGCCTTCCACGCGATCGTCTCGAGGCCGCTCGCGGAGGGCGAGACGGCCGCGATCCTCGGAATGGGTCCGGTGGGCCTCTGCGCCGTGCAGGTCGCGAAGGCGGCCGGCGCCTCCGAGGTGGTCGCGATCGACACCGTCGAGGACCGGCTGCGGATGGCCGAGTCCTTCGGCGCCACGCCGGTCCATCTCACCGAGGGCGACCCGCGCGCCGAGGTCAAGAAGCTGACGGACGGGCGGGGGGTGGACCTGGCGGTCGACGCGGTGGG
>DATFPJ010000042.1:0-2755 GCA_035264865.1 Solirubrobacterales bacterium
ATGAACTGCATCGGGCCCTGCGCTCCGGCGACGCTGTTGCTGACCACGCGCCCGAACTTGGTCTCGACCAGGTGGATGGCGGCGAGGTACGCGGAGTCGATCCCGAGGCGGCGCTCCGCGTCTTCGTAGAACGCGACCAGATCTGAGAGAGGCGGCGGCTGTCGGACCTTCAACTTCTTGTGCCTGGAACCCGCCGACAGCCGGAGGAGGGCCCGCCGGGCGGCATAGAGCCGTCGGATCTCGCGGCGTAGCGGTCCATCGAGCAGAGGAATCACGCGGTCGGCGAGGTTCGGATGATCGCCGAGGAGCGCGACCTCATCCTGGAGCTCGCCCGCGTGCTCGGCGACGTCGGCGGGCGGAGGGCTCGCCGGCGGGTCGCCCGCGGCGCGCCACCCGTCGATCGCCTGCCGTAGGGCGGCGTCGTTCTGGCTGATCCGGTCGGCGACTCTCTGGGGAGAGGTCGCCTCGGCGTCGCCGCAGCCGATCAGGCCGACAGCGACGAGGACCGCCGCGGCGGCGATCAGCTTTCGTGGCGTCCCGCTCACCGTGCGGACTGATAGCGGGTCCCGGCATAGGATGCGAGGCAACCCCGGAAGGAGTTGAGATGGCGGCGGCGAGCGAACTGATCCTCCGAATCAGGCGGACTCTCCCGGCGCCGCCCTCGCGGGTATGGGGAGCGCTGACCGATCCGGGCGAGCTCCCCAAGTGGTGGGGCCCGACGGGCTTCACGATCCCGGGGGTCGAGTTCGAGCCGCAGGTCGGCGAGAGCTACCTGCTCGCGATGCAGCCGCCCGAAGGCGAGGTCTTCCACCTCCACGGCTCGTTCCGCGAGGTCGAGCCGCCGTCGCGCCTCTCCTACACATTCGTCTGGGAGCCGCCCGATCCCGACGATCGAGAGACCGTCGTGATGCTCTCGCTCGAGGAGCGCGGCGACGGGACGGGGCTCGAGCTCACGCAGGGCGAGTTCGCGACCGACGAGCGGCTGGAGCTCCACCGCGGCGGCTGGACCGAGAGCCTCGACAAGCTCGAGGCGCTGCTCAGCTGAGGCTCAGGTCAGGCTGTTGCGCAGGTCGAACGCGCGGATCGACTCGGGGCTGTCGTCGGGAGCGTCGTAGAAGCGGCGGTTGACGCACTCGTAGGCCGGGCCCTCGCCCTCATAGGCGCGCTCGACCGTGAACTGGCACTGCGGCAGCGGGTCGCCGGTCATCTTGATCCCGCCGAAGCCCTCGCGGGCGCGCTGCGCCAGCAGGAAGAGGTCGAAGTCGATCTCGGCGCTGAACACCTTGTTCATGCAGCCCATGTAGCGGGCGCCGGTGCGGGCGTCCTCGTACGTGTAGAGGAACTTGCACCCCATCTCGAGGCAGGCCGCCGGATCGACCAGGCGGTCGCAGAAACCACGGCACTGCCGGCATTCGCCGGCGGCGCTCTTCCGTTGCTGTGTCTGCCTCGCCACGGGGCGTTCAGTCTAGGACTCGTCGCCGGACGGATGGGAATCGCCGCCGGGGCCGAGGACTTGCGCAATAGGGGCCCGATCTGATAGCGGAAGACGGCCGCTGGGTCAGGCCGCGACCCTGGATCCCGCGCCCAGGACCGCGTCGAGCTCGGCGTCGAGGGCCGCCGAGGGCCTGACGCGGTAGCCGCCTCCGAACCGGAGCCGGCGCGGCCCATCCCTGGTCTCCAGCTCCAGCTCGACCTCGGTGTCGCCGGGGTTGTGCTGGAAGATCGCCTTGAGCTCCTCGACCAGCGCGGGGCCGAACTGCGCGGCGTCCACCTGGAGCAGCATCGGGCCGAGGTCGCGTGCCGCACGCGCCTTGGCGACCTCGTCCTCGCTCGGCTGGAAGAGCTCCACCTCCTGCGCCACGAGCTTCGTCTCGCCCCGTCCCTTGTGGTCCAGCCTGCCGCGCACGATCACGATCGCATCGGGGAGCAGATACTCGCTGGAGGACTCGTAGGCCTTGCCCATGACCAGCAATTCGAGCTGACCCTCCACGTCGTCCAGGGTCGCGAAGGACATCAGCGACCCGTTCTTCGACGTGTGGCGCTTGAACTCGGTGATGATCCCTCCGACCGTCACGAACGAGCCGTCGGGCTTGTCCGCGAGGCTCGAGAGCGAGCAGTCAACGCGCGCGCGAAGTGCGTCCTTCACCTCCGCGAGCGGATGGGAGGAGAGGTAGGTGCCTAGCGTCTCCTTCTCGAGCCGCAGCAGCTCGCGCTGATCGAACTCCTGGGAGGAGATCGGGGCGTGATGCTGGCGCGAGGGACCGGCATCGTCGGCACCGCCCCCGAGATCGAAGATCGAGGACTGACCGAGGCGGGAGTCCTCCTGGGCCTTCTGGCCGAAGGAAGTCGCGGCCGGGAGCGCCTCGAGCATGCCGCGACGCGACGCGCCGGTCGAGTCGAGCGCCCCGCACTTGACCAGGCACTCCACCGCCCTCTTGTTGACGGCGCGGGTGTCCACTCGCTCGCAGAAATCCCAGATCGAGATGAACGGGCCGCCCTTCTCCCGGGCGTCCAGGATCGCCTGCACGGCGATGTGGCCGACGTTCTTCACGGCGTCGAGGCCGAAGCGGATGCTGTTGCCCGAGACGACGAAGCCGTGGTCCGAGGTGTTGACGTCAGGCGGCAGCACCTCGATGCCCATCTCGTCGCAGCGGTTGACGAAGAAGGGGACCTTGTCCTTGGTCGACATGACGGTCGAGATCAGCGCCGCCATGTACTCCGCCGGATAGTTGGCCCGCAGCCAGGCGGTGCGGTA
>DATFPJ010000043.1:0-10779 GCA_035264865.1 Solirubrobacterales bacterium
TACCTGATCACGGAGCCGTTCCGGGAGCGCGACCCCGAGAACCCGCTGCCGACGCTGCGCGATCCGGATCTGCTCATCTATTACCGCGAGGAAGGTGGGGGCCTGGTGATGGGCGGGTACGAGCGGCAGAGCAAGCCGGCGTTCGTGCCGCACGGGACCGCAGGTCTCGACGAGATCCCAGCCGATTTCAACGGCCGTCTGCTCGAAGACGACTGGGACCGCTTCGAGGAGATCACCGAGAACTCAAAACGCCGTGTCCCGGTGATGGACGAGGTCGGGATCATGCAGCTGATCAACGGGCCCGAGGGGTTCACGCCTGACAACGAGTTCTGCCTCGGCGAAACGGAGGTCCTCGGCCTGTACGTGGCGGCCGGGTTCTGCGCGCATGGCCTCGCTGGAGCCGGCGGCATCGGCAAGGTGATGGCCGAGTGGATCGTTGAGGGTGAGCCGAGCGTCGATCTCTGGGAGATGGACATCCGCCGCTTTGGCGCGCAGTACCGCTCCCCCACCTACACCCACGCGCGGATCAAGGAGACCTACGAGACCTACTACGACATCATTTTCCCGAACCACGAGCGCGAGGCGGGTCGGCCGCTCCGCATCTCGCCGGCCAACGCATGGCATCGGGAGCACGGGGCGGCGTTCGGGGAGAAGTCAGGATGGGAGCGGGTCAACTGGTACGAGTCGAACGCGGAGGCCGGCGACGAGGCGCTTCGGCCGCGCGGCTGGGCGGGGCAGCACTGGTCGCCCGCGATCGGCGCCGAGCACATCACCACCCGCGAGGGAGTCGCGATCTTCGACGAGACCTCGTTCGCGAAGATGGAGATCGAGGGGCCGGGCGCTGCGGAGGTCGTCGAGAACCTCTGCGACAACCGGGTGGCGCGCGAGGTGGGAAAGCTCACCTACACACAGATGCTCAACTCGCGGGGTGGAATCGAATGCGACTTCACGGTGGGGAGGCTGGCTGAGGACCGCTTCTCGATCGTCACCGGCACCGCCTTCGGGAATCACGACCGCGAGTGGATCCGGAAGCACCTGCCGGAGGACGGCAGCGTCCAGGTGCACGACACGACGTCGCAGTGGGCCTGCTTCGGGATCTGGGGGCCGCTCACCCGGGAGGTATTGCAGCCGCTGACTCCGCAGAGCCTTTCGAACGAGGACTTCCCGTACATGACGCTCCGCGAGATCACCGTCGGCAAGGTCCCGGTCCGGGCCCTGCGGGTCACCTACGTCGGCGAGCTCGGCTGGGAGATCTACTGCCCGATGGAGTACGGGATGGGGCTCTGGACGACGCTCTGGGAGGCGGGGGAGCCTCATGGCATGGTCGGCGGGGGCTATCGGGCGATCGACTCGATGCGGCTCGAGAAGGGCTATCGGGTCTGGGGCGCCGACTTCACCCCCGACGAGACCCCGTACGAGGGCGGCGTCGGCTTCTGCGTGAAGCTCGACAAGGAGGCCGGCTTCATCGGTCGCGACGCCCTGGTGGAGGCGAAGGAGAACGGGCCTCGGACGAGGCTCTGCTGTCTGTTGCTCGAGGATCCTCGCTCGGTCGCTCTCGGCAACGAACCCGTGCAGGTAGAGGGCGAGATCCGCGGCAGGGTGACTACCGGCGGCTACGGCTACACGGTGGAGCGCTCGATCGCCTACGCCTACCTGCCGCCCGACCACGCGGACCCTGGGACAGCGGTAGCCGTCGAGATCTTCGGCCGCTGGATCGAGGGCGAGGTCGCCGCCGAGCCCCTCTTCGACCCGAAGGGCGAGCGGATCCGGGCCTAGGCCACGCTTTCGTGCGACCAGTCGCTCCGGCGGTCGAACTCTCCGGAGACGCGGAGCGCGCTGTGCGCCGCCCGGATCGTGTTCGCCAATCGCTCTACGCTTCGCTTCTCCCGAGGCTGGAAGAAGAGCGGGCCCCTGCCATCGAAGGCGAGCTGGCGCGCGATTGCGACCCCCTGCACGCGAGGGTTCTCAGTCGTCACGACTGTTTCGGCAAGCCTGCCGAGTTCCTCGCTGCAGGCGCGGATTGCCGCTCTGCTCAGCGGCGCTTCCGGTGATAGCTGCCGCTGGGGTGCGAATGCATCGTCGAGTGCCCGGTTAAGCGCTGCCCGAACACGACGCCGGGCGCCGGGGCGGGTGATCCGATCGGCGCGGGCGAGGTGGGCCACGCTCGCCGACGGGGAGGTGCCTGAGGCCAGATCAGAATCGAGGTGCGGGCCTTGAGCCCAGGAGCGAAGGCGGGCGAAGGCGATCCTACGCAGCCGCGACGCAGATCCGAGCTGTTTGGCGAGGCGGTCCAGTGAGGTCATGGTGTGCCTTTCGGTAGACGACGACACGCCGACCAGACTTCCCGGCACACCCTGACTCGAAGGTACCACCCAGCCCGCGTTCAGACACGCAATCGGCGGATCAGCCGGCGAACCAGGCCGCGCCTCCTATACCTACCCTCTCGCTCGCTCAGTCGCTGCAACCGGCCGAGGGTGAGCGGTGTCTCGAATGCCTCCAGGTGGGTCGCCAGTGCGATGAACGCCTGCGCGGTGGTGAGTGCATCGCCCTCGGCGTGATGCGGGCGGTGCACCGGCAGGTTGAGCTCGCGGGCCATCGCGGAGAGGCCGATCGGCTCGCGCTCGGCGTCGGGTGCTCCTCGCAGGCGCCGGAGCTCCCGGTCGAGCATCGCCGTGTCGATGATCGGGTTGCGGAGCCGGGCGCCGTATGGCCTGAGCGCCGTACCCAAGAAGCCGCGCTCCACCGCGGCGACGTGGGCAACCAGCGCGCGCCCGGTCAAGGGCTCGAGCAGTCGCTCGAGCACCGCGGCCAGGGACGGAGCATCGGTCAGATCCGCCTCGCGGAGGCCATGGATCCGGATCGTCTCGGCGTCTGGCATGCGGTCGGGCCGGACCAGCTCGTAGCGGGCGTCGTCGAGGCGGACCTTGCCGTCCGTAACCGTGACCGCGGCGAAGGAGATGATCTCGTCTCGCGTCGGGTCCAGGCCCGTCGTCTCGAGGTCGATGACCGTGAAGGTCGCCTCGCGCCAGGGCGTGTTCCCGCTCGGGAAGTCCGTATCGCGATAGGCGCCGAGGGCGCCCGCTGCGGGTGGCATGCCTAGACCCTCGGAGCGACTGTGCCGGAGGAGCGCTGGACCGCGGCCACCTCTCGGAAGGCGTCGCGGAGATAGCGACGGGTGAGCGGATCGAGCTCCTCCGGAGGTATGCGGTCATCGGGGTCGCGGCCCTGCTCGATCTGCGCCACTTGGTGCTCGAGCCGTAGGGCGCTGAACAGCTCGAACGCCTCCTCGAGCACCCGGGCCCCCTCCGAGGCCATCACACCCTGCGCCGTGGCCGAGTGCAGACGATCGAGTGTGTGGTTTGCGAGCAGATCTCCCTTGAGCGCGGCGTAGCGCGCCAGGTTGATCACCGGCAACAGCCCGCCGTGCTTGATGTCGAGCGCCTCATGCCGTTTGCCCGAGGCGTAGACGACGATGTTCCGCACGAAGCCCGTCGGAGGCTTCGCGGCGAGCGCCAGCCTCAGCATCCAGCTCTCGAGGCTCTGACGGTCCCCGAGCTCGAAGAGGAGCCGCTTGACGTCGAGCCCGCGCTCGGGTCCGTAGACCACGCGGCCGTCGAGCAGGATCGAGGTGGCGATCAGCACCCTGTTGTCGCTCGGCCGGGTGAGCCAGCCCTCGATGCTTCGGCGCCAGTCCTCGATCGAGCTTGCGGCGAACGACCCCGAGGGGGTGACGCCGTGCGGATCGAGGCGCCAGCCGACCACCCTCACGCAGTCGGCGACGTGAGACGCGATCGACCGCATGTATTCGGCCGTTCGCGCCGAGGCCAGCCTGCGTCGCGGCTCCGCGGCGATCGGGTCCGGATCGGGGCGGTCCAGCCACGCCATGCCGGAGTCGAGGTCGGATGACGGGACCGGCTCTCGTCGGCCGTGGCTGCCGAGTGACATCCAAGTGAATTGCGTCGGCGGCGGTCCCTCGGTCTCGATGGCGAGATCGATCATCCGGCGGATCAGCGCGTCGGTCACTGCGGAGACCACGTCGCTCACGTGAAGCGGCGTGAGACCCGCGCGATGGAGCGCCACCACGGTCGAGCGCAGGCGGCTCGCCGCCTCTCGCAGCTCGGCCTTGTCGCGGGCGCGGGCGATCGCCCGGCGCAGGACGAATGGGGATCGGGTCTCCGCCGCGACGAGATCGATCCCGACGATCACCCCGAGGAGGTTCGACCGCGAGGCGAAGACCGGGATGTGACGGATGTCGTGATCCAGCATGGCGAGCATCACGTCCGCTCCGGTCTGGTCTGCAGACACGCTGATCAGGGGCGTGCTCATCAACGCCGTCACTCGATCGTCGGGTGAGAGCCGCCCGGCCACCACACCCGAGCGCAGGTCGCGGTCCGTGACGATGCCGAACTCCCCACCGTCGAGATCCACGAGGATGGAGCTCACCTCGTTCGTATCCATCATTCGCGCCGCCTCGCGAATGGTCGTGTTGGGCGGACAGGTCAGGGGCCGGCGACGGACCAGGTCGCTCGCGTACTGACGGGCAACCTCTGCGCTCGGCGAGCCCACCTCAGCTCGCCTGGCCCGCGCAAGCAGGGAGCGCGCGAGGAACCGGAGGCTCGACGGGCGCCCGAGAAGCGGGATCACGTCCTCCGATGCCAGGGAATAGGCGAGGGTGTCCTCCTTCGCCCGTGCCTCGTATCGCGTCGGTTCTCCCGACAGGGCAGAGGGGTGCCCGAACATCTCTCCCTCGCCGATCAGGTCCATCGGCCGTGCGTGGTCGAGCAGCTCGACGGCGCCCCTGCGGACGACGCGGATTCGCCCCTGCGGCTGCTCGCCCTGGGGAAGGATCGTGGTGCCGGCCGGGAAGAACTCGACCTCGGCCCGCGAGGCCAGCCGCTCGAGCTCCGCCGCGTCGAGCCCGCTGAAAGGGTCTTGCCCCCTCAGGAACTCGGCGATGTCGTGCATGCTCGACCTAGTCGTCGAGCGCCGCGGCCGCCTCGTCGACGGTCGGTCGGATCGGGATCACCCGGTCCACGCCCATCACCATGAGAATGCGGAGGATCTGCTCGCTCGACGCGGCAACGGCGATGCCGTTCGGGCCGTGCTCCGAGGCCTGCGCCTCGCGCGAGAGCAGCAGGGCGCGGACGCCCGTCGAGTCGATGAACTCACACTCGGTGAGGTCGACGACGATGCCGTCTGAATCCGAGGCGACCGCCCGGCGAAGCTCCGCGCGCAGCTCCTCCTCGTGGGACATGTCGACCTCGCCGCGCACACGGACTACGCAGATGCCGTCGGGCCCGGGACCCGAGTCGATCTCGAACTGTGGGATGTCTGCGCTTGGGGTGGCCGACATTCGTCCCCCTAGGACAACTGAGGTGCGCACATCCTACCCGCGCCCGGCCGAAAGGGGCGGGATGGCCCAGCCGAGATGAGCGCGGCGCGGGCGTGCCGCACGGCGATCTCGACGCTCTCATCGCACGGCCAGAAGACCGGCGAGTTGCCGTGGCGGCCTGTCGGCAAGGATCACGCCGCGCGGGCTGACTGGCTTCTCCTCCTCGAGCCCGCGGGCCGGGCGGCCGAATCAGAGAATGGCCGGCATTTGCCGCTCGAGCACGGTGAGGACCTCGGACGCCGGCGCCGGCTCGGCGAAGTGGAAGCCCTGGGCGTAGCGGCAGCCGAGCTCGCTGGCGATCAGCAGCTGGCGGTCGCTCTCGACACCCTCGGCGACCACCGCGATCCCCATCGTCTCCGCCATCTCGTTGACGGCGCGCACGATGGCGGCGTCGTGCGAGTCCTCGGCCAGATCCTTTACGAACGAGCGATCCAGCTTGATCATCGAAAGCGGCAGACGCTTCAGGTAGCCGAGGGAGGAGAACCCGACGCCGAAGTCGTCGAGCACGAGCCGGACCCCGAGGCCGCGGAGCGAGTCGAGCGTCCGCTCCACGAAGCTGGTGTCGTCGAGCAGGGTGGTCTCGGTCAGCTCGAGCCAGAGGGAGGCGGGGTCGATCATGCTGGCGCTGATCGATCCCTCGATGTGGGAGAGCAGATCGGGGTCGGCGATCTGGCGGGCGGAGAGGTTGACGCTGACGCCGATCGGCGCGGCGTCGGGGGCTCGTGCCTGCCAGACGGCCGCCTGCCGGCAGGCCTCCTCGATCACCCAACGTCCCATCGGAACGATCAGCCTCGATTCCTCGGCCACGGGGATGAACGCAAGCGGCCCGATCAGCCCCCGCTCGGGGTGATTCCAGCGCACCAATGCCTCCATCGCCACCACCGAGCCGTCCCGCAGGCGGACGACCGGCTGGTAGTGGAGCTCGAGCTCGTGCCGGCGAAGCGCCTGGCGCAGGTCGTTCTCGGTCTGCATGTGCTCGATCACGCGCGAGCGCATGACCTCGTCGAAGATCATGTAGCCACCGCGTCCCCGCTCCTTGGCTCGATACAGCGCCGAGTCGGCATCGCGGATCAGAGCGTCCGGCCCCTCGCTCCCGTCGCTGATCGCGATCCCGATGCTGGCACTGACGAAGTGCTCGCGGCCGCGAAGGACGAAGGGGCGTGCGAGCGCCTCGGCGATGCGCTCGGCGATACGGGTCGCACCGCGCTCGTTGCCGATGTCCTCCGCGAGCACCGCGAATTCGTCGCCGCCGAACCGCGCAACCGTGTCGGCGGGCCGCAGGGCGCCCTCGATCCTGGGAGCGACCGCCGCGAGCAGCTCATCGCCGGCGGCGTGACCGAGGCTGTCGTTGACGAGCTTGAATTGGTCGAGGTCGAGGAAGAGGACGGCGATCGAGGTCCGGCGGCGGTTCGCGACCGAGAGCGCGTGCTGAAGCCGGTCGAGGAAGAGGGTGCGGTTGGGGAGGCCGGTGAGCGGGTCGTGGAGCGCCTCGTGCTGGGTGCGCTCCTCGGCGCGCCGGCGCTCGATCGCGTTCGCCAGGACGTTGGCTATCGCCTGCATGAAGTTGACGTCCTCCTTGGTGAACTCGTGCTGCTGGCGAGAGCCGGCGCCGAGCACCCCGTAGGGGCCGGCGTTCCCCTTGATCAGGATGATCGCTGCGCTTCGCATCCTCTGGGAGCGCTGCAGCTCCGACTGCTGGAAGCGATTCTCGTGCTCCCAGTCGTTGACCACCGTCGCCATCCCGGTCGTCAGCGCGTAGCCCGACTGCGACCTGTACCCGGCCGGCACGCGAGCCTTCCCAATCAGCTCCTCCGGGATCCCGACGGCAGCGACCAGGAGCAGCTGCTCGCCGCCGGGAAGCAGCTTGAGCACGCCGCCGAAGTCGATGCCGAGGACGGCGCTGAGAATCCGAGACGCCTCGCGGCTGAGGTCGTCGATCCCCGCGCCCTCCAGCGCGAGCTGCCCGAAGCGCGCCACCTGGCGCTGCTGCTCGGCCTGCAGGCGGCTGGATCGGTCGCTCCGGGCCAGCGCCTCGGCGGTCTCGGCGATCTGGCGCCCGCGGCGAGCCTGGCCGCGAGCCTCCCAGCCGCCGAGCAGGGCGACACAGATGCCGGCGAACAGGCCGAAGCCGCCGAAGGGAAGGCCCCCGCCGACCGCGAAGGCGAGGATGAAGAAAGCGACCAGCTCGAGCAGGCCGACCACGACGATCGGCCGCGTCGGATAGGAGAGAGCCGCGAACAGGAAGGGGAGGATCAGCAGCAGCAGATAAGGGCTGTCCGAGCCTCCGTCCAGGCCCGCGCACAGCGCGATCATCAGGATGTCCGCCGCGGACCAGGCGACGAAGAACGCCTCGCGGCGGTGGCCGCGGACGATGCTCTCGAGCGGAAGCCTCCAGAGCAGGGGGCCGGTCAGCAGCCCGATCGCCGCGATCGCGAGGATCGCGGCGCGGTTGGGCCCGTCCCAGGTGGCCAGCGCGTACACGCCGCTGCCCGCCGACACCACCAGCGAGAGGACGATCCCGACGTTGATCGAGGAGAGCCGCGCGGCGGTTTCGCGATCGTCGACGACTCCAGCCCCCGCCGACGCGATCTCCCCCCTCACGCTGGACGTTCCCTCCGCGATGGCTCCGATAGCTTCCCCGAGCCCAGACGCCGCGGCATCGGCACTACTGGGGGAGATACTGAGGCCCAGCAAATGTACGACCAGCACGACATCGAGACGCTCGAGCGGCAGTTCAATGCCG
Source organism: Solirubrobacterales bacterium (assembly GCA_035264865.1). Lineage (GTDB taxonomy): Bacteria > Actinomycetota > Thermoleophilia > Solirubrobacterales > 70-9 > DASUPK01. The sequence continues at coordinate 8,136 of DATFPJ010000043.1, forward strand.
CAATGGAAGAGGCCGACACGGGCACGGCCCTGGAGGCGGTGAGACGCATCTATGACGAGTTCGACCGCGGCGGCGCGGGACTTGAGGCCCTGCTGCATCCGGACTTCCAACTCCGCATGGAGACCGTCTTCATCGACGACAAGACCTACAAGGGCGCGCGCGGCTTTCGCCGCTGGCGCGGCGAGATGGACGACCTCTTCCAGTCCGACAGCTTCAAGCCCGAGGGCCTCCGCCCGGTCAGCGACGGACGATGGGTCGTGCTCGGCCGCCTGCAGATCACCCAGAAGGAGAGCGGTGACGAGCTCGACGTCCCGCTGGCGCACGTGCTCGAGCAGCGCGACCGGAAGGTCGCGAGCGTGACGGTCTACTCCGAGATCGCCGCGGCGCTGGAGTCGGTCGGCCTGCCGGCTTAGGCGGCGCGCGCGGGCGCCCGCTCGCAGGCGGCGACCAGCTCGCACATCAGCTCGACGGCGGCGTCGGGGTCCAGTCCCTGCTCTCGGACGAGCGAGCGCCAGGTGACGAACGAGAGCGCGTGCCCGATCGCTCCCGCCACTCGGTCCCGGGCCCTGCCGCGCAGCCCGTGGCCCGCGAGCAGAACATCGCGGGCGGCCTCCATGAACGCGTGGAAGGCCGCGAAGTGCTTGCGGACGTGCGGATTCACCTGCTCGTCCCGGATCAGGTTGGCCATCATCCGCTCGGTTCGTCCGTAGTAGGCGTAGAGCTGCTCAAGTGCCTCCCGCACCCGCTCGTCGGGATCCCTGATCTCGGCCCAGGCGCTGATGTCCGGCGGCGGGTTGGCCGCCGCCCAGTGCGACGAGCACGCCTCGAAGAGCGCGCCCTCGTCCGGGAAGTGGCGGTAGAGGGTGGAGCGCCGAACGCCGGCGCGCTCGGCCACCGCGCTCATCGAGGTGCGGGCGGGACCGACGCTTCCGTGTAGCGCCACGGCGCTCTCCGTGATCCGTCGCCTGGTCTGGGCCTCGAGCTCGGCGCGGCGCTTCTTGCGGTATGGACGCTTTTGATCGGACATATCTGTTCAATCAATGTTGACAGATCCCACGCACCTGTGTTACATATTCGCGCGACACTACTGTCCACTTAAAGGAGAAGGAAACGTGGAAGCGACGAACCAGGCGACGAAGCCGAAGATCGTGGGGCCAACCGACGGGAAGTCGGGGTTCCTGGGCAGCATCGGCGTGCGGTTCATGATCGACGGCGCCGAGACGAAGCAGCGCTTCTCGCTGGTCGAGCACCCGATGTCGCCCCGCGCCCTCGCGGCGCCGGTGCACCTCCATACCCGCGAGGACGAGTACAGCTACGTGCTCGAGGGCCGCATGGGCGCGCTGCTCGGGGACGAGGTCGTCTACGCGGAGCCCGGCGACCTGGTGTTCAAGCCGCGCGAGCAGTGGCACACCTTCTGGAACGCCGGCGACGAGCCGTGCCGGATCCTCGAGATCATCGCCCCGGCCGGGTTCGAGAAGTTCTTCGAGGAGCTCGACGCCATGGGCGGCGCGCTCAAGGCGGACCCGGATGAGCTGACAGCGCTTGGCGAGCGCTACGGCCACTACTTCAAGATCGAGAGCGTTCCCGAGCTGCTCGAGCGCTTCGACCTGGTGGTCGGCGAGCCGCTCGTCTAGAGCGGCATCCGGGGCCGCAGTCCGCCGAACGAGCGAGCGGCCCCCGTCTGGGGGCCGCTCGCCTTCTGGGGATGTATGGGGCGTCCGTTGCCGACGCCGTTTGTGATTGGACGAGCTTTGACTAGGAGTCCGAGCCGCTCGAGTCGCTGCTCGAGCTGTCGCTCTGGTCCTGGTTCTGCTGCTTTCCGCTCTCACCCGGAGGCAGTCCGCCCGGTCTACAGCCGGTCGCGTGGAGCCCTGGGGGGCCCGCCTTCTGCATGTCCTCGGGCAGCTTGTCCTTGCACGCCTCCCAGGCCTTGCGCAGCTTCTCCTGGTCGTCCGCGCTCGGCGGCTTCGGCGGGTTGCTCGGGTCGAACTTCCCCGGCTCGGGCGGGGCGGGCGCGCCGTTCTCCTCCATGCAGCTCCGGAAGTCGTCCAGCTTCTGCCGGTCCGCGTCCGAGAGGTCGTCCCGGAACATCATCACGGCCCCCGCGCCTCCGGGCCCGGGGGCCTGGAACGTCCGGGTGTCTCCGCCACCGCCGCCGCTCCCGCCGCTGTCCGCCAGCGAGATCGCGGCGAACGCCGCGGCCGTGACCGCCGCGGCCGCCAGCGACATGCCGAGCGGCCCCACGGTCAGCCTGAACCTCTTCGTCTTGTCCTTCATAGCGCTCCTCTCGGTTGGTCCCCACGCCGGCCATGAAGCCAGCGGAGCCTGAGAGGAGGCTGAGACCGGGCTAAGAAGCGCCTTGAGCTTCGGGCTCGCGCGATGCGGGAGCGTCGATCGCCTTCGCCGCCTGGCGCTCGGGCGCGATCCGGATCACGTTCCAGGCGAGGCCCAGCCTCTCCATGGCGCGGATCACTAGCGCGGACGGATCGAGCTCCCAGCGGCGCAGGCCGTGCTCGGCCGAGCGCGGGAAGGTGTGGTGGTTGTGATGCCAGGACGCGCCCAGCGAGGGGAGGGCGAGCCAGAAGACGTTGGTCGAATGGTCGTCTACCTCGAAGCGGCGGGAGCCGAGGAAATGGCAGATCGA
>DATFPJ010000044.1:0-3431 GCA_035264865.1 Solirubrobacterales bacterium
GCACGGCATCTCCGTCCTGGTGCAGCGCACCGCGGGAAGCATCAGGGTCAAGGAGCCGGGCAAGCGCAAGTACAAGAACCTCAAGAAGGTCGAGAGCGTCCGCGTCAACAGCCTGGTCGACACCCGGGGAGGCAAGCTGGAGGTGACGGCGGCCACCGGCAGTTACGGCGAGACGACGCCCGACAACACGGTCGTCTTCTACGACGGCCTGGTCAAGCTCCGGCAAAAGAGAGCTCACAACGCACCGGCGAACGTCAAGCTCGCCGGGAAGCTGGCCTGCCCGGGTAGCAAGCCCGGCGGGGCCAAGGCCGGGAAGGCATCCGGCGGGCCGATCGCAACGACCTCACGCAAGCGGCGGCGGCGCGTCTGGGGCAGCGGCAGCGGCAACTACAGCAGCTCGGGGAGCAGCGGGACCGGCAGCGTTCGCGGGACCACCTGGCTCACGCAGGACACCTGCCGCGGAACATTCTTCAAGGTGACTGACGGCATCGGGATCAAGGTTCGCGACTTCGACCTGCGGAAGACCGTGGAGCTCGGACCGGGCCAGAGCTACTTCGCCCGCAACCGCTGAACCACCCTCAGGCGGGCGCCCAGACCCGGATCTCCTCCGCCCGGCCGCGAACGGGGAACGAGTCGACGTAGCTGAGCTCGCCGTCTCGCTCTGAGAGGCGCTCGCGGGTCGAGTCGGCGACGAAGAGGCTGTGGCCGCTGCCCTTCGTCATGCCCTCCAGCCGCGCTGCGGTGTTGACCGTGTCGCCGATCGTCGTGTACTCGAGGCGCTTGGACGAACCGAGGTTGCCGGCCATCACCGGCCCGCTGTTCAGGCCGATGCCGATCTGGAACTCGGCGCCGATCTCCTGTTCCCGCATCCACTCGTTCACGCGCGGCAGCCGCTCCGTCAGCATCTCCCTGGCGGCGGCAAACGCGCGGTCGGCGTGGTCTTCCATCGCGATCGGCGCGCCGAAGGTGGCCATGATCCCGTCCCCCATGAAGGAGATCAGGGTGCCGCCGTGGGACATCACCGCGTCGGTCATCTCCTCGTGGTAGCGGTTGAGCACCTTCAGCACCTCGCCCGGGTCGCGCGCCTCGGAGAAGGTGGTGAAGCCGCGGATGTCGCTGAAGAGCACCGTCACGTCCATGCGACGGCCGGCGAGGCGAAGATCCTCGTCGGCCTGCGCAAGCACCTGACCTACGACCGACTCGGGAACGAAGCGTGCGAACGTGTCGCGGACGCGCCGGCGGATGAAGGCCTCGCGGACGTAGTAGACGACCAGCGAGCCGACCAGTGAGAGCCCGAGGGCGACCATCGGGTAGAGCACCGGCACGATCCGGCCCGAGTTGAAGGCAAGCTGGGCGAAGACGAGGTAGAGCGCGCCCGCACCCAGACCGAGTGCGAGCGCTCGGATCGGCGAGAGGCGATAACTCGCCAGCGGGGCGAGGATGCCCATCAGCGCGATCAGGAAGAGGTCGAGCCCGAGCGGGGTCGAGCGCAGCGGGAAGTCGTCGAGCGCGGTGGCGATGGCGTTGGCGTTGATCTCCGGGCCGGACATCAGCTCGTCGCCGCTGGTCGGGGTCTGGGCGAGGTCCTTCAGGGTCGGGTCCGAGGCCCCGACGACGACCACCTTGCCCTTGAAGAAACCCGGTGGAAACTGCCCGCTGAGGACGCGGGAGAACGGGACCGACGGGTACGTGCCGACGCCGCCGTCGTAGTCGATCCAGGCGGAGGGACCGCCCATCTGGTCCTCGGTGATCTGCTTGCCCGAGGCGACCTCGGCCGCGACCAGCGGGAACGTCTCCATGTTCCCGACCTCGAACGGGATCCGCCTGCGAACGCCGTCCGAGTCCTCGCCGATCTGGGTGTTGCCGGCGCGGGCCTTGATCTGATCGAGGGTCTGTTGACCCCCGAAGACGCCGCTTCGCCCCTGGGGATCGGGCTGGCTGTCGGCGAGTATGACCTTGTTCGGCGCGCGAGCCACCGCGTCGAGCAGGGCGCTGTCCTCCTCCTGCTTCGTCGGCTGGAGGAACTCGACGTCGTACGCGATGGCCTTGGCGCCGTCCCGGTTGACCGCATCGATCACCTTGGCGTGGAGCGAGCGCGGGAAGGGGAACCGGACCGGCAGCTCGTGGGAGGTGACGTCGTCGATCAGGACGAGCGCGATGTCGTCACGCGGGCCGTCGTCGCCACGGATAGAGAAGCGGGTGTCGACGCTGGAGAGCTCAGTGTCGTGGAAGAGACCGGTGGCATAGAAGAGCAGGGCGAGACCCGCGGAGATCACGGCAACCGCCACCAGCAGATGCGCGTAGGTCCGACCCTGAACTGCGGACTTCATTTCACCTTCTCCCGCCCCCTGCGAACTGCCCCCAATCTAACGCGGCGTCCAGATCCGAGCCAGCCCGGCCGACGCTGAGATCGGGGCGCCCGGATTTGAACCGGGGACCTCGGCCACCCAAAGGCCGCGCGCTACCAGGCTGCGCCACGCCCCGACTGCGACGAGTCTAGGGTGTCGCCCCCGGTGGCAGAGGTTCTTCCGCTCCAGGCGCTGCACTACGACCTCGGCAAGGTCGCGCTTGCGGACGTCGTCGCGCCTCCCTACGACGTGATTGACGACGCGCAGCGCGCCGAGCTCGTCGCCCGCTCCGAGCACAAGGTGGTCGAGCTCGACCTGCCGCGGGACCCCGAGGGCCACGATCCCTACGAACACGCGGCGACGCTGCTCGCCAGGTGGACCGAGGAGGGCGTGCTCACCCGGGACTCCGAGCCGGCGATCTGGGCGCTCGAGCAGGACTACGCGGCCCCTGATGGGTCACGGCTCACGCGGCGAGGATTCCTCGCGCGGGTCAAGCTGGCGCCGTACGGAGATGGGATCCGGCCGCACGAGCGCACGCAGCCCGGTCCCAAGGAGGATCGCCTCTGGCTCACCCGCGCCACCCGCCACAACCTCTCCCCCATCTTCGCCCTCCATCCCGGCGACGCGTGGGCGCGGATCGAGCCGGCTCTCGGGACCCCGTGGGGAGAGGTGAGCGATGGCGACGGCACGACGCATCGCGTCTGGCGCGTCGCGGACCCGGCCGTGCATGGGGCGATCGCCTCGGAGCTCGCGTCCGGCGAGCTGCTGATCGCGGACGGCCACCACCGCTACGAGACCTCGCTCGCCTATCAGCGAGAGGTCGGCGAGGGCGGCCCGGCGGACTACGTCCTGATGGCGCTGGTCTCCCTCGAGGACCCCGACCTCACTGTGTTCCCGACCCATCGCCTGATCTCGGGCCTGGCCGATGACCCGGCGAAGCAGGAGGCCCTCGGGGGCGGCCTGCGGGAGATCTTCGAGATCGAGGAGGTCGAGGCCGACCGCCTCGACCCGGACGGGGTCGATGGGATCGGCGTCTTCGGCTACATCGACTCCCACTTCAAGCGTGGCTTCCGGCTGCGGCTC
>DATFPJ010000045.1:0-7700 GCA_035264865.1 Solirubrobacterales bacterium
CGAAGCGTTCCTGAAAGCGGCGCAGGGTCGCGAGGAAGTGTCCGCGACGCTCGATCTCTCGCGGCTCGGCGAGCCGGTGCCGGAGCGGTGGGACCTCTACCTCGAGGGCGCCCGGCACGGCCTCGAACTGCCCGGGATCCACCCCTACTTCGCCGCGGAGCTGCACGCGATCGCAGCGGCCGAGTACGAGGTCGCGGCCGACGGAGACGTCGGACGCGCGAAGCGGTTCGGTCTGCCGGACGAGACGATCGCGCGCGTCCTCGGCGTCGACGAGGCGGCCGTGAGGCGCCGGCGGCCGCTGCCCGGTCGGCTCGCGGTCGATTCCTGCGCGGCCGAGTTCGAGGCGCGGACGCCGTACTACTACCTCTCCTACGAGCCCTCCGACGAGCCGACGTCTGCGGGCGACGGATCGATCCTGATCCTCGGCAGCGGCCCGAACCGCATCGGCCAGGGGATCGAGTTCGACTACTGCTGCGTCCACGCCGCGCAGGCCTTCCGGGCGCTCGGATACGAGGCCGTGCTCCTCAACTCGAACCCGGAGACCGTCTCGACCGACTACGACACCAGCGATCGGCTGTACCTCGAGCCCGTGACGCTCGAGCGCGTGCTCGACGTCTGCGCGCTCGAACGCCCCGCCGGCGTCGCCGTCGGCTTCGGCGGCCAGACGCCGCTGGCGCTCGCGGGGCCGCTCGCCGATGCCGGCGCGGTGCTGGTCGGCGATCCGCTGCCGGCGATCGAGGCGGCGGAGGACCGGGGCCGCTTCGCCGCCGTGCTCGACCAGCTCGGGCTCCGCGCTCCGGCGTGGGGCGAAGCGTCGACGGCCGCTGAGGCCGCCGAGGTCGCCGAGCGGATCGGCTACCCGGTGCTCGTTCGGCCGCACTACGTGATCGGCGGGCGCGGCATGCGCTTGGCGCGCGGGCCGGACGAGCTCGAGCTGGGCGGGCCGGCGCTCGTCGACGAGTTCCTGGAGGGGGCGCTCGAGCTCGACGTCGACTGTCTCTGCGACGGCGAGCACGCGTGGGTCGCCGCCATCCTGGAGCACGTCGAGGCGGCCGGCGTGCATTCCGGCGACTCGGCCTGCGTCGTGCCGGCGCCGTCGGTCACGCCGGAGCTCGAGTCGGAGATCCGGCGCGCCGCGTCCGCGCTCGCAGGCGCCCTGTCGGTCCGTGGGCTGCTGAACCTGCAGCTGGCGCTGCGCGGGCGCGAGCTGTACGTGCTGGAGGCCAACCCGCGGGCGTCGCGGACCGTTCCCTTCGTCAGCAAGGCCGTCGGCGCGCCGCTCGCCAAGATCGCCTGCCGGCTGATGCTCGGGGAGTCGCTCGCCGATCAGTCGCTGCCCGACGAGCTGCCGAGCCACATCAGCGTCAAGGAGGCCGTGCTGCCCTTCGCTCGCTTCGCGGGGGCCGACTCGGTCCTCGGCCCCGAGATGCGGAGCACCGGCGAGGTGATGGGGATCGCCGCGGACTTCCCGACGGCATTCGGCAAGGCGCAGGCCGCCGCCGGGGTCTCGCTGCCACAGGAGGGGACGATCTTCATCTCGGTGACCGACTCCGACAAGCCCGCCGCCACGCAGCTCGCCACCCGCTTCCACGACCTCGGCTTCAAGGTGATCGCGACCGCGGGGACCGCGCAAGCCATCTCCGCGATGGGCGTGCCGGTCACGAAGATCAACAAGATCGGCGAGGGCTCGCCGCACGTCGTCGACTGCATCAACTCCGGGGAGGTAGATCTGGTGATCAACACCCCGACCGGCTCCGGCGCCCGCGCAGACGGCTACGAGATCCGCACGGCGGCGGTGCGACACGGTGTCCCCTGCGTGACGACGATGACCGGTGCCTCCGCCGCCTCGCGGGCGATCTTCGCGGCAGCGCGCGGCGACGCCGAGGTGCTCTCACTGCAGGAGCTCCACCAGCCGGAGGAGCGCGAGCCATCGCAGAGGTGACCCTCTCTCGATCCCCGAAGCTGGGCGAGCGCGTCCCCGCCCCGTTCGGGCGCCGGCTCTGCCGGGTGACCCGGAACCTGGAGTCCGGGGGCTATCGGATCTTCTCGGCCGTCGATCCGGCCGGCCCGGAGCCCGCCGCCGGGCAGTTCTACATGCTCGCCGCCGAGCGAGGGTGGGGCGGCGACTCCGGCCGTCCCTATCTGGCGAGAGCGTTCTCGGTCGCTGACGCCGCCCGCGCCGACGGCGGCCTCCGGCTCGACTTCCTTGTGCAGGCGGTCGGCCCGGGCACGTCGCGACTAGCCGGGCTCGAGGCGGGGGAGGGGCTCTGGATCCACGGCCCCCTGGGACGCCCCTTCTCGGAGCCCGCGCGGGTCTCGGAAGCCGCGGCTGGAGCGATCCTGGTCGGTGGCGGGATCGGGGTGGCCCCGCTGGCGATCTGGCGAAGGCAGCTGCTCGCTGCCGGCATCCCGTCGCGGGTGCTCCTCGGCTTCCGCGACCGGGAGAACTCCGGCGGGCTCGACCTCTTCGACTGCTCGGAGATCCGGCTTGCGAGCGAGGACGGGCACACCGGCCATCGCGGCTATGTCACCGACCTGCTCGGCGTGCTCCTGGAGGGCGACGACGCGGGCAGTGCCGCGGTCTACGCCTGCGGGCCACCGGCGATGCTGGAGGCTGTGCGCGTCATGTGCTCGGAGCGGGGGGTGTCCTGCGAGCTTGCGATGGAGGCGCCGATGGCCTGCGGATTCGGCGCCTGCTTCGGTTGCGCGATTCCGCAGGCGCGCGGCGGCTACATGCGTCTCTGCGTGGACGGCCCGGTCGTCCGCGGCGACGAGATCGAGACCGCCCTCGTCAAGGGCTCAGGTCACTGATGGCCACCATCAACGGCGGATCCTCCGCTTCGCGTCCGGGGCCGCCGGTCGCCGAAGCGGGCCTCGCGGTGGAGTTCTGCGGCATCGAGCTGCGCCACCCGGTGATCAACGGCTCGGGGACCTTCGACGCGATCGCCGCACGACGGGCCTTCGGCGACGCGCTGCTCGACCAGTTCCCCTTCTCGGCCTTCGTCTCGAAGACGATCACCCCGGAGCCGCGGGTGGGGAACCCGCCGCCGCGCCTCTGGGAGACGCCGTCCGGGCTGATCAACTCGATTGGGCTGCCGAACAAGGGGCTCGCGGGGTTCCTGGAGCATGACCTGCCCCAGCTCGCCGAGCTTCCCGTCCCGCTGATCGTCTCGGTGATGGCGACGAGCCAGGATCAGTTCGCCGAGCTCGTCGAGGGGGTCGCCTCGCGGGAGGAGGTCGCTGCCCTGGAGCTCAACGTCTCCTGCCCGAACGTCGAATCCGGGCTGATCGTCGGGGAGTCCCCCGAGGAGGCGCGGTCCCTGCTGCGCCGGCTGCGTCCCCTGACGACGAAGCCGCTGATCGTGAAGCTGACGCCGAACATCGCGGACCCGCTCCCGGTCGCCGCGGCCGCCGAGGAGGGCGGCGCGGACGCCGTCTCGCTGATCAACACCCTGCGGGCCGCAGCCCTCGCGCCCGGGTCGTCCGAGTCCTGGCTCGGCGGGGGCACCGGCGGGCTCTCCGGGGCGGCCGTCAGATCGGTGGCGCTGGCGCAGATCCGCGCCGTGGCGGCGGCGGTCGAGCTCCCGGTGATCGCGATGGGGGGCATCTCGTCGGGCCGTGAGGCGGCCGAGCTGACCGCCGCCGGTGCACGGATCGTTGCGATCGGCACGGAGAGCTTCCGTGACCCGGCGGCCGGTTCCCGCATCGCAGCGGAGCTGGCGGGCGAGCTGGCACGGAACCCCGGATAGACGGAACTTTTTTCGGATTGCCCCCAAATTGGCTTTCCGAGCCCGGTGGCCGCGGATATACTGCCGCCCCGATGCAGGCCCCGGTCCAGTCCTCCAACGCCGCCCCCGAGAGATCACTGGACCAGCGGATGGAAGCCCTGAAGAGGGCGAACGACATCCGCTCGAAGCGGGCCCAGCTGAAGCGCGACCTCAAGGGCAGCAAGGTCAAGATCCAGACCCTGTTGATGGATCCGCCGGAGTACGTCCAGACGGCGAAGGTCATCGACATGCTGATGGCCGTCCCAAAGTACGGCCGGGTGAAGACCAATCGAATCCTCAACCAGTGCCGGATCTCGCCGTCGAAGACGATCGGCGGGCTCTCCGAGCGCCAGCGCGCCGAACTGGTCACACAGCTGCGCAAATAGCGGCACTTTCCAGGCACTTTTCGCGGCCGTCCCTGCGGTCATCATCTGAGCCATGGGGAAGGTCTTCGTGATCACCGGTCCGTCCGGAGTGGGGAAGGGGACGCTGATCGAGCGCCTGCTCGAGCGAGTCCCGGAGCTCGAGCTCTCGATCTCGGCGACGACCCGCGACCCGAGGCCCGGCGAGGTCGACGACCGCGAATACCACTTCCTCTCTCCCGAGGACTTCCGGCGGCGCCTCGAGGCGGGCGACTTCCTCGAGCACGCCAGCTACAGCGGCAACTACTACGGGACGCTGCGCGAGGAGGTCGAGCGCCGGCTCGCGGCCGGCCGCTCAGTCGTTCTCGAGATCGAGGTCCAGGGCGCCCGGCAGGTGCGCGACGCGATGCCCGAGGCGGTGCAGATCTTCATCGCGCCGCCCGACGAAGCGGTGCTGCGGGAGCGGCTGGAGGGCCGCGGGACGGACTCGCCGGAGGCGATCGAGCAGCGGCTGCGGACCGCCGAGGTGGAGCTCGGGGCCCGCTCCGAGTTCCCGCACGTGATTGTGAACGACGAGGTCCAGCGGGCGGCCTCGGAGCTCGAGAAGCTCGTCCGGGGCGAGCTGTCCCTACACTGACCCCATGTCAATGATCCGACCCAGAGTCGACAAGCTCCTCGAGCACACCGATACGCACTACGCCGCAGTCCTGGTTGCCGCCAAGCGCGCGCGCCAGATCAACGCCTACTACCATTCGCTCTCCGAGGGCGCATACGGCGAGTACACGCCGCCGATGGTGGAGGTCCCGAGCGGGAACTACCTCACCATCGCGCTCGAAGAGACCGCTTCGGGCAAGCTGAAGTACGAGTACAAGGCCTAGCTCCGCCGGGGACCGGTCCGGCACTGCAAGTGCAGGACCTGACCGGCCGGGTTTCGCTGCTGTAATCAGCGCATGGCCCGCATCCTGCTCGGCGTGAGCGGCGGCATCGCCGCCTACAAGTCGCTCGAGCTCGCCAGGCTCGCCACCAAGGAGGGCCACGCCGTTCGCGTCTTGATGACCCCGGCGGCACAGCGCTTCGTCGGCGCCGCCTCGTTCGAGGGAATCGTCGGGGCGCCCGTTCTCAGCGATGAGTTCGAGCGCGACCCGATGAGGGGCGCCTTCCCCGGGGATCCGATCCCGGAACACGACCCGATCGGACATCTCGAGGTCGTCGCGAACGCCGACGCCTATCTGGTCGCGCCGGCCTCCGCCAACACGATCGCGAAGCTCGCCGCGGGGATCGCGGATTCGATGCTCACGACCTCCTTCCTCGCCTGCACCGCGCCGCGGCTCGTCGCACCGGCGATGAACGACCGCATGTACCGCGACGCGGCGACGCAGGCCAACCTCGCGACGCTGAGAGAGCGTGGGATCACCGTGATCGAGCCGCAGGAGGGCGCACTCGCCTCCCGCGGCGAGCACGGCGTCGGCCGCCTGCCCGAGCCCAGCGCCCTGCTCGACGCGATCGAGCAGGCGCTGCCCGGTCCCAGCGGGCCGTGGGACGGACTGCGCGTGCTGGTCTCGGCGGGCGGGACACGCGAGCCGATCGATCCCGTGCGCTTCATCGGCAACCGCTCCTCGGGCCGCATGGGACTCGCCCTGGCGGAGAGGGCCGCGCGGCGTGGGGCCGCGGTGACCCTGGTCGCGGCGAACGTCTCGTTGCGCGGTCCCGCGGGTGTCCGGCGTGTCGACGTCGAGACCGCCGCCGAGCTGGCCGACGCGCTCGGGCGCGAGTTCGACTCGAGCGATGTGCTGGTGATGGCGGCGGCTCCCGCGGACTTCCGGCCGAAGCGGGCCGCGGGAGAGAAGATCCACCGCGAGGGCAGCGGCGGCCTCGAGCTCGATCTGGAGGCGACGGAGGACATCCTCGCGGCGCTTTCGGCGAGCCGCCGTCCCGATCAGACGATCGTCGGCTTCGCGGCGGAGACGGAGTCCGGCCTGGAGCGCGCGCGGGAGAAGCTGGTGCGCAAGGGCGCCGACGCGATCGTCCTCAACGACGTCTCCCGCAGTGAGATCGGCTTCGAGAGCGCCGAGAACGAGGTGGTGGTCGTCGAGGCCACCGGCGAGCACCACGTGCCGCTGGCCTCGAAGGAGGGGGTCGCGGATGCGATCCTCGATCGGGTCGAGGCGCTTCGCTCGGAGTCGGGCTCGCCGAGCAAGGGCCGCGAGTAGCGAGCACGGTTGCCGGGGCTCCTAAACTGGGTTCATGTCCCCGGACGAGCAGGCTTCCCAGAACGAGTCGCTCTACTCGCTCTATCGGCGAGGCATGGAGCTGCTCGAGGATGGCGATTTCGAGGAGGCGACGGTGCCGCTCAAGGAGGCGGCGCGACAGGCGCCCGAGAAGAGCTCGGTGCGCGAGGCGCTCGGCCGCGCCCTCTTCAGGACCCGCCACTACGCGGAGGCGGCGACCGAGTTCGAGGCGGTGGTGGAGACCCACCCGGTCAACGACTACGCCCACTTCTGCCTGGGCCGCGCCCTGACCAAGACCGGCGAGACGCGTCGTGCCCGGCATCACCTCGCGCTCGCTTCGAACCTGCGGCCGGACCGGCGCGACTACCGGATATATAGAGAGCGGTTGGCCGCGAGCTGACCCGGTGAGGGCGCTGGTTCAGCGCGTCAGCCAGGCGGCTGTCGACGTCGAGGGCGAGCGGGTCGCGCAGATTGGCCCCGGTCTGCTGGTGTTGCTGGGCGTCTCGCGCGACGACTCGGAGGCCGCGGCCGACCGCCTCGCCGAGAAGGTCCGGGCGCTCCGCATCTTCGACGATGCCGAGGGCCGGATGAACGAGCCGCTCGGCGACCGCGAGATCCTCTGCGTCAGCCAGTTCACCCTCTACGGCGACACGCGCAAGGGCACCCGCCCGAGCTACGTCCAGGCTGCCCCGGGAGAGCAGGCGGAGCCCCTCTATGACCGCTTCTGCGAGCGTGCGGGCGCGACCAAGGGAGTCTTCGGCGCCTGCATGGGGGTGGCGCTCGTCAACGACGGTCCGGTCACGGTGATGCTCGAGGTCTGACCCCGCCGGTTCCCCAGTTGAATCGCGCGGAGTCCGGGTAGAAGTCCCTCATGGCGACGGCAAAGCGGCCAGGGAGGATCGCAGCAGGTCGGATCGTGGTCGTGTCCGCGATCGGGTGTGCGGCGCTGATCATCGGCCTGCTGCCCTCTCGGGCGGCGGCCTTTCACATCCCCGGTGCTTCCTACAGCGGGTCCGCGAGTGGCGGCGGCAGCATCAGCTTCAGCGTGTCGAGCGACGGATCGTCCGTCACGAACCTGACGCTGAACGGCCCCATCACGATGGGAGGGTGCACGCTCACCTCCGCTCACTACGACCAGCCGACACCGATCAGTGGCAACACCTTCAACAACGGCGAGGTCAGTGGCGGCTTCCCGAACCCGCGGGGCGCGTATGGGCATTTCAACGTCGTCGTCTTCGGCCTCCCCACCTCCTGCAGGGTCACGGGAACCTGGAGCGCGATCACGAGCGCAAATCCAAACGGGAGCGCGGAGTGCAAAGAGGCACAAGCAGAGGTGAAGCGGT
>DATFPJ010000046.1:0-23860 GCA_035264865.1 Solirubrobacterales bacterium
AGGCGCATGTCGAAGTCGGCGGCCTTGAGCGCCGCGGCCTTCTTCTCCTCGTCGGCCTTGCACCAGATGAACTTCTCGATGTCCGGGTGATCGACGTCGAGGACGACCATCTTGGCCGCGCGCCGGGTGCCGCCGCCGGACTTGATCGCGCCGGCCCAGGAGTCGGCGCCGCGCATGAAGCTGACCGGGCCGCTGGCGATGCCGCCCTTGGAGAGCGGCTCCATCGAGCCACGGATCTTGGAGAGGTTGATGCCGGACCCGGACCCGCCCTTGAAGATGATCCCCTCCTTGGTGTTCCAGGAGAGGATGGAGTCCATGTCGTCCTCGACCGAGAGGATGAAGCACGCCGACGCCTGCTCGGAGCCGGGGTCCTTCCAGCCGACGTTGAACCAGACCGGGCTGTTGAACGCGGCCTTCTGGTTGACCAGGATCGAGGTGAGCTCGGCGTCGAAGGCGTCGGCGTCCTCGTCGGTCGCGAAGTAGCCGGCCTCGCGGCCCGCCTCGGTGATCCGGTCGGCGACGCGGCTCACCATCTGCTTGACGGAGGTCTCTCGCTGGGGCGAGCCGAGCTGCCCGCGGAAGTACTTCTGGGCGACGATGTTGGTCGCGTTCTGCGACCAGGTCTTGGGGAACTCGACGCCGTGCTGCTCGAAGGCCGGGCCCCCTTCAGCTTGGGGATCGCCGATGATCGCGTCCCGGATCTCCCACTCGAGCTCGTCGTAGGGGTGGACCCCCGGAGAGGTGAAGCGGCGTTCGATGACGAGGCCCTTCTCGGTGGTGCGTGCGTTCGAAGTGGCCTTGGCCATCAGTTTTCTCCTCTCATCGGGCTCTTTGGGGTGAGCACCGCAGCATCCTCCGCGGTTCGGACGGAAACGTGGGCCTCCGCCTTCCGTGTTTGCGGGGATTTCATGACGCGCTCCGAGCGGCGTCCGGCAGAGTTCCCGCAAACTGCAGATAGGCGCCGTGGTCGAGCTTCCGGAGTCCGGTGAGGCAGATCTCAGTGATCCGCGGGGCGCTGATCGCACCGCCGTTCGTCCGGGCCTCCTTCTCCACAACATCGGCGATGAGGGAGAGGCGGCGAGGATCCACGTCGCGCTTGTGGGTGGCACCGGCCAGGCTGCTGAGCAGCTTCTGCCGATCGAACGGTTGCCGGGAGCCGTCGCGCTTGATCACTTGCAGCTGGTCCGGCACGGCCCGCTCATAGGTGGTGAAGCGGTGGCCGCACGAGGTGCACTCTCGGCGGCGGCGGACGGCCCCGTCGGGAACGCGGCGCGTCTCGAGGGTCTTGGTGGGGGAATCGCAGCGGGGACAGGTCACTGGTCACAGTCTACCGGAGACTAGTGTTCGAGTAACACTAGCAATGAAGAAAGACACTAGATCTAGGGTCAAGCCGAGGGCGGGCTGCCGTTCTGCCTCGAAGTCGCCCCGCTCAGCGAGATAAACGGGGCGCAGAACGCTTCTGCGTCGACTCCTGTCCGAGGGGTGGACACAACTCGACGCAGAACCGGCTCCGGCCGGACCCACCGCTTTCATTGCGGGTTTTTTAGGTCTACTCCGCCGCCGCGGCGCGCTGATCCCTGGCTATGGTTGGAGCCATGGCGCGGGCGGGCGACGAGTCTCAGTCCGGTCCCGATCCGCTCGGGGCGGCGCGAAGCGCTGCCGGGGCAGCGGGCGAGCGGCTGGGGAACGCGAGGGCCGAGGCCGGCGAGCGGCTGGGCGCGGCGCGCGATGCCGCCAGCCGCCAGGTCGCGGCGGCGCGCGACACCGCGGCCATGGCCGCCCACGCCGCCGCGCACAAGCTCTCCCAGAAGCCGCGCCTGCGCGGGGTCTCCCATCAGTGGGCTTTTTTCGTTTCGCTCGGCGCCGGAGCGGCCCTGGTCCTGGCGGCGAGTGGCGCTACCGCCGTGGTCGCGATGTCGATCTACGCCTTCTCGCTCTCCGCGATGCTCGGCACCAGCGCCCTCTATCACCGGGTCACGTGGACGCCGGAGGTGAGGCAGTGGATGCGCCGCCTCGATCACACGATGATCTTCGTCTTCATCGCCGGGACCTACACCCCGTTCGCGCTGCTGGTCATGCATGGGACGCTCGCCAACGTGGTGCTGATCGTCGTCTGGGCGACCGCGGCGGCAGGCGTGGTCCTCAACCTGGTCTGGATCGACTCGCCGTACTGGTTCACGGCCGCGGTCTACCTGAGCACGGGCTGGGTGGCGATCGTGACGCTGCCGCAGCTCTGGGATGAGATCGGCCCGGTGGGCGTCGGGCTGATCGCGCTCGGCGGGGCGCTGTATTCGGCCGGGGCGGTGATCTACGCGCGGCGAAAGCCCGATCCCCGCCCGCAGGTGTTCGGCTACCACGAGATCTTCCACGTGCTGGTGATCGCCGCCGCCGCGGTCCAGTACGCGGCCGTGGCGATCTACGCGCTTCCGGCCGACTGAGTGACGAACGGCAAGTAACCCTCGCCCCTCCTATGGGACGGTTCCCGCAACCGACCAACAGGAGGGGAGAGATGGTTGAGCTGACCGAACAGAAGCAGCAGCAGCGCGCGATGTGGGCGATGGGCGACTACCCGACGGCGTCGCAGCAGATCGCGGCGGTGGGCCCAGCGTGCGTCAACGCCGCCGGTGTGACTGCCGGTGACACCGTCCTTGACGTCGCCTGCGGCGCCGGCAACGCGACCATTCCGGCCGCGAAGACCGGCGCCAAGACGACCGGCCTGGACCTCACGCCCGAGCTCCTCGAGGCGGGCCGCAGGGCCGCCGCCGAGGCCGGAGTCGAGATCGAATGGGTCGAGGGCGACGCGGAGCAGCTGCCGTTCGAGGATGCGAGCTTCGACGCCGTGATGTCCGTATTCGGCTGCATGTTCGCGCCCGACCACCAAGCCGCAGCGGCGGAGCTCGCCCGGGTCCTGAAGCCGGGTGGGCGCCTGGCGGTGTGCGCCTGGACTCCGGACGGGAGCATCGGCCAGTTCTTCATGACGGTCGCGAAGCATTTGCCGCCCCCGCCGGAGGGATTCCAGCCGCCGATCCTCTGGGGCAGCGAGGAGCACGCGCGTGAGATCTTCGACGGCACGGGCCTCGAGCTCGACTTCGAGCGTCAGACGATGGAGTTCTGCGGCGGATCGCGGGAGGAGTTCCTCGCGGATATGGAGCGGGATCTGCCCCCGATCGTGAACGCCCGCCGCCTTCTCGAGCCCGCTGGGAAATGGCAAGCCCTGCGCGATGAGATCGAGGCCCTGTACGAGGCCGAAAACCAGGCGGATGACGGCAGCTACCGCGCGCCGGGCGAGTATCTCGTGATCAGGGGGAAGAAGAGCTAGGCCGAAGCGCCGAGAGCGGTCGCGAAGCGCTCCTTGTGCTGCTCGATCAGCCGCTGGACCTCGCTCTCGCGGCCCTGCTTGATCAGCTCGATCGGGTCGGGGTCGCCGTTCACGATCCCCTCGAAGAACTCCTTGCGGTCCTGGTAGGTCGGCAAGGTGCCCTTGGCCCAGCCGCGGTGGTCGTTGAGGATCACCGCGAGGCGCGCGTAAGGCTCGCCGTAGGTCTCGGCGATCTCCCGCTTCATCCGCTTGGCCAGCGCAGGCGAGGCGCCGGCGGTGGAGATCGCGATCGCGAGCGGGCCGGTGCGGACGATCGCCGGCAGGATGAAGTTGCAGAGCGGCGGCACGTCGACGACGTTGACCAGCATCGCGCGGCGCTCGGCCCCCTCGGAGACCGAGATGTTGACCCCGGTGTCGCTGGTCGCCGCGACCGCCAGGAAGGCGCCGTCGAGGTCGGAATCGCGGAACTCGCGGCGCTCCCAGGTGATCGAACCCTCCTCGGCGAGCCTCTGGACCGCAGGGATCGCCTCAGGCGCGACGAGGTGAACGTCGCCGTCGCAGAGCAGCAGGCCCTCGATCTTCTCGAGGCCGACGTCGCCGCCGCCGATCACCAGGCAGCGCCGGCCCTTGAGCTTCAGGCATGCCATATATAGAGCGGTCTCGAGCATGTCCCGCACGCAGGTCTGATCGCAGATCCCGCGGTGGAACTGGCAGACGCACTCCTTGCCCTCGAAGGCCGCTGCTGGCATGGGCCAGAGGTTAGTGAGGGTCAACCCTCCGCCGCGACCGTCTGCTCGATGCCGGTCGCGATCGTGTACTCGGCTCGCCAGCCCAGGCGCTCGGCCGCCGCCGCGGTGTCGAGCACCGTCCGCTGGACCTCTCCCTCGCGGGCGGGCGCGAAGGCCGGCTCGAAGTCGTCGCGGCCGAAGGACTCCCCGACTCGCTCGGCCAGCTCGAGGACCGTCGTCTCCGCTCCGGTGCCGACGTTGAACGGTCCCTCCTCCTCGCTCGCCTCGGCGGCCAGGAGCGCGGCGACCACGTCCGACACGTGCACGTAGTCCCGGGTCTGCTCGCCGTCTCCGAAGACCGTGGGCCGGCCTCCATCGCGAGCGGCCCCGCAGAAGATCGCCACCACGCCCGCCTCGGTCGCCGGGTCCTGCCTGGGTCCATAGACGTTGCCGAGCCGGAGCGTCACCGCTCGCAGCCCGCGGGTGCGGGCGTAAAGCGAGACGAATCCCTCGGCCGCCTGCTTGCTCTGGCCGTAGATCGAAAACGGCTCACACCGGGCCGTCTCGGCGAAGGGGAGCTCGTCCACGCGCTCCGCCCCCTCTCCATATATGGCACCGCCGGTGGAGGTGAAGACGAAGCGCGAGGCGCCGGCGCGGCGGGCCCCCTCGAGAGCGTTGACCGTGCCGACCACGTTCAGGCGTGCGTCGAAGGCCGGGTCCTCCATCGAGCGGCGAACGTCGATCTGCGCGGCGAGATGGAAGACGCTCTCGGGCCCGAAGGCCTCGAATGCCTCCATGACCGCCCCCGGGCCGGCCACGTCGAGCTCTGTCACCTGGGCGCCTGCTTGCAGCGCCCCGGCCAGGTTCTCGCGCTTCCCGCTCGAGAAATCGTCGAGCACGAGCACCTCGTCCCCCCGCCCGGCCAAGGCGTCCACCAGGTGCGAGCCGATGAAGCCCGCGCCGCCCGTGACGAGTGATTTCACGGGAGCAGCGTAAGGCCCCTGCTACTCTCGCCGACCGCATCGACCCGGAGATGCAGCGGCGGTCCCGGCTTAACCCCGTCGCCGCCTGTTTGAGGGGGCCATCCCAGGTCGCGGCTACCGTGGAGTGCCGGATATGCGACTGATAGTCACCGAGAAGAACAACAGCGCGAAGAAGATCGCGGAGATCTTGAGCGGCGGCACCGCCAAGGAGGGCGCCACGTACAAGACCCCGTACTACGAGTGGTCCGACGCGAACGGGGACCACATGACGATCGGCCTGAAGGGCCACGTGCTCAACCCTGCCTTCCCCGAGTCGTACAACAACTGGCAGGAGACCAACCCGCGCGACCTGATCGACGCCGACCTGATCAAGGAGCCGACGGACAAGAACGTCGTGCGCGCGCTGAAGAAGGTCGCGAAGGATGCCGACGACATCGTGATCGCGACGGACTACGACCGCGAGGGCGAGCTGATCGGCCTGGAGGCCCTGCAGGAGATCGTCGACGCCAATCCCGAGCTTGCGTCCGCCGACGGCACGAATCCGGACGGCAGCGCCGTGAAGCGCGCCCGCTACTCCGCCCTCACCAAGGACGAGATCGAGCGGGCCTTCAACGACCTCGACGAGCTCTCGATGCCGCTGGCGAACGCCGGCGCCGCCCGGCAGGACATGGACCTGATCTGGGGCGCGACGTTGACGCGCGCCGTCTCGATGGCGACCCGCCGCTTCGGCTCCAACTTCCTCTCCGTCGGCCGCGTCCAGAGCCCGACCCTCGGGCTGATCGTCCAGCGCGAGCTCGAGCGCCGCGCCCACGTGCCGGAGCCGTTCTGGGAGGTGACCGCCACCTTCGGGCATCCCGACGGCAGCTTCGTCGCCGAGCACACAACGGACAAGTTCTGGGACGAGGCCGAGGCCAAGGCCGCGGTCGAGAACTCGACCAGCCCCGGCACGGTCAAGGAGATCTCGGCGCGGAAGAACACCCGCAGGCCGCCGACGCCGCTGAACACGACCGCCTTCACGACCGACGCCTCCAGCCGGCTCGGCATCACGCCCTCGCGGGCAATGCGGATCGCCGAGGACCTCTACATGGACGGTTACATCTCCTATCCGCGGACCGACAACACCGTCTATCCGCGCTCCCTCGACACCAAGGAGCTGGTGAAGCAGCTCGTCGGGATCCAGGAGTTCAAGGCCGCCGAGTTCCTGCTCGACGGCCGCACGCTCGAGGCGACGCGCGGGAAGAAGGAGACCACCGACCACCCGCCGATCTATCCGACGCAGGCGGTCAACCCGCAGCGGCTCGAGGCGCGCTCGGAGGCCCACCGCCGCGTCTACGAGCTGGTCGCCCGCCGCTTCCTGGCCACCTTCTCGCCGCCGATGGTCACGGAGTCGACGCGGGCGAACATCGAGACCGCGAAGGGTCGGCCGGATGCCGACTCCGGCGAGATCTACTACGTGCGCGGCTCGGTCGTGCTCGACCCCGGCTTCGCCGCGATCTACACCTACGCCCGCTCCGCCGACACCGAGATCCCGAAGCCGGAGGAGGGCCAGGAGCTCGAGCTCGAGGGCGTCGAGATCGAGGGCAAGGAGACCCCGCCGCCGCCCCGGATCAGCCAGGGCAAGCTGATCGAGCTGATGGAGGAGCGCGGCCTCGGCACCAAGGCGACTCGCGCCGACATCATCCAGAAGCTCTACGACCGCGGCTACGTCTTCGGCAACCCACCGGAGCCGTCGGAGACGGGGATCGCGATGTCGAAGGCGTTCGAGAACTACGTGCCGCGGATGGCCACCCCCGAGATGACCGCTGAGATGGAGGCGGAGATGGATCAGATCGAGGCGGGCGAGGTGACCAAGGACGAGGTGCTCGCGGACAGCCGCAACATGCTGCGCTCGGCCTTCGACGAGATGGGCGACGACGTGAAGACCGAGGACGAGGACGCCAAGTGGCGCAAGTTCGCCCGCGAGGTCTGGGCGGGGATGGACCAGGACCGTGTGCTCGGGCCGTGCGTCGTCTGCCAGGAGGCAGGGCGCACCCAGCCCGACGGCTCGCCGAACATGCTGCGGATCATCAAGGCACGCAAGTCGGGCAAGCGCTTCGTCGGCTGCCAAGGCTGGGATGGCGACAACCCGGATTCACCGGACTCCTGCGACCAGACCTTCCCGTTGCCCCAGCGGGTTCGCGGCCTCTACAAGATCGAGGAGGTCTGCTCGGTCTGCGGGCGCACGCCGCGGCTTCAGGTCGTGCCCTGGCGCGGCCGTCCCTGGAAGCTGTGCTTGAACGACGAGTGCCCCTCGATGGCGGAGATGAAGCGCCGCCGCGAGGAGCGCGACCGCGCCAAGGCCGCCAAGGAAGCCGCCGCGGCAGCGGCCAAGGATGGCGACGGCGGGGTTCTCGATCCCGCCGAGGCCGCCAAGGAAGCCGAGAAGATCGCGGCCCAGGCCTCGGCGACCAAGGTCAAGCGAGCCCGCAACGGCACGCGCACGAAGAACGGAGCCCGGAGCAAGTCCGGGAACGGCACGCGGGCGAAGCCCCGCGCAAAGAGCTAGTCACCTAGACGCTACGCCGTGCCGACCGCAAGCAGCACCTGATTCGCCAGGCGCACCCTGCCGTCATCGTCCACGTGATCCCGGACCGAGTCGGCGATCGCCTTCCAGGCCTGCTCTTGGACATCGGGCGGATGCGCCTCGACCATTCGGGTGATCGGCGCGACTATGTCCTTGACATAGACGCCGAACTCCTCCGGAGAAGTCCACTCGAAGGTGATCTCCATCTGCTCGGCCTGGACGTCGGAGAAGCCGCCGCCCTGCAGCAGGCCCCCGATCGCCTCGGCGGTGGGGCGCGAGAGCGGGCCCGGCGTCCCGGGGGGAGGTGGGTCTTCGTCGAGGAAGTCGAGAGCCGCCTGCATCGGGAGGCCGAGCATCGGCGCGCGCTCAGGCGTTCCCCACGAGCTGATCGCGAAGCGCGACCCCGGCTTCAGGAAGCCCCGGATGCGCTCGGCGGTCCCCTCGCCGTCGGGCTCGAAGATGATTCCCCAGCGGGAGACAGCCGCATCGAAGCTCTCGTGCGGGAAGTCGAGGCTGTTCGCGTCGGACAGCATGAACTCGAGGTTGCCGGCGCCGGCGTCAGCCGCGCGCTCGCGACCGAACTCCAGCATCGCGGGGGAGATGTCCGTCGCGACCACGCGGCCGTCAGGGCCAGCTTCGTGGGCCGCTGTCAGCGCCGGCTCGCCGAAGCCGGCGGCGACATCGAGCACATGGCTGCCGGACTCCACCCCGGCGAGTTCCACCAGCCTCTCGCTGACCGGTGAGGTGTAGCGGTCGAGCCACTCAGACCACTTCTTCCATCCCGCCGCAGCTCCGTCCCAGCTCTCCCTCTGCGTGTCGCGGAATGCGACCGGATCGATCCCGCTCGATTCCATCTGCTTCTCCTCTCCCCTCGCGGTCGAAGCGAACCTAACCCATCTTGGGAGCCACCGGGAAGCCGGTTGGGGGCCCGTTCCGGGTGGGCGTCAGCCGTGTCCTGGATCTTCCGGCCGCCGATCGAGGTGCAGGTGGCGATCGTTGGGCCGCTCGGCCGAGTTATGCAGTGCCAACTGCCGATCGGGCTGACGCCGTTGAGCGCCCGGAGCAGGACCGAATGCGCCCGCGCGCAGCTCGCCGCCGCGCCATCGCTCGCTGAGGAGGTCACGGTGTAGGAGCGACCTGCGTTCGCCGCGCCGCTACCGATGATCGGCTCGCAGCTCGTGGTGCGCCGCTCGCTCGGCGCGGCGGGGGCCGGGCTCCGGGCCTCCGTGCCGGGCCTGCGGGTCTCGCTGGGCGTCAGCGCCACTGCGGTGGGGGTGTTTGTGCTCACGGGCACGTCCTGATCGTCGTTGCCGGTGAGAATCAGAATCAGGGTGACCGCCGCCGCCGCCGAGATCAGGAACGCGGCGATCAGCGCGGGTCCGCTCCCGCGCCGCGCAATGGCGGTCGAGGTCGCCGTTGCGCTCGAGCCCGTCGACTGCTCCCCCATCGCTACCCATTATTAATGACCGGGGCCGGGTCGGATGCACCCCGCCTGAGCCCCCGAACAGCAGAAGGGCGGCCACGACGGCCGCCCTTCGCGCGACGCTGCGACTGATTCAGGCGCTCTCTTCGCCGCCGCCCTCGCCGCCGCCCTCGCCGCCGCCGACGTCGCCGCCGCCCTCCTGGCCACCTTCGTCGCCGCCGCCCGTGTCCGGGGCGTCGGGTGCCGGTGTCTCCGGTGTCTCGAGCATCTCCATACTCCCTTCCGGTTGGATGCCCCCTCGCTACCCGCGAGATAGGCCGAGAAAACGGCGCGGATAGCAGGGAGTTCGACCCCGGCGCACAATGGACCCGACCCGGCGGCGGTTAGCCTGGCGATGTGTTCATCTCGCTCGAGGGAATAGACGGCTCCGGGAAGACGACGCAGGCGAAGCTGCTCGCCTCGGCGCTCGGCGACGAGACGGTGCTCGTGCGGGAGCCGGGCGGCACGGTGGCGGGCGAGCGAATCCGCCAGCTCCTCAAGGACCCATCGCTGGAGCTCGATCCGCTCGCCGAGCTGCTCCTCTTCTGCGCCGCGCGCGCCGAGCTCGTCGCCCAGGTCGTCGCGCCGGCTCGGGAGCAGGGCCACGACGTGGTCTGCGACCGCTTCAGCGACTCGAGCGTCGCGTACCAGGGGATCGCGCGGAGCCTCGGCGCGGAGCGGGTCGAGGAGATCTGCGATCTCGCCACCGGCGGTGTCTGGCCCGACCTCACCCTGCTGCTCCGCATCGAGCCCGATCGGGCCGTGACGCGGATCGGCCGCCGCAAGGCGGACCGCTTCGAGGGCGAGGGGATCGAGCTCCAGCGCCGAGTCGCCGAGGGCTACGACGAGGTCGCGCGCCGCCATCCCGAGCGGGTCAGGGTGATCGACGCCGACGGCGACCGCGACACTGTGCACCGCGCCGTGCTTGCCGAGGTGCAGGGCGTGCTGGAGCGACCCGTCTGATGGCGGAAGCGGCGACGGCGAGCACGGCGATCCCGAAGACGCTGGCCGACGCGACCCGGCACCAGGCGCGGGCTCGCGCCGCCCTGGCGGCGTCGCTCCGCTCGCCCGGTCACGCCTACCTCCTCCGCGGGCCGCGGGGGTCCGGCAAGGCGGCCGCGGCCCGGGCGTTCGCCGCAGAGCTCCTCGCCGAGGACGGGCCGGATCCCGACGACGTCCGCCGCCGGGCGATGCTGGACCCGTCTCCTCACCCGGACCTGGTCTGGCTCCGGCCGCCGGGAGCGCAGCATCTGGTGGAGGACGTACGAGAGTCCGTGATCCGCGCCTCCAGCCTGAGCCCGGTCGAGGGGGGACGGCGCGTGTTCGTAATCGAGGAGGCAGAGGACCTTCGCGACGAGAGCCAGAACGCGCTCCTCAAGACCCTCGAGGAGCCCGCGCCGTTCGCGCATCTGATCCTCATCTGCTCGGAGCCCGAACAGCTCTCCGAGACGATCCTCTCGCGCTGCACCCCGGTCGAATTCGGTCCGCTCACCCCCGACGCGGTGCTCGAGACGCTCGGCGCCGGCGTCGATGCCGCCGCCGCGGCGCGGCTCTCCGGCGGCGACCTCGAGCTCGCCCGGCTGCTCCGCGAGCCGCGGGGCGAATCCCTGCGCGCCGCCGCGGAGGCGGCCGCCCGTTCGGCCCGGTCGGCGGATGCGGCGCCCGAGCCCTGGCGGGGGCTGCTCGACCTGGCGGGCGAGGCGGGCGAGGAGGCCGGAGCCGCGGAGGAGCGCCGCCTGCTCGAAGAGGCGGAGGCCTCGGGTCGCCGCGGCCGCAAGGGAAAGCTGACGCGCGAGGCGATCGAGCAGGTGAGGCGCACCGAGCGCCGGGCCCGCACGCAGGCGCTCGACCTGGGCCTCGCCCTCTGCTGTGCCTGGTACCGGGACCTGGCGGCTGTCGCCGCGGGGGCCGAGGAAGTCGTGCTCAACCCCGACCGGCTCGAGCTGCTCCGCCAGGACGCCGAGGGTCTCGATCCCGCCCGGGCCCGGGCCGCCGTCGAGTGGGTGCTCGACACCCGTCGCCGGATGCGTGTGAACGTCTCCGAGGAACTCGCGCTCGAGGCGCTCTGGCTGCGACTGCGTGAGTCGCTTGCACCGCAGGTGTGAGCAAGCGGTAACAATCCTCATGAGATGGCGAATCGCGGTGCGAGGGGTCGGGAGAGAGGCCGCCGGGTCCCAATGCGGCTCTGGCTCGGCGCCGCGTTCGCCCTGGTCAGCCTGATCACCGCGGCGTCCGTCTACGTCTTCGTCGACGACTCCTCCGGCCGCACTTTGCAGAGCGAGTCCGCCGACCTCGCCGTCGGCAAGACGTCCAGCCTCGCCGACGACCTCGCCAGGGTGGACAAGCTCCACGCCGCGAGCGTCCTGGCGCAGGCGAACTCCGAGAACTTCGAAGCCTGGGCGGTCAACCGCCACCTCAACCCCTTCGCCGCCGGCCAGGATCTCGCCGCCCTCGAGACGGTCCCGCAGCGCGCCGAGGCGATCCGAGCGGCGCTCGCCAACCGCAGCTACCGCGCCAGCCTGCCCGAGAACGTCACCGTCGCCGCCGCGCCGATCTTCGGCCCCAGCTACGCCCGCGGCGCGGTCATCGTCCGCGCCGAGCCGCCTCCCGCCCTGACGCGAGCCTTCGATGAGCTGCGCGGCGACCGCCTCCGCGCCCTGCTGGTGTCGATCGCGATTGGCGTGCTGGTCGGGTTCCTCGCCGCCTCGGTGATCTCCTACCGGGTTCGCCGACTCGCCCGGGCGGCGGAGCAGATGGCCGCAGGGCGTTTCGACGCGGCCCTGCCCCCCGGCGGCGGCGACGAGATCGGGGACCTGACGCGGTCACTCGACGCGATGCGGCAGGAGCTCCGCAAGACGTTCAGCATGCTCGCCACCGAGCGCGACCGGCTCTCGGCCGTCTTCGACGGGCTTACGGAGGCAGTGATCGTGGCCGCCGAGGACGGCCAGGTCCGCTTCACCAATCCTGCGGCCGGCCGCCTCGTCCGGGACGGGCAGCCCGCAGCCGCGCTGATGCCGGCGCTGCGGCGTGCGGCCGAGGGCGGCTCCGCCGAGATCCCCGTGCTCTCCATCGAGGGCCGCGTCTATGGCGTACAGGCCCGGCGGGTGCCGGCCGAGCACGCCGTCCTGCTGGTGGTACGTGACCGGACCGAGGAGCTCAAGCGCGAGGAGGCCGAACGCGAATTCGTCTCGAACGCCGCCCACGAGCTGCGCAACCCGCTCGCCGGGATCATGAGCGGCATCGAGGTCCTTCGCGGCGGCGCCAAGGACGACCCCGAAGTCCGCGACACGTTCCTCGCCCGGCTGGCCGCGGACGCCGAGCGGATGACGCGTCTGACCCAGTCGCTGCTCACCCTCGCCCGCGTCGAGGCCGAGCGCGAACGCGATCCGACCCAGGTCGTGGACGTCTCGGTCGCCGCCGAGGAGGCGCTTGACGCGGTGGCGGCACCCGAGGGCGTCGACCTGCGCTCCGAGACCGAGCCCGATCTGGTCGCCCAAGGCGAGCCGGTGCTCCTGCGTCAGGTGATCGTCGGGCTGCTCACCAACGCCTGCACGCACACCGAGCCACCGGGCACGGTTACCCTTCGCGCCTCTCGCGGGGAGGAGAAGATCGTGACGATCGAGGTCCAGGACACCGGGAAGGGCATACCCGCCGAGGAGCAGGATCGGGTCTTCGAGCGCTTCTACCGCGGCTCCGGCACCCTCGACGCGGAAGGGTTCGGCCTCGGCCTCTCGATCGCCAAGCGCATGGTCGACGTGATGGGTGGGGAGATCGGCCTACGCTCCGAGCCGGGCGCCGGCAGCACCTTCTGGGTTCGCCTGCGCGCCGCCAAGCCGACACCGACGCCGGTCGCATGAGCCGCATCCTGGTGGTGGACGACGAGCTGTCCGTGCGCGAGTCGGTCGGCTACGCGCTGGAGCAGGAGGGCTTCGACGTCACGCTCGCCGCCAACGCCGACCAGGCCCAGGACCAGATCTTCTCCGACGACTCCTTCGACCTCCTGATCCTCGACATCATGATGCCGGGCAAGAGCGGCCTGGACATCTGCCGCGAGGTCCGCGCCCACAGCCCGGTCCCGATCATCCTGCTGACCGCGAAGGACGCGGAGGTCGACAAGGTCGTGGGACTCGAGGTCGGCGCTGATGACTACGTCACGAAGCCGTTCTCCGTTCGCGAGCTGCTCGGACGCGTCCGCGCCCAGCTCCGCCGCCGTGAGCTCGACCGGGCCAACGGCACGGAGGGGACCTCCATCGAGGCGGGTCCAGTCTCCATCGACCTCGCGCGGCACCTCGTCACCGTCCGGGGAGAGCCGATCAACCTGACGCGCTCAGAGTTCCAGGTCCTGCGTCTGTTGGCGGGCAGCCCCGGCCAGGTCTTCTCGCGCAAGGAGATCATGGAGGAGCTCTGGCAGACCGAGTTCCGGGGTGACGTGCGGGCCTGCGACGTCCACATCTCGAATCTCCGCCAGAAGGTCGAGCGCGACCCACAGCGCCCCGAGCTCGTCCTCACTGTGCGCCGGGTCGGTTACCGCTTCGCCGAGGACGCCTCCTCCTAGCTCAAGGGCCCGCGGGGCGGATCAGAGGTTGAGCAGCTTGCAGCCCAGCGGGACGCTGCCGCTGTCCGGGAAGTTCTGCGGCGCGCCCTGGGTCCACGTGTAGTTGACCCTCGCGAAGACTCGCTTGCCGTTCGAGCACCTGACCGGCTTCTTCAGCCGAAGCTGAACGGGCGCGGTCTTCGGCTTGCCGTGGGCGCAGTCCGGGTTGCAGTCGTTGATCTGGCCGGTCCCGGTCCCCACGGCTCTCTTCCGGGTCCACTTCGACCAGGTCATTGCGGTCGCGCCGAAGCTGGCGTCGCCGCAGGCGAGGATCACGTTCGCGGGCTTGAACTTCGGCTTCGCGCAGTTGCTGATCAGCAGCGGGAGCTTGCCGCCGGCGGTCGCAGCGGGCGCCGCGATGCTCGCGGTCGCGATCGCCGCGATCGCCACCAAGAGGAGAGCGGCTCGTCGCATTGCGCCCGAACCCTACCCGTCTAAGGCGCGGCCGAAAAGGGGATGATTGGTTCGCAGCTACCCGGAGGAGAGTGGTCATGAGCGCAACCGAGTCCCTCACCTATGAGGCGGCATGCGAGACGCATCGCTGGCAGGTGCCCGAGCGCTACAACATCGCCGCCGACGTCTGCGACCGCCAGCCCTCGGATCGCACCGCGATGATCTTCGAGGACTTCCGCGGCAACCACCGGGAGGTGAGCTGGGCCGAGCAGCGCTCCCTCGCCGACCGCGCGGCGAACCTGCTCGCCTCGCATGGTGTGGAGCGCGGGGACCGGGTCGCGGTCTGCGCCCCGGCCTCGCCGGAGACGGCCGCGATGTTCCTCGGGACCTGGAAGGTCGGGGCCATCCTGCTCTCGCTCTCGGTCCTCTACGGCGGCGAGGGGATCGAGCACCGGATCAGGGACTCCCAGCCGCGGGTGATCGTCACCGATGCGGCGAACGCGGGGCGGATGCCGGGGTCCCTCGTCGACGAGGTGATCGTGCTGACCCCGGAGCTGCTCGCGGGACAGGACGACTCCTTCGAGACGGTCGAGACCTCCGCCGACGAGCCCGCCCAGATCTACTACACGTCGGGCACCACGGGGCTGGCGAAGGGCATCCTCCACGCCCACCGCTACATCCTCGCCCATGAGGAGTTCGTCTACTGCCACGAGGTTCGCGAGGACGAGCTCTTCCATGGGATGGGCGAATGGGCGTGGGCCGCCGGCATCTGCCCGCTGATCGGGCCCTGGCGCTACGGAGCGATTCAGTTCGTCTATGCCCGGGAGGGAGGCTTCGACCCGCACGAGCAGCTCGAGGTCCTCTCGAAGAACGCTGTCAGCAACGTCTTCACGACCCCGACCGCGATGCGCTCGATGATGTCGATCGAGGACGCGGCGGAGCGGTATCCGCAGAAGTTCCGGCGCGTCTGCTCGGCCGGCGAGCCGCTCAACCCCGAGGCGATCCGCTGGTTCCGAGAGCAGTACGGCGTCACCGTTCTCGACTACTACGGCCTCTCAGAGTCCTATCCGCTCTGCGGGAACTTCCCCTTCATGAAGGTCCGCGAGGGCTCCATGGGCAAGCCGATGCCGGGCTGGGACGTGCAGATCCTCGACGAGGACGAGAACCCGGTCGAGCAGGGGGAACGCGGTGAGATCTGCCTGCGCGCGCGCTCGAACCCGCACTATCCGCTCGGCTACTGGCAGAACCCGGAGGCGACCCGCGAGGACTTCGAGGGCGAGTGGTTCCACACGAAGGACGCGGCCGAGCAGGACGAGGACGGCTACTACTGGTACTCGGGCCGCGCCGACGACGTGATCATCTCGGCCGGCTACCGGATCGGGCCGTTCGAGGTCGAGTCCGCCTGCATCGAGCATCCTGCGGTTCGCGAGGCGGCCGCCGTCGCCTCACCCGATGAGCGGCGCGGCAGCGTCGTCAAGGCGTTCGTCGTGCTGGCGGAGGGCTCCGAGCCGTCGGACGAGCTCGCCGAGGCGATCAAGGGCTTCGTCCGCGGGCACCTCTCGGCGTACGCCTACCCGCGCCGGATCGAGTTCGTCGAGGAGCTGCCGAAGACGCTGACCGGGAAGATCCGCCGGATCGAGCTGCGCGAGGCCGAGCGGGAGCGGGCGGGCGCCTAGCGGCCCTTCCAGTTCGGCTCACGCTTCTCGCTGAACGCGGTGGCGCCTTCGATCGCGTCCTCCGACGCGAAGACCGGGCCGACGATCTCGCCCTGCTTCTGCCAGAAGGTCTCGTCGTCCCAGGAGTACTGCTGGTTGAGGACGGTCTTCGAGGCGCGTAGCGCGAGCGGCGCGTTGGCCGCGACCTCGCCGGCGAGCGTCAGGGCGGTGTCCAGCGCCTCGCCCGGCTCCGCGATCCGGTTGATCAGCCCGAGCTCCAGGGCCCGCTCGGCCGTGATGGTCTCGCCGGTGAGCGCGAGCTCCATCGCGATCGCGCCGGGCAGGCGCCGCGGGAGTTGCCGGAGGGCGCCGCCCGCCGCCACCAGGCCCCGCTTCGCCTCGGGGACGCCCAGCTTGGCGCCCCTCGCGGCGACGATCAGGTCGCAGGCCAGCGCGATCTCCAGCCCGCCCGCGACGGCGAAGCCCTCGATGGCGGCGATCAGAGGTTTCTCGGCCGGCGTCTGGACGATGCCGGCGAAGCCGCGATCGGCAGACCAAGGGCGCTCGCCGCTCGCGAAGGCCTTCAGGTCCATGCCGGAGCTGAAGCCCTTGCCCTCGCCGGCGATCACGCCGAGGCTGAGCCCGTCGTCGGAGTCCAGCTCGGTGAGGGCGGCGTCCATCGCCTCGGCCATCGCGAGGTTGACGGCGTTCCGCGCGTCGGGGCGGTTCAATCGGATCAGGAGAACGCGGTCGCGGCGCTCGGTGAGCAGCGGCTGATCGTTCACGGATTGGGACCCTACAATCGCGTGGCCAACAGGCGTGCCCAGGTAGCTCAGTTGGTAGAGCACAGCTCTCGTAAAGCTGCGGTCGCCGGTTCGAGTCCGGCCCTGGGCTCTCTATGCACGCCCCGCGCCAGGTAGTCCGGTCAATCCTCCAATAGGGCCCGGTAGCGCTCTCGCATGAACTCGAGCGCGGCCCGGCGCTGATCGGCGGCCTCGAGCAGCTCCGAATAGCGCAGCTCCGCGCCGGAGAAGCCGGTTGCGTTCCAGAGCTCGCCGGAGACCTTCACGGTCCACGGCCCGACGTAGAGGTAGGGCTCGTCGTGCTGCTCGTCGCCCGGCGACGCTCCGAAGTTCGCCCGCTTCCCGCCGGCCTCGGGGCCCAGCTCGAAGGCGATGTCGAAGTGCTCCGGCCAGAGCTGGACCCGCGACGGGTCGCCGTCGGCTTCGTCGGCGCGGAGCTGCTCCAGCACCGAGCAGGCGAAGCCGTAGAACTCCCCGAGCGCGGTGGCCGCCGCCACCTCCACCGCCGGGAGCGGCTCACGTGTCTCCTCTTCGCCGCGCTGGCGGACGAGCCCCCCATGCTCGACCCGGACCTGGCAGTCGCGGCCCTCCTGCCGGAAGAACGGAGTGCCGAATCCGCCCCGCGTGTAGCGCAATGCGATCTCGTTCACCGGCAGGCGGGCGGGCGCGACCACGGCCTCAGCGACCTTGTGAAGGCCGATGCGGGTCTCCGCGAACCGCTCCGGGAGCGGCTCGAGGCGCTTCCAGGCCCCCAGCCAGCGCTCGGCACACCACGGCGCCAGGTCGGGCTCCTCGCTCGCGATCTCGTCCCAGCTCAGATCGCCGCGGTTATGCACGGGCGAGACCAGCTCGCGGCCCTCCGGCACCTCGCCGGGGTCGACCGGGTCATCCGCGAAGGGAGGCTCGGTGAAGGCGGGGGGCGAGGGCTCCAGCACCCGCGCCTCGTAGTCGCCCCCCAGCATGTCCTCGGCCTCTGCCCTCGGGTTCGCCATGCGCGCCGGGTGGAGGGCTCGCTAGAGCCGGACCAGGTTCGCCGCCTCGATGTCCCGCGTGACGCCGCGGAAGTCGAGGACGAGCGCCGAGCGCTCGACCACGTCGCGGTAGTCGATCGAGGGGTGTGCGGTGACGATGCAGACCAGGTCCGCGCTCTCCAGCGACTCCTCCAGCGACGCAGATGAGGCACCGAGGTCGGGGAGCTCCGGGACGTGCGGGTCGTGGTAGGAGACGTCGGCGCCTAGGTCGCGGAGCGAGCGGATGATCTTGAGCGCCGGCGACTCGCGGATGTCGCCGACGCCGGCCTTGTAGGCGACGCCGAGCAGCAGCACCCTGGCCGCGTTGGTCGCCTTGCCGGCGTCGTTCAGCGCCCGCTCGATCCGCCGCACACACCACTGCGGCTGGTTCTGGTTGATCTTCCCGGCCAGCTCGATGAACTCGGTGTAGAAGTCGTGCTCGCGGGCCTTGTAGGAGAGGTAGAACGGGTCGACCGGCAGGCAGTGGCCACCCATGCCGGGACCGGGATCGAAGCGCATGAAGCCGAACGGCTTCGAGGCGGCGGCCTCGACCACCTCCCAGATGTCGATCCCGAGGCGCTCGCAGAGCATCGCCAGCTCGTTGACGAGCGCGATGTTGACCGAGCGGAAGATGTTCTCGAGCAGCTTGGCGAGCTCGGCCGCGTCGGGGGTGGAGACCTCGATGACCGTGTCGCAGATCTGACCGTAGAGCTCGACGGCCCGCTCCGTGCAGGCGTCCGTCAGTCCTCCGACGACCTTCGGGGTGGTCCGGATCGTGAAGTCCGTACGGCCCGGGTCGATCCGCTCAGGCGAGAAGGCGAGGTGGAAGTCGCGGCCGGCGGCGAGCCCGGACTCCTCCAGGATCGGCCGTAGCCGCTCGCGGGTCGTCCCCGGGTAGGTGGTCGACTCGAGGACGATCAGCTGTCCCTGCTGGAGCACGGCCGCCAGCGAGGTCGCCGCGTCCACCATGTAGCTCAGGTCCGGCTCGCGGGAGTTGGTCAGCGGCGTCGGGACGCAGATGATCACCGCCTCGCACGAGCTCAGGTCGGGGTAGCGGCTGGTGGGAGTGAGCCTCCCGTCGAGCGCCGCCAGGCGATCGGACGGGACGTCCTCGATGTAGCTCTCTCCGCGGGCGACGGCGTCGACCTTGCGCGGGTCGGCCTCGAGCCCCACCACCTCGTGGCCCTCCTCGGCGAAGGCCACGGCCAGCGGCAGGCCCACATACCCCAGCCCCACGACGCCGATTCGCATGGGCGCAGTTTAGGGAGCCCGTTGGGTGCGACTGGAACGAGTCTTGCCGCGCCCCTCGGACACACCAATGAGGTGATCGACGAACAACCCGCAGGCCGCGTTCGTGTTGGGCACGGTCACGAACCCGCCTACGCGTACGGCGGTCAGGTTGCCGATCACCGCGGGGGCGTCGACGCCCAGCAGCTTCTGGTAGGCGTGGATGTCGTCGGCCTGCACGCTGACCGCGATCGGACCCCCCTTGCTGTTCACCGCGCCGACCGGCCAGTACGGGCCCTGGTCGGGCCGATAGGGAATCGCGGCATCGACCCCCGAGGGCAGGTGCTCGCTGAGCCCCGGAGCTCTGACGGTCACGCCCGTCACCGGGCTCACGTACTGGAGGGAGAGATCCCAGCGCCCGGGCGGTAGCACGATCCGCTGGCTGGCGGTCTCCCGGGGCTCGAGCTCGTTGTCGACCTCGCCCCCCTCGAGCAGCACGCCGTTGCCGCGCGCCGCCTTCCAGTAGAGGCGCTTGGCGATCACGGGCCGCGGCTGCCAGGTGAGCAGCTCGCCTCCCGCGCCGAGGAACCCGCGGAACTTGGCCCTCTGGCAGCGGTAGATCCTGCCCGGGCGGGCCTCCTCCGCGAACTGCTGGATCGGGGGCGTCGTCTCCACCCGCTTCCAGAGCTGGTACGACTCGGTCGAGTCGGCGAGCTTCCAGCCCGGCGGCGCATGGCTCTGGTATTTGGCGCTGGTGGTCACGGCGTACGGGAAGGTGTTGAGGACGCTGGTCGGGACGGTGTCGAAGTCGATCGGCAGGCGCTGCGTCTTCGAGCCGACGGAGTCGACCCTGATCTCCGAGTTGAAGGCCGGGCTCGAGACCACCGCCGTGCGGAGGCCGTAGTCGGCGAAGCGGTCGCTGGTCAGCGCCAGGACGGGCTGGCCCGCGACCTCGTCCTGGAAGGCGGCCATCTCGTGCAGGCGGTGGTTCGGAGCGACGATCGTGTCGCGGAGCGCCAGGAACGACGAGTACGCCGCGAGCGCGATGAAGACGACGGCGAAGACTCGCTTGAGCAGGCCACCCCCCGGGACGAGCAGGGCCGTGACCACGAGCAGCATTACCGCCGTCGCGGGCACGACCACGGCCTTGGCGAGGATGTAGAGGCCGCCGTGCTCGATGTACTTGGTGGCGAGGTAGACGAGGATCCCGGAGGTCACGGCCGCGGGCAGCGCGTAGTCGCGGCGGGCGATCCACCAGGCGAGGCCCAATACGAGGCCGGCGACCCCGATCAGGCCGAACAGCCAGAAGACCCAGTCGTGCGAGAAGTCATGGGTGCCGAGCAGCCAGTTCCCGCTCGGCCAGATCCCGAGCGACTCGAACGGCGAGACGACGTAGCGGAGCTTGCTGTTCGTGTCGGCGACGTTGCCGATCGATCCCGACTGGAGGAAGTCGATCACCTTGGGCAGCTGCGTGAGTCCGGCCAGGACCAGGACGATCAGCGCTGGGATCACGATCGGCCGCGAGCGCCTGACCGCCTCACGGACGCCGTTTGGGCCTCGCTCCCGCCGGATCCGGAGCAGCTCGGCGACGATCCAGAGTCCCGCGGTGATCGCCAGCCAGGCGCCTCCCGGGAAGCTGTAGACGGGGATCATCGCCGCCGTGATCAGCGCCAGCCCGATCAGGATCGCGATCCGCCCCGACTCGGTCTCGATCTCGCGCAGGCCGAGCGCGAAGGCGATCAGGAACATGCCGGCGATCAACTCCTTGAAGCCCGCGATGCCGAGCACCGACGCGGTCAGGTAGGCGCCCGCGACGAGCACGGCTCCCAGGATGTGCCGCCAGCCGGGCAGCTCCTTGAGGCTGGCGAGAGCCGTGATCCCGGTCAGCACCGGCACCGCGACGAGCAGGCCGAGCCAGCCATAGACCGGCTGCGTCCCGAAGACGCTGACGACGGTGCCTACCAGGCTGTGCGGCCCGAGCGGATAGCCGTTGACGACGCTCTGCGGCTGCGGGCGGCTCGGGTCGACCAGGTAGTCGACGTCCACCAGGTGCATCGCCATGTCGTTGTTGAGTCCGACACCCGGGATTCCCACATGGCCGCTGGCGATGAAGGGAAAGGAGGCAGCGAGGCCGGAGAGGATCGCCACCGGGAGCGCAAAGCCGGTCGCGGGCCCGAGGATCGACTCCGGGCGGACGATCAGGAAGACGAGCGCGGCGAGCACCAGGATCGCGCAGCAGGCCATCGACGTCGCCTGGTGGCCCGGCAGCCGGATGGCGACGGTGCAGACGAGGACCAGCAGGGCGAACCCGGCGGCGCCCTCGAGGAACGAGGCCTCGCGCCGCCCCAGCGCGAGCAGCAGCGCCCTGCCGACGAGCAGGGAGGCGAGCAGGATCGTCCCTGCTGACAGGTAGGTGCCGGCGAAGACGCCCAAGGGCGCGGCAAGGATATGGAGTCGGTGGGAAAGGGGACCTAAGGCATCAGCTGGCGATCCGGTTCCGCTCGGACTCCCCGCGCTCCCGCCCGAGCGTCAGGAACTGGTCCAGCGGATAGCCCCAGTGCAGGCGGCGCAGGACTCCCCAATCCGAGCTCCGGCGAAGCGGGGCGACCTCGCGGCGGCGATGGCGGATCTGCTCCGCGTTGCTGCGAAGCCAGCCGTAGCTCCGCCATTTCGCGCGCGCAAAGCGCGGCCCCCGCAGCAGGCAGTACCCCCACATCATCAGCTCGCTGAGGACGAGTAGAGGCGACAGCGCCAGCCGGGTGCGGCCCCGGAGGTTCGCGAGCAGCATCTTCCAGCGGTTGCGCTCCAGCAGGAAGAGCTTCTCGGGGAACATCGTCAGGTGGTAGTCGTGGCTGACCGTGGACGCCGGGACGCAGTGGATGTCCCTGCCGGCGAGCCGGAGCAGCCAGGAGAGCTCGACATCCTCGTGGTAGAGGAAGCCCGTGTCGTCCCAGCCGCCGATCCGCTCGAGCAGCTCGCGTTGGATCAGGAACGCGGCACCGTGCAGCCCGCTGACGCGAAACGGCTCGGTGCCGGCGTACCCGCGTGGCTTGCCGAGCCAGCGGTTGAACCCGAGGCCCGTCGGGTGGATGTTCTGGCCCGCCGCGTTGATCCGGCCGGGGTCCGACTCGAGCACGATCAGCGGGCAGGCCGCCCCGGCGTCCGGGTTCGAGTCAAGGAAGGCGACGAGCGGCTCGAGCCATCCGTCGCTCACCACCACGTCCATGTTGAGGACGCCGACGAACTCGCCGTCCGCCTGGCCCAGGGCGAGGTTGACCGCGCCGGCGTAGCCGCGGTTGGTGTCGGAGCGGATCAGCCTCAGCGAATCGTGCTGGGCGGCCAGCCGCTCCGCGATCGTCGGACTCTCGTCGGAGGAGGCGTTGTCGACGACGAGGATCTCGGTCTCGACGTCTCCCTGATCGTCCAGCAGGGCCCGCAGGCAGCGCTCGAGCGCGTCGGCACCGTTGTAGTTGACGACGACTACTGAGACCAGTTCGATCCCTCCGCGAGCCGGGTGATCCGGCCGCTGAAGATCGAGATGAAGAGCACCGCGGAGATGATCTGCAGACCCAGCACCAGGAAGCTGGTGGAGAGCACCAGCGCGCGGGTGTCGGTGAAGACGTTGTTGCCCGCCCACTGGATCGTGAGCTGGGTCAGCTTCGCCAGCGAGCCGACCATCAGCACCAGACCCAGCATCCCGACCGCCAGCCGGAAGCGGACGGAGATCACCCTCAGCAGCCACCACGGCGGCTCCTTGCCGGCCTCGACTCCGTAGAGGGCGGCCGCGACTCCGAATATGGTCAGCTGGAAGGCGGCCAGGACCCCGAGCGCCGCGACGATGAAGCTGTGGATGTTGAGCCCGAGGTATGAGGTATGAACCGGGCCGCTGGAGAGCGCGATCGCCCCCGTGACCGAGATCGCCATCAAGACGAGACCCGGGACGATGAAGGTCAGCGTCGGGTTGTAGATCAGCAGCAGCACGATCACGCGCCCGAGGATCCGCAGCCCGTCCTTCCAGGGACTGAGCTTCTTCTCGCCGACGCGCGGCAGGTAGGAGATCGGGATCTCCGCCTCGCGCAGACCGCGAGCCTTCGCCTTGATCCCGATCTCGGTCTCGATGTCGAAGCCGCGGGCCTCCGTCGCGAGACGCTCGGCCTCGGAGCGGCGCATCGCATAGAGCCCGGTGAGCTGGTCGCTGCCCTCGAGGCCGTGGCTGATCGCGAGCAGCTTGTTGAACAGCCAGTTACCGAGCCGGTTGACGACGGGCATGCTCTCCGGCTCCCTCTCGCGGATGCCGCGGACGAGGTCGTTCTCGTCGAGCAGCTCGACCATCTCCTTGATCGCCGGTACCGGATAGCTCGCGTCGGCGTCCATGATCACGACGTTCTCGCCGTGCGCGGCTGCGATCCCGCTGCGGATCGCGACCCCCTTCCCGCGATTGGAGGGGTGCCGGACGAGGCGCACGGAATAGCGCTCGGCGACCTCCGCGGTGTCGTCGGAGGAGCCGTCGTCGACCACCAGCACCTCGTAGCTCTGATCGAGGTACTCGCCCAACTCGTCGAGGACATGGGGCAGCGCGGCCCCCTCGTTGTACGCCGGCAGCACGACGGTCGTCCGGACGCGGTCGGCGCTCGCCGTGCCCTCGTCCCCCGTTCTCTTTGTGGTGGTGACCGCCATCGGAAGGCCCTGGTGGGCCGAGGGAAGGATAGGAGCGGGAGGGCCGGGCGGCGGGCTTCTCAGCCCGCGGCCTCGCGTGCCTTCAGAATCTCCTCTCGCTCGGTCAGGCGGTTGCGCCTGCGGGTCTCCGCCTCGCGCTGACGGCGCTCCTCGGTCGCGTTCTCCGGGGTGAGCGACGGAACGGCCATCGGCTCGCCGGCCTCGTCGACCGCGACCATCGTCAGGTAGGCGGTGCTGGTGTGGCGGATCTGCCCGGTGACCGCATTCTCGGCCTCGACCCTGACTCCGACCTCCATCGAGGTGTGCCAGACGGCATTGACGCAGGCGCGGCAACGCAGGAGCTCGCCGACGTGGACCGGCTCGGTGAAGGTCATGCGATCCATCCCCGCCGTGACCACCCGGCTGCCGCAGTGGCGGATCGCCGCGATGCCGGCGACCTCGTCGCA
>DATFPJ010000047.1:0-9590 GCA_035264865.1 Solirubrobacterales bacterium
GAGCGATTCATCGCGCGACTCATCTCGAGGGTGAGGATCGTTCCCGAGGATCCCACCAGGGTGCCCGCGACGATCAGGACGACGTTGTCGAGGGCGAACCCGGCCGCCGCCGCCGCGAGACCGGTGAACGCGTTGAGCAGCGAGATCACCACCGGCATGTCGGCACCGCCGATCGGCAGCACGAACAGGTTGCCCAGGACCGCCGCCGCGATCAGGACCGCGATGTAGAGGCCCTGCGACGGCGAGTCGTGGTCGATGCCGAGCACGATGCAGCCGGCGAGGATCCCCGCGAGGAGCAGCCCGTTGAAGATGTGCTGGAAGGGCAGCTGGATCGGCCGGCTCGGGACGATGTCCTGGAGCTTCCCGAAGGCAATGTTCGACCCCCAGAAGGAGACCGAGCCGATCACGGTCGAGAACAGGATCGGGATGAAGATCTCGAGCGGGATGTCGCCTCCCCCGGCGCTGGCGTGCCGGAACTCCGACCACGAGATCAGCGCCGCGGCGCCACCGCCGACGCCGTTGTAGAGAGCGACCATCTGCGGCATCTGGGTCATCTGCACGCGGACCGAGGCGATCGCGCCGACGGCGGTCCCGATCAGGATCCCGATCACGATCAGCGCGCCGTTTCCGATCACATCGAGCGAGAGCGTGATCGCGATGGCGATCAGCATCCCGGCGGCCGCGATCAGGTTGCCGCGACGAGCGGTGCTCGGATGCGTGCCCTGCCGGATCCCGAGGATGAAGAGGGAGAAGGCGACGATGTAACAGACGGTGACGAAGTCGCTCGACTCCGCCAGCGCTAGCGGCGGAGCTTGGATCACTGCCCGGCCTCAGTGGGTTGATCCGAGGGTGCGCCGCCAGGCGCAACCCGATTCGTGTTTGCCTCCGGCTCGGCCTTGGGCTTCCGATCCCGGCCGCGGAACATGCCGAGCATCCGGTCGGTGACCATGAAGCCGCCGACGATGTTGATCGTGCCGAAGGCGATCGCGATCACGCCGATCACCTTCTCCAGGGAATCGTCCGCTGCGCCCACGACGATCAGACCGCCGAGCATGACGATCCCGTGGATCGCGTTCGTCTGCGACATCAGCGGCGTGTGCAGGGTCGTCGGGACCTTCGAGATGACCTCGAAGCCGACGAAGGCGGCGAGGACGAAGATCGTGATCTCGGTGATCAGGCTCATCAGGTCGCTGCCTCCTCTGCTTCGCGTCCGGGGGCAGCTCCGGCTGCCTCCTTCGCTCGCTCGTTGACGATCTCCCCGTCCTTGGTGAGCATGGCGCCGGCGATGATCTCGTCGTCGGTGTCGAGCTTGAGGTTCCCCTCGTCGTCGATCATCAGCTCGACCAGGTTCTGCAGGTTCTTGGCGTAGAGGGCCGAGGCGTTGCCCGCCATCTGGCTCGGCAGGTTGGCCGGGCCGATGATCTTGACGCCGTCGACCTCCACCGTCTGGCCGGGCTGAGAGCCCTCGACGTTGCCGCCGGTCTCTGCGGCGAGGTCGACGATCACCGAGCCGGGCTGCATGCTCCGTACGGCATCGCCGGTGATCAGCAGCGGCGCAGGCCGGCCGGGGATCTGCGCGGTCGTGATGATCACGTCCTGGCGCTTGGCCGCCTCGGCGAGTTCGCCGCGAAGCCGCTCGTTCTCCTCGTCGGTGAGCGGCCGGGCGTAGCCACCCTCGCCCTCGGCGTCCTTGACCGCCTCGACCTCCAGAAAGCGGCCGCCGAGCGACTGCACCTGCTCCTTGACGACCGAGCGGACGTCGAAGCCGGTGACCACGCCGCCGAGGCGCTTGGCCGTGGCGATTGCCTGCAGGCCGGCGACACCAGCGCCGAGGACGAGGACCTTGGCCGGCGGGATCGTCCCGGCCGCCGTGGTCATCATCGGGAAGAGCTTCCCCGACTCCCGGGCAGCAATCAGCACCGACATGTAGCCGCCGAGGTTCGCCTGGGAGGAGAGCGCGTCCATGGACTGGGCACGGGTGATCCGCGGGATCGACTCCATCGCGAAGCTGGTGACGCCCGCCTCGGCCAGCGATCGGGCGAGGTCGGCGTTGGTGAGCGGCTGGAGGAACCCGATCAGGGTCTGGCCCTGCTTCAGACGCCCGATCTCGTCCTGGGCCGGGGCCGTGACCTTGAGGACGATGTCCGCGCCCCAGGCGTCATCGCCGACCTGGGCGCCGGCGTCCGTGTACTCGCCATCGCTGTGCGACGCGCCCTCGCCGGCGCCGGGCTCGACCGCGACCTCGATCTCCTTCGCGGTGAGTGCCTTGACCACGTCCGGTACCAACGCCACGCGGCGCTCTCCCTCGGCGGTCTCCTTTGGGACTCCGATCTTCATCCGGACGATTCACCTGCCCCCAGCCTGGGGATTGGACGCGGCAATCTAGTCGGTTTTCGTTTCAGACCACTCCGGCAGCGAGGCCGCTTCGAGCGCCGCTTCCGGCGTCGCGAAGAACCCGACGCGCGTGACCTTGCCGTCGCGCACGCGGTAGAGGTAGGCGTTCTCGTCGTGAAGCTTGATCCCGCTGAGGCGGCCGCTGCCGCCGTGTTTGGCATGCAGAAAGATCGGCCCGTCGTCGAGCTCACGCGCCTCGCTGACGTCGAAGTGGTAATCGCGGTCGAAGGTGCGAAACCAGTCGCCGAACCACTCGCCGACCGCCCGCTTGCCTGTGAAGGTCCCGGTCTGGAGCCCTTCGCCCGGGACGACCAGCACGACGTCGTCCGCATAGGCATCCATCGCGCGCTCGAAATCCCGCTCGTTGACCGCAGCGAACTGATCGAGGACGACGTCGATGTCGGCCTGCGACACGGACGTGAAGCTAGGCCGGCGAGCCGGCGCCGACCATCTCGGAGAGCTTCTCGAGGCAGCGCAGGTTCTCGTCGAAGTTGCCGTGCATCGGCGAGACGATCATCCGGTCGACGCCGGCATCGGCGAAGCGCTTGATCCGCTCGGCGACCTCGTCCTCGGTGCCGATCATCGCCGTCGCGTCGACCAGCTCGTCGGAGATCGCGGCGTACGCCTCCTCGCGCTTGCCGTCGAGGTAGAGCGACTGGACCTCGTCGGCGACCTCGGCGAAGCCGAAGCGGCGGGTGAGGTCGGCGTAGAAGTTGGTCTTCTTGGAGCCCATCCCGCCGAGGTAGAGGAGCAGGCCGGCCTTGACCAGTCCGCGCGCCGCGTCGAGGTCGCCGTCGATCGCAACCTGCACGGAGGGCGAGACCGCGAAGTCCTCGCG
Source organism: Solirubrobacterales bacterium (assembly GCA_035264865.1). Classification (GTDB taxonomy): domain Bacteria; phylum Actinomycetota; class Thermoleophilia; order Solirubrobacterales; family 70-9; genus DASUPK01. Next base: position 3,233 of record DATFPJ010000047.1, read on the forward strand.
GGAGCGACCGCCCTTGGCGAGGCCTGCCTCGATGTGCTCGCCCCAGGCCTCCTCCCACTTGTCCACCGAGAAGAAGATCGGGATCCAGCCGTCGGCGATCTCGGCTGCGAGCTCGACGGACTTTCGTCCGATTGCTCCCAGATAGACCGGGATCTCGTTGCGGATCGGGTGGATGTTGAGCTTCAGTGCCTTGCCCTGGCCGGTGACCCCCTCGCCCTCCTTCAAGGGGAGCGTGTAGTGCTTGCCCTCGTATTCCAGTCGCCCCTCGCGGGCGACGATCTGCTTGACGACCTCCACGTACTCGCGGGTCCGTCCCCAGGGCTTCTCGTAGGGCACTCCGTACCACCCCTCGGACACCTGGGGGCCTGACGGACCGAAGCCGAAGATGAACCGCCCCCCGGATAGCGCGTCGATCGTCACTCCGGCCATGGCCGCGGCAGCCGGCGGCCGCGCAGGCACCTGCAGGATCGCGGCGCCGAGCTGGATCGTCTCGGTCTTCGCCGCCAGGTACGCGAGCACGCTGACCGCGTCGGAGCCGTAGGACTCGGCCGCCCAGACCGAGTCGAAGCCGAAGCGCTCCGCCGCCTGCACGATCTCGGTCGCCTCATCGCCCTGCGGTCCGATGCCCCAGTAGCCGAGGTTGAGTCCAAGCTTCAAACCCATGGTGCGCGAACCCTACCCGTGCGCCCGGTTTTCCGCCGAGATCTCCTGTTTTCTGGGGTGAAGGGAACCCGCCAGGGAGTCGAATAAATAGGCATGACGCCGGAGCAGATGATCTATCGCGCTCAGCAGGCGGAGAGCCTACTGGAGCGATATCGGGACCTGGAGCGCGATCGCGAGAGTGCAGGCCTCTATGAGGAGGCGCTCGAGGCACATCGCCTGCGGCTGGAGCAGGAGGCCTCAATCATCTACTGGCGCTCCAGGGCCGAGGAAACAAGAGTAGCCTGAGCTTGCGGATCGCTTGCGCTAGGATCGAGGCATGAGCCCCGTCCTGACTCCGACCCTGCTCGACCCGATCGCCGAGACCTTCGAGCTCACCGAGACCGAGCTCGGGCGGCTGTTCGGAGTGAGCCGCCAGGCGGTCGCCCAATGGCGCGAGCGGGGGGTGCCCTCGAACCGGATGGCGAAGGTTGCGACCGTCGCCGCGATCGCGGACCTGCTCCGCCATCGCCTCAAGGCCGAGCGCATCCCGGGGATCGCGCGCCGGCCGGCGGATGCCTACGGCGGGCTCTCGATGCTCGAGATGATCGAGCGGGACCGCCAGGACCGGCTGCAGGCCGAGGTCCGGCGCTCGTTCGACTGGGCGAGTTGAGGCGAGGGCGCACGCCCCGCGACCCGTTTGACGGGCATTGAGAACGATCAGGCGGGACGGGCCGTACCTCCGCGTCGCGGACCCCGACTGGGATGACCCGCTCGACGGCCGCTTTGCCGCCGAACGCGGCGGGCGCTGGAATCCGCCGGAGTCGTTCCCGGTCGTGTACCTCTGTCGCACGCTCGACGTCGCCCGCGCCAACGTCTACCGGAAGCTGGCGGGCCAGCCCTACGGCCCCGAGGACCTGCGTCCCGGAGCCGGCCCCGTCCTCGTGCGGACCCGCGTCCCCGAGGACCGCTATCTGAACGCGGTCTCCGACGCGGGGCTGCGCGACCTCGGCCTACCCAAGACCTACCCGATCGACGGCCGCCGGCGACCGATCCCGCGCAGCCGCTGCCAGCCGATCGGGCTGCGTGCCTGGGAGGCCGGGCTGCCGGGCGTCGCGGCTCGGAGCGCCGCCGCCAGGGCTGGAGAGGAGCTCGCCTACTTCGGCCGGCGCAAGCTGCGGCGCGGCGCGGTCCGCTCCTTCGAGGAGTGGTTCTGGACTGACGCCGCGCTGCGCTAACAATGCGGCGATGAGCGAGCAGCGCCATCCGGGCGGCCTCTCCGAGAAGGAGGCGGCGAAGAGGCTCCGCAAGCTCGGGCCGGTCGAGGACCGGACCAGCAGGTCGGTGGCCAGCATCGTCGCCGGCAACGTCTTCACCTTCTTCAACCTGATCATCGCCGTGTTCTTCGTGGTGATGCTCGCGCTCGGCCTCTTCGCGGACGCGCTCTTCGGCTTCATCGCGGTGATCAACAGCTACATCGGGATCCGCCAGGAGATGAAGGCGAAGGAGACCCTGGAGAGCCTGGCTCTCCTGGTGGCGCCGAAGGCGAAGGTGGTCCGCGACGGCGAGCTCGTGGAGCTCCGCGCCGACGAGGTGGTACCGGGAGACTGGATCAGGGTGGAGCCCGGGGACCAGCTGGTGGCCGACGGCGAGGTGACCGAGAGCCGCGGCCTGACGCTCGACGAGTCGGTGCTCACGGGTGAGGCCGACGGCGTCCGCAAACGGGTCGGCCAGCGTGCCCTCTCCGGGGCCTTCTGCATCACAGGCTCCGGCTACTACGAGGTCGACGCGGTCCGCGAGGACAGCTACGCGGAGCAGGTCGCCGGCGAGGCTCGCACGTTCCGCCATCCTCCCTCCCCCCTCCAGGACGAGGTCAATCTGGTCCTGAAGGCGAGCACCTGGCTGATGATCCCGCTGGCGATCGTCCTGATCTTCGCGCTCCAGGCGAGGAATACCCCTCTCCACGACGCGGCGCAGACCTCCACGGCCGGCCTGATCACGCTGATCCCCGAGGGCCTGGTCCTATTGATGAGCGTGACCCTCGCGGTGGCCGCGGTGCGGCTCGCCCGCCTGGACACCCTCGTCCAGCAGATGAGCGCGACCGAGGCGCTGGCCGCGGTCGACACGATCTGCGTGGACAAGACCGGCACCCTGACCACGGGGGAGCTGGACCTGGTGTCGGTGGAGGTCGCCGACCCCTCCGAGGCGAGCGGCGCGCAGCAGGCGCTGGCGCGATTCGCGGCGAGCTCCGGTGAGCGCAACCGCACGCTCGAGGCGATCGCCGAGACGTATCCCGCGAGGGGTGAGCGGGTGCGGGCCGAGGTCCCGTTCTCCTCAGAGTGGAAGTGGAGCGGCCTTTCCCTCGGGCGCGGCGATACCTACGTGCTCGGCGCGCCGGACGTGCTGATGGCGAGGGGCTCGCTGTCGCTGCCGGTGCCGCTGCACCGCGCGCTCGCGGAGCACACGAAGGCGGGGCGGCGAGTGGTCGCCTTCGGCCGCGCCTCCGGCGGGCTCCCCGACAATCCGTATTCGGACCCGCCCCCGGCCGTCACCCCACTCGCCCTGATCGTGCTCGAGGAGACCCTGCGGCCCGACGCGCGGGAGACGATCCGCTACATGCGCGATCAGGAGATGGACCTGAAGCTGATCTCCGGCGACGCCCCGCAAACGGTGACGGCGGTCGCCTCGGCGGTCGGCGTGCCGGTCGGGGCCGGCGTCGTGACCGGTGACGAGCTGCCGGAGGACCACTCGTCCCTGGCGCGGATCGCGGAGCAGAACACGATCTTCTGTCGCATCCGGCCGGAGCAGAAGAAGGCGCTTGTCTCGGCCCTGTCCGAGAGCGGCCGCTTCGTCGCCATGATCGGGGACGGCGTCAACGACGTTCCCGCTCTGAAGCGCGCGAGGATGGCGGTCGCCATGGGATCGGGAAGCCAGATCACGAAGGGGATCGCCGACATCGTCCTGCTCAAGGACCAGTTCTCGCGCCTGCCGCGCGCGGTGTCGGAGGGCCGGCGGATCGCCCGGAACATTCACCGGCTCGGCCGCCTCTACGTGACGAAGACCGTGTATGCGGCGGCGCTGATCGCACTGGTCGCCATCCCCGGATGGGCATTCCCGTTCCTGCCGCGCCACCTGACGCTGGCGGCCTTTCTGACGATCGGGATCCCGTCCTTCGTCCTCGCCCTGGCTCCGAGCGACGGGCCGCTCTACAGGGGGCGGCTGCTGCGCGCCCTTGCGGCCTTTGCGGTGCCGGCCGGGCTGGCGATCGCGACGGCCTCCCTGGCGAGCTTCTTCATGGTCGACACGGTCTTCGGCGGCTCGCTCGAGGCGGGCCGCACCGCCGCGACCACCACCCTGGTGGTGCTCGGCCTCTGCTTCATCCTGCTGCTGGAACGCGGACCGGGCCGCGAGCACATCGCGATCCAGAGCTACATGCTGGCGCTGGTCGCGGCGCTCGGCGCGCTGTATGTGCTGGCCCTGACCGTGCCCCCGATCCGCGAGTTCTTCGACCTCACCCAGATGGGCGGAGGTCAGGTGTTCCTGGCGCTGCTCTCCGCCGCGGCCGGGCTGGTGCTGGCGAGCGTGGTCTGGCGCCTGCCTGTGATCGAGCAGCTCGAGGAGCGCCCGCCGCGGCCGGATGACGCCCCGACTGGACCGGTCACGGCTCCGCTCACCCCGGCTCCGACTCCGGTTCCCCGCACCCGGCCCTCGGGACAATCCTGATGCCCGCATCGGGACAGCACCGCGGGCGCCGGACCAAGATCGTCGCGACGATCGGGCCGGCGAGCAACAGCCCGGAGGTGCTTGGGGAGCTGCTCGACGCGGGTGTCGACGTCTTCCGCCTGAACTTCGCCCACGGGACGCCTGAGGAGCAGGCTGAGAACGTCCGCAGAATCCGCACCGCCAGCGAGAAGGCCGGGCGCGAGGTCGGCATCCTCGGCGACCTCCCCGGTCCGAAGCTCCGCCTCGGCGACCTGGAGGGCGACGTCGCGGTTCTCCACTCCGGCTCGAACGTTGTGCTGCGCGGCGAGACCAACGGGACGCCGGGGAACCCCGAGCTGCTCACGGTTCAGTGGGACGGCTTCGCGAAGGCGGTCAAGGAGGGTGACCCAGTCTTCCTCGCCGACGGCCGGGTTCGCCTCAAGGTCCTCTCCGTAGCCGGCGGCGACGTGACCTGCGAGGTCGAGGCGGGGGGCGCTGTCAGCTCGCACCAGGGGGTCAACCTCCCCGGCGCCGACCACGACCTGCCCGAGACGGGCGCGTCGGATCAGCCCTGGATCGACTTCGCCTGTGACAACGGGATCGACCTGCTCGCGGTCTCCTTCGTGCGGCGGCCGTCCGATCTCGAGAAGGTCGAGTCCCGCCTGCGCGAGCGGAATATCGACATCCCCTTGATTGCCAAGATCGAGAAGCCCCAGGCCGCGGAGCGGGCCGAGGAGATCATCGAGGAGGCGGGCAGCGGGATCATGATCGCCCGCGGAGACCTCGGGGTGGAGCTGCCGATCGAGGAGGTTCCCGGCGCGCAGAAGCGGCTGATCACGCTGGCGGGGCGCGCCTCCAAGCCCGCGATCACCGCCACCCAGATGCTGGCGACGATGGTGCGCGCGTCGCGGCCGACCCGCGCGGAGGTGACCGACGTCGCCAACGCGATCTACGACGGCACCGACGCGGTGATGCTCTCCGAGGAGACCGCGATCGGCGACCACCCGGTCGAGGCGGTCCGGGTGATGGACCGGATCGCCCGCGTGACGGAGCCGCGGTTGCGCTACGGCGAACTGGTCTTCACCCGGGTGGAGGAGCGCGAGGGCGACGTCGCCGAGACGGTCGCCCAGGTCGCGGTCGCCGCCTGCTACCGGCTGGGGCTGAAGGCGATCATCTGCCCGACCTCATCGGGGCGGACGGCGAGGTTGATCTCCGCGCACCGGCCGCGGGTGCCGGTCCTGGCCGTCTCCAACCGTGTCGAGACGGTTCGCCGGATGAACCTGCTCTTCGGGGTCAGCTCGGTACAGGCCGAGAACTGGACCAGCATTCGCAAGCTGCTGGACGACTGCGCCTCCCTGGCACGCCAGCAGGGGATCGCGGAGTCCGGTGATCTGGTCGCGATCACCGCCGGGCTTCCGGCCCAGGGCGTCGGCACCAACCTGTTCGAGATCCACCGGGTGCCGTAGGGCAGCGGGCGGGGTCGCCCAGCCGAAGGAGGCGGCAACGACGCGCCGAACTCCGGGCGGATGGTGCACGTGCCGGTCGCCAACATCTTCGACCTCGACGTCGGCATCGACGAGAAGATCGTCCGGTCGTTGCTCGTCTTCGTCTTCCTGGCCTTCGCGCTTCGCCTCGGGGGCAAGCGGGAGATGGGCCAGCTCAACGTCCTTGACCTCGCGGTCCTGCTCCTGGCCTCGAACGCCCTGCAAAACGCGCTGATTGGAAACGACGACTCCGTCACCGGCGGCCTGATCGGCGCGGGGACCCTGTTCGTCGCGAACTACGTGTTCGTGCGGCTCACCTTCTTCAACTCTCGGGCCCGCCGCATCCTGGAGGGCGAGCCACGCGTCCTCCTGCGGAACGGCAAGCCGATCGACAGCGCCCTGCGCAAGGAGGCCATCAGCCGGGCCGAGCTGGTCAATGCGGCCCTGGAGAAGGGCTTCGGTGACCTCGCGGACGTCGGACTGATCGTGCTGGAGACCAACGGTCAGATGGTCTGTCTCAATCAAAAGCAGGC
>DATFPJ010000048.1:0-5322 GCA_035264865.1 Solirubrobacterales bacterium
GGAGGTTAGACGATGCCCGGAGCTATCTCATGCCCCGCATGAGCTGCTGGGGGTCGGGCATCTTGCCCTCGGAGAGCTGCTTCATCAGCTTGTTCATCTGGCCGAACTGCTTGACGAGGCGGTTGACCGCCTGGACGGTCGTCCCGGACCCGGTCGCGATCCGCTTCCGCCGCGAGCCGTTGATCTCGCTCGGGTGGGCGCGTTCGTGTGGCGTCATCGAGAGGATGATCGCCTCGATCCGGTCGAGCTCGCGCTCGTCGATCTGGCCCATCCCCCGCATCGCCTTGCCCATTCCGGGCATCATCTTCATCAGGTTGCCCAGCGGGCCCATGCGGCGGACCTGCTTCATCTGGCCGAGGAAGTCGTCGAGCGTGAACTGCTGCTTGCGGATCTTGCGCTCGAGGTCGGCGGCCTGCTCCTCGTCGAACTCCTCCTGCGTCTTCTCGATCAGCGACACGACGTCGCCCATGCCGAGGATCCGGCCCGCCATCCGATCGGGGTGGAAGCGCTCGAGCTCGTCGAGCTTCTCGCCGGTGGACGCGTAGATGATCGGCTTGCCGGTGACTGCGCGGACTGAGAGCGCGGCGCCGCCGCGCGCGTCGCCGTCCAGCTTGGTGATCAGCACGCCATCGAAGTCGGCGACCTCCGCGAAGCTCTCGGCGACATTGACGGCGTCCTGACCGGTCATCGCGTCGACCACCAGGAGGACATCGTGCGGCTTGGTCACCTTGCGGACCTTGGCGAGCTCGTCCATCAGCTCCTCGTCGACGTGCAGACGGCCGGCGGTGTCGACGATCAGCGCGTCGCGGTTCTCCTGCACCGCCTGCTCCCGTGCCCAGGAGGCCACCTTGACCGGGTCGGTCTCGCCCGGCTGCGAGTACACGTGGGCCTTGGCCTGCGCGCCCAGCTTCTCGAGCTGCTCGACCGCGGCCGGGCGCTGGAGGTCGCAGGCGGCGAGCGCCACGTTCTTGTTCTGCTTTCGCAGCAGCTTCGCCAGCTTCGCGCACGCGGTGGTCTTCCCCGAGCCCTGGAGGCCCGCCATCAGGATCACAGTCGGCCCGCTCGGGGCGAAGACCAGGTCGCGGCCGGCGCCGCCCATCAGCTCGGTGAGCTCGTCGTTGACGGCCTTGATCACCGTCTGGCCGGGGTTGAGAGCCTCGGAGACCTCCTCTCCCGCCAGCCGCTCGCGCAGCGCCGCCGTGAAGTCCTTGACGACCTTGAAGTTGACGTCGGCCTCGAGCAGCGCCAGCCGGACCTCTCGGAGGGCCTTGTTCACGTCCTCCTCGGAGAGCTTCCCGCGCGAGCGGACCTCCGACAGCACCCCCTGGAGACGGTCTGAGAGCTGGTCGAACATCGACCGCTGAGCTTAGGCGGTCAGGGGCAGCGATCGAGGCGCGCGGTGAGCGGATCCGTGTCGCGGCCGTTGCGCGCGTCCGCGTTCGGGCGGCACTTGCGGTGCCGCCGCGATGCCCGGGCCTTCCGGTCCGAGCCGCTCCCGGCCGCCCGACTCGCGCTCGCCGCGCGGTACCCCAGCAGGTAGGGCGTCGGACCAACCGGGGTGCCGAAGTGCCTCACCTCGAAGTGCAGGTGCGGCCCGGTCGAGTGGCCGGTCGAGCCGACATAGCCGACGGTCATCCCGCCGGAGACCCGCTGGCCGACGCTGGCGGCGATCGACGACATGTGGGCGTACCAGCTCTCGAAGCCGAGGCGGTGGCTGATCACTACGAGGTTCCCGTAGCCCCCGGTGTTGAAGCCGGCGAACGAGACGACCCCGACGCCGCCTGAGTGAATCGACGTCCCCTTCGGCTCGGGGAAGTCGAGGCCGGTGTGCCAGCGGCCCGGCGGGATCCAGCCGAAGCCGTCGCCGACTGCGCCAGGTACCGGACGGAAGAAGCGAACCGGCCCGATCGGGCTGGTGGGACCGGTCGACACGACGTGATTGCCTCGCAGTGCGGCGAGCGTAGCCGGCCCAGCGACGCCGTCCACGCCGATATGCGCCGCCGACTGGAAGCCGCGGACCGCGGTCTGCGTGTGGGAACCGAAGCCGCCGTCGAAGCCGCGCGGCTCGAAGCCACGCTCGTGCAGCAGGAACTGAAGGGCGGCGACGTCCCAGCCGCGCTGGCCGATGTGCATCGGGCGCTTGCCGAGCCGCGGCTTGCCGCGCTTGCCGAGGGCCGCGCGGGTCTGCGGCCCCGCGACTCCGTCCACCGTCAGCCCGTGCTGGGCTTGGAAAGTCCGCACGGCATGCTGCGTCCACGGGCCGGTGATCCCGTCGACGGGGTGCGGATAGAGCCCGAGCGCGCTCATCGCCACCTGGAGCGCAGCCACGTTGGCGCTGCCGGCGCCGGCCGCCGCCGGGGCAGCCAGCGAGATCGCCGCGATCGCGCACAGCGAAACGAGGAGCTTCCTTGTGCCTCCCGCCGACACGTCCCCCAGCGTTCCCCGAAATCAGGTAGCCGTGTGCGAGGCCCCTTGCATGGTCGGTAACGGGGGTCACCCGGCTCCGCACCCGCCGGTAGCTACTCCTGGATCAGCGCCCGGGCGAAGTCCTCGGCATCGAATGGCCGCAGGTCCTCGAGGGACTCGCCGATCCCAATCAGCTTCACGGGGATGCCGAGCTCCGCGGCGATCGCCAGGGCCACACCCCCCTTCGCGCTGCCGTCGAGCTTGGTGAGCACGGCGCCGGTGACGTCGACGGCCTTGGCGAACTCCTGTGCCTGGCGGACGCCGTTCTGGCCCGTCGTCGCGTCGATCACCACCAGCGTCTCCTGAGGTGCCTCAGGCAGTCGCTTGGAGATCACGCGTCTGACCTTGCTGAGCTCCTCCATCAGATTCCCGTGGGTGTGCAGGCGGCCGGCGGTGTCGCAGATCACGACGTCGGCGCCGCGGGCCTGCGCCGCTGCGACTCCGTCGAACGCGACGGCTCCGGGGTCGCCGCCCTCGGTGCCACGGACGATCTCGGTGCCGGCGCGGTCGGCCCACTCCGCAAGCTGGTTGACGGCGGCGGCCCGGTAGGTGTCAGCGGCCGCGACGATCACGTCCAGCGCGAGCTCCTTCTGCAGGTGCCAGGCGATCTTGCCGATCGTGGTCGTCTTGCCCGTCCCGTTCACGCCGACCACCATCAGCACCGAGGGCTGATCGGGCAGGCGAATCCGGCCGTCACCGGGTGATGCGGTCTCGGCCAGGACCTGGATCAGCCGGTCGCGCAGCTCCTCTCCGCCGCCGAGCTGTCCGGCCTCGACCTCGTCCTCGAGCCTGCGCACCACGGCCGCCGTGGTCTTCGCACCGACGTCCGCCAGGACCAGCGCCTCCTCCAGGCTCTCCCACGTCGAGTCGTCGATCCGCTCGGTGAAGCTCGAGGCGAGCTCGGCGGTCAAAGCCTGGCGGCTCCGCGAGAGGCCCTCCCGAAGCCGGCGGAAGACGCCCGTGCGCTCCTCCCGCGGTTGCTCGGCCGGAACCTCGCGGTCGCCGAGGTCGAACGCCTCCTGCCAGCTGGTGGGCATGGCGCGAGGCTAGCTACGCGGCTTCCGCAGCGGCTTCCTGCTCGGCTGGCTCGAGCCCAGTGCCGAGCTCGTCGCGCGGCAGCTTGCGCGAGACGACCTTGGTGACGCCGTCGCCGCCCATGCTCACCCCGTAGAGGATGTCCGCGGCGTCCATCGTCCGCTTCTGGTGGGTGACGACGATGAACTGCGACCGCTCGGCGAAGCGGCGAACCAGGCGTAGGAAGCGATCGATGTTGATGTCGTCAAGGGCCGCCTCGACCTCGTCGAGGATGTAGAAGGGACACGGCCGCGCCATCAGGACCGCAAAGACGAAGGCCAGCGCAACTAGGGACTTCTCGCCCCCGGAGAGCAGGGAAAGCCGGCGCGTGGACTTGCCGGCCGGCGTCACCTCGATCTCCACGCCGCCGTCGTCGTCGGAACGCGTGAGCTCCTCGTCCGCCTCAGCATCGGCCTCTCCCTCCGGAACCTGTCCCGCGAACGGTGGCGGGGCACCGCCGACGTCAACCCGGCGCAGCCGTCCCTTCCCGCCGGGGAAGAGCTCGGCCACCATCTCCTCGAACCCACGGGCGGTCGCCTGGAAGGTCTCCTCGAACGCCGCGGTGATCTCGCGATCCGTCCGGCGGATCAGGGCTCGCAGCTCGGTGATCGCCTTCTCCAGGTCCTTGCGCTGCTCGGCGAGCTCGCTGACGTGCTCCCGCGCCTCCTCGTACTCGCGTTCAGCCAGCGGGTTCACCGGCCCGATCTGCTCGCGGCTTCGCTCCAGCCGGGCCAGCTTCGCCTCGATCGCCTCGCGCTCCTCCGCGTCGAGTGGCTCGGTGGCGGCCGTGAGCTGAGTGGCGAGCTGGGCGCCGAGCCTCTCGAGCTCGGCCGCGTTCTCGTCGCGCTGGCCGCGCAGCTGGGAGGCCTCGACCTCGGCGACCGTCATCGCCTCGCTGGCCTCACGGAGCTCCGCCTGAAGGCCGAACTCCTGCTGGGAGCACTCCCGGAGCTCTGCGGCCACCTCGCCGCCGTCGTCGTCCTCGGCTGCGGCCAGCTTCTCAGCGCGGTGCTCCAGGACCGCGGCGAGGCGCAGCAGCGCCCCGCGCCCGCGCTCCAGGGCAGGCAGCGTGTCCCGCTCCAGCGCGATCCGGCGCTCGAGCTCCCCGCGGTCTCGCAGCCGCTTCTCCCGCGCCCGTTCCGCGGCCTCGGCGTGGCGGCGCTCGGCCGCGAGCTCCGCCTCGATCTTCGCCCGCTGGATCGCGGACCCGGAACGCTCCTCGGTCCGCTCCGCGTGCCGCTCGGCGAGCCAGGAGGTCCGGCTCGCCTCCTCGGCGGCCCGATCGAGCTCCCGGCGGGCCTCTCGCAGCCGCGCCTGCGCCTGCTCCTCGACCTGGCGGGCCTCCACCAGCGCCGCCTCAGCGCGCTCCAGATCCCGCTTGGCGCGTTCCTCCGTCTGCTCGCGCTGTGAGAGCCGGGAGGCGAGCTCCTCGCGCTCGGAGCGGGCGGCCAGCGCGGGGTCGGTTCCCTCTCGGGGCAGCCGGCGGATCTCACCGATCGCGGCGTCGTAGCACTCTCCGTCGACCGTCACGGCGACGCCGCCGAAGCCGTCCGCGAGGCCATCGAGCTCGTCCACCAGCCAGGCGTCGGCCAGCAGGCGCTCCGTGATCGGCCTGGCGTCCCCGCGAGCCTCGACCAGATCCAGCAGGCGGCGTGCGCCGTCCTTCGGGGGCGTGGCGGGTTCGCGGGCCGTCGCCGAGGTGAGCAGCGCTCGCGCCGCGCCCTCGGCCCCGGAGAGCCGCTCCCGGCCCTCGCCGAGCGAGCCGACGATCGACGCCCGCAG
>DATFPJ010000049.1:0-3903 GCA_035264865.1 Solirubrobacterales bacterium
CAGCGCCCGTTCGCTGCTGATGGAGTCAGCGGCACTTCGCAGGGCCCCGCCACTCCCGAGCGCCGTCCAGCTCGGCCTGATCTTCGGGCTGCTCCTGCTCGCGGCCATCTCGTGGGCGGTGACCGGAGACCGGATGTCGGGAATGGATGCCGGTCCGGGCACTGACCCCGGTGACCTCGGCTTCTGGGTCACGGCCTGGGTGGTGATGATGGCCGCGATGATGTTCCCCTCGATTGCGCCAATGGTGGTCATGCACGCGCGCCTCGAGGAGGGGAAGCGCCGGCAGGGCAAGCCGGTCGAGCTCGGGAGCACCGCCTGCTTCGTCGGCGGTTATCTGCTCTCCTGGACGGCGGCGGGCCTGATCGGCTACGCGGTCATCCAGATCGGAGAGGCTCTCTCGCTCGGATTTCTCGCCTGGGACTCCGCCGGGCCCTACGTGGCGGGCGCGGTGATCGTCGCGGCCGCGGTCTATCAGCTCACCCCGCTCAAGGACATCTGCCTGCGCCACTGCCGCAGTCCGATGATCTTCCTGCTCATGCACTGGCGCTCCGGCCGGACCGGCTCCCTCCGGATGGGCATCGAGCACGGCGGCTGGTGCATCGGCTGCTGCTGGGGCCTGATGGCGGCGCTCTTTGCCCTCGGGGTGATGAGCATCGGCTGGATGGTCTTCGTCGCCGCTCTGATCGCAGCCGAGAAGCTCCTGCCCTGGAAGACGGTGGCCAACCGGAGCATCGCGGTCCTGCTCGTCGTGCTCGGGATCGGCGTCGCCTTCGCCTCCCAGGACGTTCCCGGGCTCACCCTTCCCGACTCGCCCGAGGCACAGGCCGCGATGGACTCGATGGAGATGGACTCCCAATCCATGGGCGACGACCAGATGAACGAGCAGAAGATGCCATCGGGTGGCGAATCGATGGGCGAACAGCAGATGCCGGCTCCGTGAGCACCGAACAGCGCGAGGCGGTCCGGCGGGAGTTCTCGAAGCAGGCCTCGAACTTCGAGTCCTCGGGATCGCTATTTCGCCACGGCGGAATCCTCGGCTGGATCGCGGCGCACGTCGAGGTCCCGGCCAACGCGCGGATTCTCGATGTCGCCGGAGGCACGGGCCAGCTGGGCCGCCATCTGGCGCGCGATGGCGCGACCGCGGTGATCGTGGACCTCACCGACGCGATGCTCGCCGCCGGCCTGCGCTCCGTTCAGGAGGAAGGGCGAGATGACGTCGTCTTCGTCCGAGGCGACGCCACCGACCTTCCGTTCCCCGACGACCAGTTCGACGTCGTCGTCAGCCGCTTCGCGCTTCACCACATGGACGACCCCGCGACGGCGATCAACGAGATGTCGCGCGTCTGCCGACCGGATGGATCCGTGACCCTGATCGACATGGTCTCCGGCGGCGACCGCCACGACGAGCTCGAGCGGCTGCGCGACCCGAGCCACACCCGCGCCCTTACGGAGGAGGAGCTCCGAGCGCTGTTCACGTCCGCAGTACGCGAGGTGAAGGAGGATGCGGACTGGGAGCAGGCGATGCCGCTCGGTCCCTGGCTGGATCAGGCGGAGACACCGGACGACCGCCGCGATCGGATCCGCGCGGCTCTCGAAGAGGAAGCGAACGGCGGCGCCGAAAGCGGGCTGCGCGCGACGCGCACGGGTGACAGCCTGACCATCACCCAGCGCTGGGTGCTGGTCAGTGGCTGAACGCCTACGCCGAGCGGCGGACGCTGACGTCCTCGGCGGCCTCGTCGGCGGCCTCGGCCTCAGCGACGGGCTCCGCTGCGGCCGGCCGCTCCGCCGCGCGCTTGGCGGCGGCGCCGACGAACTCCCGGAAGAGTGGCTCCGGGCGGGTCGGCCGGGAGTTGAACTCCGGGTGGAACTGCGATGCGACGAAGAACGGGTGGTCGGGCAGCTCGATGATCTCGACGAGGCGGTCGTCCGGTGAGGTGCCACCGGCCACCAGGCCCTCGTCCTCGAGCCGCCGGCGGAGCATGTTGTTGACCTCATAGCGGTGGCGGTGGCGCTTGTAGATGACGGCCTCGCCGAAGATCTCGCGCGCCTGGGTGTCGTCGTGGAGCTTGACCGGGTCGGCCCCGAGCCGCATGGTGCCGCCGAGGTCCGAGACCTCCTTCTGCTCAGGCAGCAGGTCCACCACCGGGTACGGGGTCTCCGGGTCGAACTCGGCGGAATTGGCGCCGTCCATCCCGCAGACGTGGCGGGCGAACTCGACCACCGCGATCTGCATGCCGAGGCAGATGCCGAGGTACGGAATCCCCTTCTCACGCGCGATGCGGGCGGCCTCGACCTTGCCCTCGATTCCCCGCTCGCCGAACCCGCCGGGGATCAGGATGCCGTCGACGTCGTCGAGCTGTGCCTCGTCGATGTCCTCCGCTGAGACGAGCTGGACCTCGACCTCGACGCCGTGCTGCCATCCCCCGTGGGTAAGCGCCTCGATCACGGACTTGTAGGCGTCCTCCAGCTGCACGTACTTGCCGACCAGCGCAATCCGCACCCTCCGCTCGCGCGAGGCATCGGCTCGCCTGATCAGCTCCTCCCACTCGCCGAGGTCGGGCGTCTCCGCCTCGATGCCGAAGTGATCGAGGATCTGATCGTCCATCCCCTCCGCCCGGAGGACCAGCGGCACCTTGTAGACGTTGTCGACGTCGCGCGCCGAGATCACCGCGTCCTCGGGCAGGCTGCCGAAGAGGGCGATCTTGCGGCGGATCTCGCGGTCGAGCCCCTGCTCGGAGCGGCAGAGCAGCGCGTGGGGCTGGATGCCGATCCGGCGCAGCTCGTTGACCGAGTGCTGGGTGGGCTTGGTCTTCATCTCGCCCGCGTGCCCGACGTACGGCACGAGCGTCAGGTGGACGAACATGCAGCGCTTCGGGCCGAGGTCGGTATAGAGCTGGCGGATCGCCTCAAGGAAAGGCAGCGACTCGATGTCGCCGACCGTGCCGCCGATCTCCGTGATCACGAAGTCAACCGCCTGCGACTCCGCCACGATCAGGATCCGGTTCTTGATCTCGTCGGTGATGTGGGGGATCACCTGGACGGTGGCGCCGAGGTAGTCGCCGCGCCGCTCCCGCCGGATGACCGAGTTGTAGACCGCGCCTGCCGTCACATTCGAGGCCCGCGAGGTGTTCTCGTCGGTGAAGCGCTCGTAGTGGCCCAGGTCGAGGTCGGTCTCCGCGCCGTCCTCGGTGACGAAGACCTCGCCGTGCTGGAAGGGGCTCATCGTCCCCGGGTCGACGTTGATGTAAGGGTCGAACTTCTGAAGCTGGACCCGGAAGCCGCGGGAGACGAGCAGACGGCCGATGGAGGCGGAGGCGATGCCCTTGCCGAGGGACGAAACGACACCGCCTGTAACGAAGAGAAATCGGGTGTCGCCTGGCTTCGGTTGGGTCAATTGACTCTGCCGAGCGAGTCTAGTCGGTGAAGCAGCGGAACCCGCTCGACCGCGGCAGAGATCGAGCGAAACTCCCCATAGAGCGAGATCGCGATCAGGCCCGCGAGCGCAACCCAGGTCGCCGCGCCCTCCAGGGCCGTTGCCAGGCAGATGCCGGCCATGCCGCCGATCAGGCTCGCCCCGCTGTCACCCAGCATGCCGCGCTCGCGCAGCGTCAGCGAAGACGCCGCCGCAACCGGCGGAACCAGCAGAGCGATCGGATCGAGCGGAGCAAAGCTCGACGCGGCCCCGCAGGCGAGGCCCGCCGCCAGCGCGAACCCCTTCTCTGCGCGCCCGGGCCGCGTGTCGAGCAGGTTCCCGGCGTGTGCAGCGAGGGTCAGCACCCCCGTCTCGGCGACGTAGTCGGCGCCACCCGTATCGCCGGCCGCCGCGTACGCGGCCAGGCCCAGCGTTCCAGCGGCCTTGATCGCCCCTGTCGAGAGCTCGCCCCGCGCCAGCGCGCGGCCGTG
>DATFPJ010000050.1:0-4719 GCA_035264865.1 Solirubrobacterales bacterium
ATGCCGGAGCCCGACGGCGCCCCGACCGATGCCTTCGGCCACGTCCGGCTGGGCGGGATCGCGAACTGGCTCGAGGGCGAGATCGAGCAGCGGACCGGGCACGAGGCCCGCGCCACCGTCCTCGGCCACGTCCAGCGGGGCGGCACCCCGACCGCCTTCGACCGGGTTCTGGCGACGCGGTTCGGCCTACACGCGATCGACGCGGCGCACGACGGCCAGTGGGGCAAGATGACCGCCCTGCGCAGCACCAACATCGAGCTGGTCGACCTCTCCGAGGCGACCGCGGAGCTGAAGACGGTCCCCGAGTCGCTCTATCGCGAAGCCGAGGTCTTCTTCGGCTGACTCATGCTTCGGCCGGCGGTAGCCGCCCTGCTGCTGTCGCTCCTCGTCGCCGGCTGCGGCGTCGCGGGCGGCGCGTCGATCGAGGCTCCGGTCACGGTCTACGTCAGCCTGCCGCTGACCGGGCCGCAGGGTCCGGTCGGCACCGACGCCGCCGACGGCGCCCGGCTTGCGTTCGAGGAGGCGGGCGGGAAGGCCGGCGCGATCGAGGTCCGGGCGCGCTACCTCGATGACGCGAAGAGCAGGCCCTGGGACCCGGTCGCCGTCGGTGCCAACGCGCGCCGGGCGGTGCAGGATTCCTCGGCCGCGGCTTACATCGGCGAGCTGGACTCCGAGCCGACGCGGGCATCCGTTCCGATCACGAACGATGCCGGGCTCGTCCAGGTTTCGCCCGGCGCGGGAGCGGTCGACCTGACCGGGTCGGCGGCTGGCTATCCGGACTCCCCCGACCGTTACCAGCCCTCAGGCACTCCCAGCTTCGTGCGCACGGTTCCCTCCGACGACGTCGTGGTCGGCGCCGCGGCGCAGTGGGCGTCAGACCTCGGGGCGAAGCTGGCGGCGGTGCACTCGGACGGCTCGGCTTTCCAGAACCTGGCGACGAGCGAATTCAAATCCGCGGCCGCGGAGCATGGCGTGCAGGTCGTCTCCTCCTCCGCCGAGCAGCGCGGCGTCGCCCGGTACGACCCTGGCACCCAACGGCTCGGATTCGACGGCCGCCTCTACGAGCTCAGCGCGCAGCTCGATGCCCCGATGCTTCCCGGTAAGAAATTTCATAGCCAATTCGCGAGGCGCTATCGGCGCAGCCCGGGCCCGTACGCGGCCTACGGCTATGAGGCGATGGCTCTGGTTCTACAGGCCATCGGCGAAGCCGGGACTGACGCCTCATCGTTCCGCGACAACGTGCGCGAGGAGGTCTTCGGCGCCCATCGGGACGGCACCGTCCTTGGCAGCTATGGCATTACCTCGGACGGCGATACGACCGAGTGCATGATCCAGCGCTACCGGATCGACCGGGCGGCTTCGATCGCCCCCGGCATCGGCCGACCGGACGCCAGGGTCCGGGTTCCGGTGGAACCTCTCTGTCCGACCGGCTAGCGCGCCGAAGGAGGTCCTTCGATCACCGGCTCCCCGGTGATCACCGACGCGACCCAATCGCGCATCTCCGGGATCAGCGCGAAGTCGATCGAATGCTGCACGCGAGCCTCGCGGTAGGTGACCTGGAGCCCACCCTCTTCGAGCAGGTCGCGGGCCTTGCGTCCGAAGCCGACCGGGATCACCGGGTCGTAGGCGCCGTGGGTGACGTAGGCGGGCATTCCCGCCTTCGCCCGCGGGTCCAGCTTCCAGCCGCGCACCATCGGATAGAAGCCGCTCATCATCAGCAGGCCGGCCGGCTTTGGGCGACCCATCGCCAGCGCCACGGCGCAGGCGACAGCCGCACCCTGGCTGAAGCCGCCGATCACGGTCCGCTCCCAGGCGATGCCGCGATGGCGCAGCTCGTCGTCGAGGAACCGGCAGAGCATGCCGAGGCTGTCTACGAAGGTCTCCTCGTCCGGGTGACCTACCTCCCTGATCACGTACCAGTGGCGGCCGCCGGGCGGGATGTTGGTCAGCGGCGCGCCGGGCGTGATGCCGAACAGCTTTCGCTCCGGGTCGAGCTCATCGAGCATCGGGTAGAGGTCGCGCTCGTCCACGCCCCGGCCATGCAGGAGGATCAGCCCGCCCTCCGGGTCGGCTGCAGGCTCGCGCGCGAGATGGTCGAGCGCGACCACCTGCCCTGGCCGCTCGGGGTCGCGCTCAGGCGGGGACACGCGGATTGTTGATCGGCCGCAGGACCGGCTCGACCTTCTCCCGGAGGTGCTCGTACGCGGGCGGCAGGGAGAGTTTCTCGCCCAGCGAGTCGAGGGGCTCATCGACCGTGAAGCCGGGTCCGAGCGTTGCGATCTCGAACAGGACGCCGCTCGGCTCGCGGAAGTAGATCGAGCGGAAGTAGAAGCGGTCGATCACCGGGGTGGGTCGGGCGCCCGCGGCAATCACCCGCTCCCGCCACTTCTCGTGATCGTCGATCTGGGACGCCCAGGCGATGTGGTGCACGCTGCCGGCTCCCTGCAGCCCGCGCTCGGCGGGTGGCTCGGAATAGCCCCAGAGCCCGCCGCGCTGATCCCCGCGGCACTCCCAGCCTGACCGACCGCGCTCGTCTGGTCCGGTCTGCTTGAACCCGAGGCCCTCCTCGAGCAGCGGCCGGCTTGCGTCCGGGTTGCTCGCGTAGGCGATTGCGCCGTCGAAGCCCTGCAGGGCCATCTCCGGCGGAATCTCCGGATGGTTCGCGCGCAATGGCTGATCAGCGGTCTGGACCACCTTGAGCTCGTGGCCGAGTCCCTCGGGGTCGGCGAAGCGGAGAGCGCCATCGCTGAGCTCGGCGTCGGTGTCGTGCGCGCGCAGCCGCTCGGCCCAGAACTGGAGGGCGTCCTCGCTCCCGAGCCGCCAGCGGATCCCCCAGATCATCCCGTCGCCGGCCCGACCGGGCGGGGCGCCGGGGTACTCGAAGAAGGTGAGGTCGGAGCCTGGGCTGCCCTTCTCATCGGCGAAGAAGAGGTGGTAGACGGTGGGGTCGTCCTGGTTGACGGTCTTCTTGACCAGCCGCATCCCGAGCACACCGACGTAGAAGTCGACGTTCTTCTGGGCGTCGCCGGTGATCGCCGTGATGTGGTGGATGCCCTCGAGCTGCACAGGCCCATCTTGACCTATTCCCCGGGTTTTTAGGGGACAGCGGACGGGCAAGCCTCGGGCATGAAGATCATCTTCATCCCGATCAGCATCCTCGGTGGCCTCCTGGCCGGGTTCATCGGCCAGAAGGCCTTCGACGCGATCTGGGGCAAGGTGGACGAGCAGGAGCCGCCTCACCCTGAGCATCGCGAGGTCAGCATCGCCAAGCTCGCGCTTGCGCTGATCATCGAGGGCGCCATCTTCCGCCTGGTGAAGGGCCTCTTTGACCACGGCGCGCGCCGCGGCTTTGCGCGCATGACGGGCGCCTGGCCCGGCGAGGAAGAGCCGGAGAGGGCTTAGAGATGGCGGAGAACGACGTTCCCGGGCGTCCCGGCAGGGACGCGGACGATTCCGATCCTGTCGAGCGCCGGAGCAGTGACTACTCACCGGAGGGGGTGGATCGGAAGACCGGTCTCTGGCCGACGCTGAAACGGACCGCCACGGAGTTCCAGGAGGACAACCTGACCGACTGGGCGGCGACCCTGACCTACTACGGGCTCCTCGCCCTCTTCCCGGCCCTGATCGTGCTGGTCTCGATCGTCGGGCTCGTCGGAGATCCCGAGTCCACGACCGACACGCTGACGGACATCGTCACCAAGGTCGGCCCGGACTCGGCGGCGAGCACTTTCGAGGGCCCGATCAAACAGGTGACCGAGAGCCGCTCGACCGCCGGCTTCGCCCTGATCATCAGCACTCTCGTCGCACTCTGGTCCGCCGCTGGGTACCTCGGGGCGTTCATCCGCGCGTCGAACGTGATCTACGAGACGCGCGAGGGCAGGCCGTTCTGGAAGCTGCGGCCGCTGCAGCTTCTGCTGACCCTCGTAGCGGTGATCCTGCTCGCCGTGATGGCTATGGGGATCGTGCTGACGGGCCCGATCGTCTCGGACGTCGCCGATCCCATCGGCGTCTCGGGCACCGCGGTCACGATCTGGAACTACGCCAAGTGGCTTGCGATCGCCGTGCTGTTCGTCGTCCTGCTCGGCCTCATCTACTACGGATCGCCGAACGTCAAGCAGCGCGGCTTCAAGTGGATCACCGCCGGCGGAGTCGTCGCGCTCGTCGTCTGGCTGGTCGCGTCCGCCGGCTTCGCCCTCTACGTCTCCCAGTTCGGCTCCTACAACAAGGTCTACGGCTCGCTGGCGGGCGTGGTGATCATCCTGATCTGGATGTGGATCACGAACCTGGCGATCCTCTTCGGCCACGAGCTGAACGCCGAGCGCGAGCGCGACGTCCAGCTCGAGGAGGGGGTCCCGGGCGCCGAGCGGGAGCTCCAGCTGGAGCCGCGCGAGGAGCCGGCGCCCCGCCGGACCGTCTAGCGCAGGGCCGAGCGCAGCGCCTCGTCGAGCTCCGGGTGACGAAACTCGTAGCCGAGGTCGAGAGCGCGCCTGGGCAGGACGCGGGCTCCGCCGGCGACTGCGTTCGCCAGCTCACCGCCGCGCAGGGCCGCGACCGCGAGCTTCGGCACCGGAACGATCGCGGGGCGGTGGAGTGCTCGGCCGAGCGCCTTCGAGAACTCGCGGTTGGTGGCCGGGTTGGGGGCGGTGGCGTTGATCACTCCCCAGACCCTGCGGTCGTCCAGCGCCCAGAGGAAGAGGCCGACGACGTCCTCGATGTGGA
>DATFPJ010000051.1:0-6943 GCA_035264865.1 Solirubrobacterales bacterium
ACGAGGGACGTCCCCACCTCGTTCCAACTGGAGTCGCTCTCGCCGGTCGCGGACTTCTTTACGAGCGCAATAAGCCGACGCCGTTCCTTCTCGTCCAGGTTCCAGGGCCGACCCCGTCCCCGCCGAACGATGGCGGCGAAATCCTGGCGCTCCTTCGGACTCAGGTTCTTGTTGACTCGGTCACGCGAGTTGAACCAGAGGGATCTTCCGACCTCCCAGATCACAGCCCACCGAATAGCTCTTGCTCGTGTCCAAAGCTTTTTCATTGGAAGAACGCCTTCCCCCTTGCTCTCCTAATCATGCTTCCTGTGTCTTGACCGGAGCGCTGGAAATCGCGCTCCAGCTCCCCGGCTGGGCCGATCGGCAGCGGTTCAGGCATCCGGTCGCGCCGGATCGGATGAATCACACAGCCGCACGACCGTGACGGTGCGGACTGCCTATCAGCCGGGACCGCCGCTTCTGGTCCAAAACAGCTACTCCGGGAACTGCGGGCCTCGCGGTTCGGCCTACCCCGATCTGGGGTAGCAGGAGCCCGTACCCGACGAAAGGTTCAGAGATGGGAATCCTCGACAAGATCACGGGCAGGGCCAAAAAGGCCGCGGGCGACCTCGCCGACGACCCCTCGCTGCGCCGCCAGGGCAGACGGGAGGAGCGTAAGGGCGAGAAGAAGGAGGAACTGGATCGCGCCCAAGAGAAGGCCGAGGGGAAGGCCGAGGAGGTGGCTGACCTCGAGCGTAAGACCTAAGCCCGGACGTTGCGAGGAGCGCCGCTTCTTGTCCATGCGGCTATTCCGGAACTACTTCTGGATCACCGCCTCTGCTGACTGAGCCTCGAGAGCTGGGTCAGCGTGTCGATGCACGATCTTCCGGAGCTACAGGCACCCCGAGCTCGGACTGAAGGGCGATCCCCAGGCCGAGCAGGTCCCAGTCGGTGCGCGCCGCGCCGATCAGGGAGACGCCGACCGGTAGGCCGCTGCTCGAGCCGACGCCGGCAGGCAGCGCCACGACCGGGAAGCCCGTCCAGTTCCAGTAGCTGGTCAGGGAGATCAGCTCCCGGTCCGTGCCCCAGTGGTCGTATCCATCGCCGCGCACCCAGGCGACGACCGGGACCGTCGGCTCGATCACCGCGGCGATGCGGTGCTCGGTGAACCAATCGGTCCAGGCCTCGGTGTCCTCGCGACGCCGGATCTGGGCGGCCGCGTAGTCGATCGCCGAGGTCCCCTGCTTCTCCCCTTCCTCGACCCATTCGCGAAGCGCGGGGCGATAGAGGTCGCGACGGTCGGCTAGGCGGCGGTGCCAGGCTGCCAACTCGGCGAACAGGATGCCGAGATAGAGCCGGCCGACGTCGAGCTCCGCCGCGGGAGCCGGGGCATCGACGATCTCTGCCCCCAGCGAGCTACAGGCCGAGAGCGCGGACTCGAGCCCGGCCGCGACGTCGGCGTCCAGCTCGACCAGCGACAATCGCGGCGACAACGCCAGCCGCTTGCCCCGAAGGCCGTCTTCCGACGGAGCTCCTGTCAGCCGGGTGATCGGCGCGAGCAGCGCGGCGCAGTCGTCGAGCGTCCGCGCCATCGGGCCGGCGTGATCGAAGCTCGGCGCCAGCGGGACCGCCCCGCGGAATGAGGTCGTCCCGTGGGTCGGCTTGATCGTCGAGGTCCCGCTGAGCGCGGAGGGGATCCGGAGCGAGCCGGCCGTGTCCGTTCCGGTCGCGGCCGGCGTCATCCGGGCGGCGAGCGCGGCGGCCGAGCCTCCGCTCGAGCCTCCCGCCGTACGATCGAGTGCCCAGGGATTGCCGACCTGGTCGGTCGTGCCCCCGACCGTGAACTCGTGGGTGTGGAGGTGCCCGAGCAGGATCATCCCCGCCGCCTTGAGACTCGCCCAGACGTCGCTGTCCCGCTCGGGGACATCCTCGAACGCAAGGCTGGAGGCGGTCACCGGCTTGCCCGCTACCGCGTAGACGTCCTTCAAGCCAACCGGCACTCCGTGCAGGGGCGCACGGTCTCCCGCGGGAACCTCGTCCGCGCGCTTCGCCGCGGCGACCGCGTCCTCCTCGTAGACCCGGACCCAGGCGTTGATCGAAGTTGGATCCCCCTCGTGGCTGTGCGTCCCGTCGCGCTCGGCGATCCGGCGCAGGCAGGCGTCGGTCAGCTCCACGGAGGAGAGCGATCCCTCCCGGAGCGCCGCGACCGCCTCGCCGACGCCGAGGTCCGCCGGATCGCTCACGCGGTCGTCGCCGTCGCGGTCGCCCCCTGGTCCTCGAGCACGAAGGCGGCGGCACGCTCCCCGATCAGGACGCAGGGCGCGTTCGTGTTGCCCGAAGTCACGGCGGGCATGATCGAGGCGTCGGCGACGCGCAGGCCCTCGATTCCGTAGACCCGGAGCCGAGGATCGACGACGGCCTCGTCGTCGACTCCCACCTTGCAGGTGCCGACCTGGTGGTGGTAGGTGATCGCCGAGCGGCGGACCCAGTCCCGGACCTGCGCGCCAGTTTCAACCTCCGGCCCCGGATAGAGCTCGCGTGAGCCCCACTCCTCGCGGAGGGCGGGCGCGGCTCCGATCTCGCGACAGAGCGCGACCGCGGCCTCGAGGCTCTCGAGATCGACCTCGCGGGAGAGGATCTGCGGATCGATCACGAGCTCATCGTCGAGCTCCGGTCCGCTGAGGCGAATCGTGCCGCGGCTTGCGGGCCTGATCATCCCCGCCATCAGTGAGAAGCCGTTCTCCGGGCCCTCCATCCACTCCTCATACAGCGGAACCATGAAGTGGATCGGCTGCAGGTCGGGCCCGGCGAGATCGGGGCGGCTCCGGGCCCAGAGATGGGTCTGCGCGGCGAATAGCCCAGGGGTCGGCGGTCCGATCTCGCGCTCGGCGCTGAAGATCACCGGCGAGAGCAGGTGGTCGTGAAGATTCGCGCCCACCCCCGGGAGGTCGACCGCAACCTCGATGCCCATCTCGCGGAGGTGGTCCGCAGGACCGATCCCCGAGCGCATCAACAGCGGCGGCGACTCGATCGTCCCGCAGGAGACGATCACCTCGGCGGCGGAGGTGGCGGTCTCCACCCCGCCGTCGTCGCGCAGCCATTCGACCCCCACGCAGCGGTCGCCGTCGAGCAGGACCCGGCGGGCGTGTGCACCGGTGACGATCCTCAGGTTCGGGTCGCCGAGCACCGGCTTGAGGTAGGCCGTGGCCGTGCTCTGCCGGATGCCGTGCCTGATCGAGAGCTGCATGTAGGAGACGCCGTCGATCTCGGGCCCGTTGTGGTCTTCGTTGAAGGGGATCCCCACCTCCTGGGCCGCCGCCACGATCGCACGATGGATGGGAGCGGGCTCGTATTCGGAGATCACGTGGACGGGCCCGCCCTCCCCGTGCAGCTCCGAGGCGCCCCGGTCGAAATCCTCGATGCTCTTGAAGAGCGGCAGAACGTCGTCCCAGGACCAGCCGACGTTGCCCAGGTAGGCCCAGTGTTCCCAGTCACGGGGCGTCCCTCGGACCCAGATCATTCCGTTCAGGCTGCTCGACCCGCCCAGCACCTTTCCCCGCGGCCAGTGCAGGCGGCGGTCGGCCGCGTGTGGCTGCGGCGCGGTCCTGTAGCCCCAGTCCTCGGGCGCAAACCAGAGCTCGTGGGCGCGGGTGGGGTCGTGGATCGCCGGGTTCGTGTCCGTGCCCCCCGCCTCCAGCAGCATCACCCGCACCCCCTGGTCGACCAGGCGCCGGGCGGCTGCTGCTCCCGCCGATCCCGCGCCGACGACGATCACCTCGGGCTCGAAATCAGCCACGGGCCGGCACTCCCAGCCAGGGAAGCATCTCCTCCACCCCGTCGATCACCGCATCGGGCCGCTGATCGTCGGGCACGCCGTTCAGATCGAGCGAGCCGCTCATTCCGCTGCGCACGAGGATGGTGCGCGACCCACCCAGGTGGCCGAGGGCGATGTCCATGTCGATGTCGTCGCCGATCACGGCGTGCTGCTGCGACGGCACGCCGAGGCGCTCGGTGGTCGCCTCCACCGCCACCTCGGAGGGCTTGCCGACCACGATCGGCTCGACCTCGGTCACCTTGGCGATCGCCGCGGCGGTCATCGCGCCGCGGCTGAAGATCAGGCCATTGGCGCCCCAGTAACCCGGCCCGTAGTTGGCGGTGAGCAGCTGCGCGCCCTTCATCACCGCTCGCGCGGCGGTCTCCAGGTCGTCCATGTCGACCTGGGGCACGTGCGCGACGAAGACGGCCTGGGCCTCGTCGGTATCGGTCAGCGGGACGCCCTCGCGCTCCATGCGGCGCTTGATCTCGTCGGAGCCGAAGACCATCACCGGGCGCTCGGGGAGATGCTGGCGGAGATAGGAGATCGTGCTGACCACGGGTGTCAGCAACTCCTCGTCCCGCACCGGCAGCCCGTCCTCCCTCAGGCTCGCCGCGAAGGTCTCGGGATCCAGATGGCTGCCGTTGGTGAAGAGGACGAGCGGCCGCCCCGAAGCGCGGATGGCCTCGATCACCTCGACCGCGCCCGGCAGAGGCACGGAGCGGAAGTTCGCGTCGCGGTGGACGAGGGAGCCGTCGACGTCGAAGACGAAGCCCCTGACGTCGTCGAGCTTCATCGGTGGGCGGCGACCTCCGCGACCATCGCGTCGACCTGCTCGGCGGACATCGTCAGCCTCAGCAACAGCTCCTCGTCGGAGATCCCCTCGCCGAAGCGCTCCCGCGCTCCCTCCAGGCTGAGCGGCTCGAGCTTGCCGAGCTTCTCCGCCCTCGCACCCGAGAGGACCTTGTCCTTGACCTCCGGGTCGACCGGCGCCGCGGGCTCGTAGAAGTGGCCGTGGAAGTAGCGGATCATCTCGTTCGAGACCTTGCTCCAGCGGTCCCCGTAGATCACGTTCATCACCGCCTGGGTGGCGACGAACTGCGAGACCGGGGTGACCATGATCGGGTAGCCCATCTCGGCGCGGACCCGGGTCACCTCCTCGAGCGTGGCGTCGAACAGCTCGGGCTTGCCGATCTCCTCCAGCTGCCGCTTGGTCGTCGTCACCATCCCGCCCGGCATCTGGTGGTGGTAGTAGGCGGCGTCGTACTCGACGGGCTTGCCCAGCGGGAGGTCCTTGCGCTCGGCGATCTCGCGGAAGTGCTGCGAGACCTCGGTGAGCGCCTCGGTGTCGAGGTCGTGCGAGTAGCCCTCCGCCTCCAGGTTGCGCAGGGTGGTCTCGCAGGAGGGGTTGGACGTCCCGTTGGCCAGCGGGGCGACGGCGGTGTGCAGGGTGCGGGTCCCGGCTTTGAGGCCCTCCATGTACGCGATCGGGCCGAGGCTGATCGTGCAGTGGCTGTGCAGTTCCACGGGCCTTGGGGCGACGGCGTCGATGAAGCCGGGAATCAGCTCGTGGACCGCGCTGGGGGTGAGCAGGCCGCCGGGGTCCTTGAGGTAGAGACGGTCGACATGCTCCGACGCGGACACCGCCCGCGCGCGGTCGAGGTAGTACTGGTGCGTGTGGACCGGGCTGATCGAGTAGGTCAGCCCGACCACGACCTCCTCGACACCGGCGTCGCGCGCCATCCGCGCCAGCCGGATCAGGGCGTCCGGGTCGTTGGAGGGCTCGGCGATCTGAAAGCGGCGGATCCCGTTGCGGACCACGCAGCGGAAGACGAGGTCCATCACGTCCTCTCCGGCGGGCACCCAGGAGATGAAGCGCATCCCGGTCGTGATCAGGTTGAGCGGGGTGTCGGGCATCGCCTCGCTCACCAGCCGAATCCGCTCCCAGGGGTCCTCGTGGTGGAAGCGCACCGAGACCGCCATGTGGGTGCTCGAGGTGAAGTCCAGCGCGCGAAAGCCGACCCGGTCCATGGTCGGCGCGATCTCGAGCACGTCCGGCGTGGTCAGGCCGGTCGCGCTCCAGAGGCTCTGGTTGCCGTCCCGGGTCGTCGTGTCGACGATCTCGACGCGCTCGCCCGTCCCGGCGGCGCTCATCGCTCGGTTCCCGTCGCGCCGAAGGTGCTCCACACCCGATCCATCGCCGAGCGCGGCGCCTGCTCCGCCTTCTTCGCCGGCTTCACGGTCACCGGGCGGGCTTGCAGCATGTAGAGGTCGCCGAGGCCATCGCCGGAGCGCCCGATGGCCCACTCGATGTCCTGATGCGCGCCGAAGTGCCCCTCCACCCGACGCGCGACCCCGACCAGCTCGGCGAGCTCGTCGTCGCCGAGACAGGCGATCGCCTGGCGCTCGGCCTCGACCTCGCGCCGGGCCGCGCCGCTTCCCGACGGATCGGGCACGTACTCGATCTCCTTCGGCCCGATCGACCGGTTGAGCACCTCCCGGGTCACCTTGCTGACCCGGTACTCGTCCGGCGTCACCTCGCCGCCGACCACGGCGAGCCCCAGCCCCCAGCTGGCATTGATCGCCACCGTGCTCGGATCACCGCTCACCGGGTTGCAGGTGAACATCACGCCGGAGACCGCGGCGTCGACCATCAGCTGCACCGCCACGCCCATCGCCGGCGCCTCGTGACCGGCGGCCATCTCGGCGCGGTAGGTGACCGCCTCGGGGCTGTAGAGGCTCGCCCAGCAGCTCCGGACCGCCTCGCAGACCTCACTCGCGCCGCGGACCCACAGGAAGGTCTCCTGCTGGCCCGCGAAGGTGGCCTCTTCGGAGTCCTCGCCGATCGCGCTCGAGCGCACGGCGACCGCGGGGAGCCGCTCGCCGGCGATGTCGGCGAGGCGCTGGTAGGCCTGCGCGATCTCGGCATGCAGCTCGTCGGGCAGCTCGGTCGCGAGGATCGCCTTCGAGCACTCGTCCGCGCTTCGCCCCTCGAGCTCGATGCCCTCGACCGCGGCGAGGTAGGCCTCACTCGAGACCGCGAATCCGGGCGGGACGGGAATCTCACCGGCGATCAGCTCGCCGAGGCTGGCGCTCTTCCCACCGAACCGAGCCTCGTCGGCTCGGCGCAACTCGGCGAGCGGGCGCGTC
>DATFPJ010000052.1:0-9557 GCA_035264865.1 Solirubrobacterales bacterium
CCGGTCAGGGAATGACGACCGCGGAGCTCTCCATGTCGTTCCTGCGCCCGGTGGTCCCGAAGCCGGGGGGGGCCGTGACGGGTTCCGGCCAGCTCATTCACCGCGGCCGCACCCTCGGCATCTCCGAGGCCTTCCTGTTCGACTACGACGACCAGCTCATCTCCCACGGCACCACGCGCTGCACCGTCTTCCCGCCCATCGACCCCCTGCCGGATCCGCCTGCCCCGGATGCGGCGCGCGTCGACATGCCCGTGCCGGGGTCCTCGCCGGGTGACCCGCTGCGCCGTGAGGTGGAGGGCTCGGTTCTGCCGCAGGAGGAGTTCGACCGCCGGGGAGGCCTCGAGCTGTTGCGGGCGATCATCGCCGAGGAGCTCCCGCGTCCGCCGATCTATCACCTCACCGGCCTCTGCCTGACCGGGGTCGGAGAGGGAGAGGCGACGGTCGAGCTGCCCTGCAGCAAGTGGCTCTCCACCTCCGCGGGAACGATCCAGGGCGGGTTCACGGCGATGCTGGCCGAGAGCGCGATGGGCGCGGCGGCCTTCAGCACGGTGGAGGCGGGCACGGCGGTCGCCAGCCTGGACTTGAAGGTGAACTACCTGCGCCCTGTCTTTCCGGACGGCGAGCCGATCACGGCGAGGGCGCGCATGCTCCACCGGGGCCGGACGCTCGCCGTCACCACCGTGGACATAACCAACGCGGAGGGCAAGCAGGTGGCGCTCGCCACGGGCTCATCGATGTACCTGCCGGGACGGCCGGCGAACCTGATCGGAGTCGAGCTCGGCTCGGGCTCCTCGGACCCCGAGGACGATCCGGGCGCCTAGCATCCTGTCCGTGGGCCTGTTCAGGCGCAAGGACGAGCGGGCGATGCCCGAGCCCGGGACGCCCGAGTTCGAGGCGATGGTCGAGGGCTCGGCGATCCCGGACTCCCAGAGCGTCTCGATGGGCGAGGAGGGCTGGACCGACCCCTCGCGCCAGACGATCGACCTGCGCGGTAGCGGCAAGCGCGAGGAGATCCAGCAGGTGCTCCGCGAGCACGGGATCGACCCCGAGCAGAAGGGTCAGACGATCGACGCCTCGAAGGTCCCGGGGCTGCGGGAGGCGCTGGTCAAGGTGCTGGTGGGCAGGGTCCCGAACACCGACGGCATCGCCGGCGGAATCTCTCGGACCAACCGCGAGGACTGATTACTCGACCGGCGCCGGGCGCGGCGGGAAGATCTTCGGCATCCGGGCCAGCTGGCGGAGCGATCCCCGCGGCTTCAGCCTGCGGCGCAGGATCGCCCGGCGGGCGTCCTGGCCGCGGATCGAGATATCGACCCAATCCGCCCAGGTGGTCTGCAGCGTGAGATCCGCCTCGTCGGCGATTCCCGGCGTCGCGCTGGTCGCGCCGTTGTCGATCCGGACGTGCCAGGGATCGGCGTCCTCGAACTTCCACTGGATCGTCACCGGCCGATCGACCGCGTCGGTGTGGGCCGAGCGCGCGATCACGTCGAAGAGGATCTCCTCGACCTCGGGACTCGCCTGCGGCTTGCCGTTGGGCGCGCCGAGGACGCCGGCCCGGAGCAGCGTGATCTGCCGCTCGGCTCGCTCCTCGTACGGCATCTCGGGATCGAAGGGGTAGATGCCCGGCGGGTGCTCGTCCAGCGGGTATCCGGTCGCCCGCCACTTCTGCTCGACCGAGCGCATCCCCCACGCGTAGAGCTCGGCCATGGTGAAGCCGTACTCCGTCGTGTAGCGCTCGTCCCAGTTCGGCGGCACGAAGATCCCGGTCACGTAGGGCAGCACCTCCCTGAGAATCTCGGAGGCGGCCGCCTTGCACTCGTCCGACTCGGCGAACAGCTCCGAGAGGACCTTCACCCCGAAGCCGATGTGTCGCTGCTCATCCCGCGAGACCTTCTCCATCCCCGCGCTGAAACCGGGCATCGTCTCGGCCCTGACGAAGAAGTCCTCGATGAAGTGCTGGGTGGGCTGGGCCATCGCCGCCTCGATGACCATGTGGTAGAGCGTGATCGCCTGGGCGAACTTGGGAAGCGAGCGGTCGGTGTGAAGCTCGTCGACCATCTGCTCGAGCCGCCCGAAGACGTTCCGGTAGCCCCAGCCCAGCTCCGGCAGAGTGGCCTCGAGGCCGGTGGCGATGTCGCCCTCGACGCCGATGACCTCCTTGAAGAAGCGGTAGAAGAAGACCGCGTGGCGGGCCTCGTCAACCTGCTGGGTGGCGAGGAAGTACTTCTGCTCCTCCTTGGGGGCGGCCTCGATGTAGGGGGAGAGGCCGTCGGCCACTGCGTCCTCGCCGTAGAAGAACATCGAGTAGACCCACATGGCGGACTTCCGCTGGATCTCCGATAGGGAATTCCAGCCCTCCCTGTCCTGCGTGAAGTCGAGCTCGGTCGCCTTCCAGTTGCCCTCCTCCCAGCGGCGGTAGAGGTCCTCGTAGGTGATCTGCCCGGCGGGGTTCTGCTGCGCGACCGACATGCGTGCCTCCGTCCTTCGTCTTCCGCTCTCTCATCTCCTATAGTAACTGACTGACCAGTCAGTTAGTACCGTGAGTCCAGTCACACAAACCCAAGCCGGCTCCCCGCGCTCCAGGATGAGCGCCGCGGACCGGCGCGCGGCCATCCTCGACGCCGCCCGATTCGCCTTCGCGGACTCCGGCTATCACGAGACCTCGCTCGACGCCGTCGCCGAGCGCGCCGGGGTCTCGAAGGCCCTGCTCTACGAGCACTTCTCCTCGAAGCGAGAGCTCTACGTGGCCATGCTCGAGATGCACGTCCACGAGCTGGTCGTGCGGATCAGCGGGGCTGTGGCCGGCGCCGAGCCCGGTGAGCCTCGCATGCTGGCCGGCGTCGAGGCCTTCTTCGGGTTCGTCGAGGAGCGCCGCGGCGCCTGGCGGATCATGTTCCGGAATGCGAGCGACCCCGACGTCGCGGTCCGTCTCGACCGCCTGCGGGACGAGGTCGCGGCCGCCATCGTCCAGCTGATGAGCGAGGAGGCGGAGCGGAAGGGACTGGACTTCCCGAAGCTGCCGGAGTTCGTCGAGATGATCGCCCAGCAGATGGTCGGGGCGATGCAGTCGCTCGCCGACTGGTGGGACCTCCACCGCAAGGTGCCGAAGGAGGAGGTCGTGCGGGCGGCGATGGACTTCGCCTGGGTCGGCCAGGAGCGGATCAGCCAGGGCATGCGCTGGGAGCCGGGACCGGCGGCCTCGCGTTAGGCGGCGGCCTCGTCCTCTCCGCGCCCGAGCTTCGGTGAGCTCCAAGGCGCGGCGAGGCGGCGGGTGAGCTCGTCGCCGAGCTCCGCGATCGAGATTCGCGTCTGGTCGAGGGTGTCACGGTCGCGGAGGGTGACGGTGTCGTCCTCCATCGTCTGGTGGTCGACCGTGATGCCCCAGGGAGTGCCGATCTCGTCCTGGCGGCGGTAGCGCTTCCCGATCGAGCCGCCGGTGTCGTACTCGGCCGGCATCAGCTTGCGCAGCTGCTCGTAGACCTCGCGGGCTTTCTCGGGCTGGCCGTCCTTGTTGACCAGCGGCAGGACGGCGACCTTGACCGGCGCAAGGCGCGGATGGAGCCTCAGCACGGTCCGCTCGCGGCCCTCGACCTCCTCGGTCTCGTACGCATCGACCATGAAGGCGAGCATCGCGCGGTCTACGCCGGCCGCGGGCTCGATCACGTGGGGGACATAGCGCTCGCCGGATCCCGAGTCGACGTACTCGAGCTTGTCGCCGGAGAACTTCGCGTGCTGGGTGAGGTCGAAATCCCCCCGGTTCGCGACCCCCTCCAGCTCCGACCAGCCCATCGGGAAGAGGTACTCGACGTCGGAGGTCGCGCTCGAGTAGTGGGAGAGCTCGTCCGCGCCGTGAGCGCGGAGCCGGAGCTGGTCGGGCCGAATGCCGAGCTCCACATACCAGCGCATCCGTTCCTCCATCCAGCGCTCGTGCCAGTCGCCCGCCTCCGCCGGAGGGACGAAGAACTCCATCTCCATCTGCTCGAACTCAAGGGTGCGGAAGATGAAGTTCCCCGGCGTGATCTCGTTGCGGAAGGACTTGCCGATCTGTGCGATCCCGAACGGCGGCTTCTTGCGGGAGAACTGCAGGACGTTCTTGAAGTTGATGAAGATGCCCTGGGCCGTCTCGGGGCGGAGGTAGGCCTTGTTGGAGTCGTCATGGACGGGACCGACGTAGGTCTCGAACATCAGGTTGAACTGGCGCGGCTCCGAGAGCTCCCCGCCGCACTCGGGACAGCGGATCTCGCCCTCGGCATGCTCGTCGCCGAGCTGCTCCTCGCGCACCTGGTCTTCGCGCCAGCGCTTCTTGCACTCGCCGAGACACTGGACCAGCGGGTCGGTGAAACCCGCCAGGTGCCCCGAGGCCTCCCAGACCTTCGGGTTCTGGATGATCGCCGAGTCCAGCGCGACGATGTCGTCGCGCTCCTGCAGCATCGCCCGCCACCACTCGTTCTTGACGTTGTTCTTGAGCAGCACGCCGTAGTGCCCGTAGTCGTAGGTGTTGGCGAAGCCGCCGTAGATCTCCGACGCCGGGAAGATGAATCCGCGCCGCTTGCAGAGCGCAACGATCTCGTCGAGCTTGGTGAGCTCAGCCATGGGCGCAGCGTAGAGGGAGGACTGAACGGAGGCCCGCGTGCGCTGCCCGGCCACCCCGCCCACTACTCTCCACCGTCCGATGCCGATCTACGAGTACCGCTGCACGAACGGCCACACCTTCGAGGTGATCCAGAGGATGTCCGACGACCCGGTCGAGAGCTGCGAGGTGTGCGACGCTCAGGTCGAGCGGGTCTTCCATCCGGTTGCCGTCCACTTCAAGGGATCCGGCTTCTACTCGACCGACTACGGCAACAAGGCGAAGGCCGGCGCCGCCAAGGACGGTGAGTCCTCCGGCGACAAGTCGTCCGAGTCCTCGGGCTCCGCGGGCGAGTCGAAGTCCTCGTCCAACGGCGGCGACAAGGCAGCTTCGGGCTCGAGCGCGGACTGAACCAGCCGCGTTCAGCTAGGGCGAGCAGGCCGGGTCGCGCGGCGGGTCGCCGCCGATCAGCGTCTTGACGGCGTCCTCGCAGGTGCTGTCCGAATAAACCAGGCTGCCGCCCGGGCCCGGAGAGGCGCCGTCCTTGCTGCCGAGGACGTTGGTCTGGCCGCTGCCGCCGAGGAACGCTGCCATCGCCACCTGCGGAAGTGTGAATCCACCCATGTCGCTGATGAACGCCTTGGGGGCGTTCCACCCGATCCAGGGGCCCTTGATGAAGTTGTAGATCGGCGTCGGGACGGGTGGCCGGATGGCCGGGAGGAGCGGGAGGTCTGGCACCACCGTGAGGTGCTTGAAGCTCGCCACGCTGGTGAGCTGGCGCTTGATCGCATTGAGGACGAGCTGCTGGCGAGCGGCGCGGTCGCGGTCGTCCTCGGAGGGGTCGCACACGTTGTGGCGGAGGCGCGCGAACGCCAGCGCCTTGTCCCCCTGGAGCGTCGTCTCGCCGGCGGGCAGCTTCAGCGAGATGCCGCCCTGCTTCTTGCCGCCGTCCACATCGCCGCAGACGACGGCGCTGTCGTCCTTGGGACCGTTGGTGTCCGGGACGTCGATCGTCACCCCGCCCAAGGTGTTGATGAAGTCGGCGAACCCGTCGAAGTCGACGATCACGATGTGGTTGATGTCGATGCCGAGGAAGTTCTCGACCGTCTTGATCGTCTCGGCGGGATTGCCGTTGGTACTGCGGGTGTTGCAGGCCAGTGAGGCGTTGATCTTCTGCGTCCCGCAGTTCGGTATCTCCGCGTAGCTGTCGCGGGGGATCGACAGCTTGCGGAACGAGGTCAGGGAGGCGTGCAGCACCATGATCGTGTCCGCCCGCGGCGGTCCCTGCCCCTCGGCACCGCTCGCGTTGCGCTGGGTCTTGCCTCGCCGGTCCCCACCGAGGATCAGGATGTTCTGGCCCGCGAGCACGTCCGGCCCGCCCTCGAGCGCGTCCTTCGCGGAGTCCTGCAGCTTGCCCTTCTGGATCTGCGCCGAGATGGCGAAGGTGATGAAGCTGAGCAGGATCCAGCCGACGACGAAGATCAGGATCCAGCGGAGCCACGGCCGCCCGCCGCCGGTGAACCGCTCGAACCAGCCGCGGATGCCGCCACGGTCCCCACCCTTCCGCAGGCTCTCGAGGCTCGGCTTGCGGAACCGGTCGCGCAGGCTGGGCCGCGACCGGTACACGCGGTACGGCGGCTTCTCACGCTTCTCGCCTGACTTGCGTCCCCGCGGCGGGGGCCGTTTCTGGCCGCTGCGCCCGCCGCGGCCATAGACCGTGTATTCGGGCTTGCCTTTGTCCCCGGAGCCGCCGGGCTTCTGGGGCTTCTCGGGCTTCCCGCGGCCCTCGGAGCCCCCTGACCGCTTCGGCGGCCGATCATCTCCTGCCGGAGACATGGGATATCAATACTTACGCATGCCC
This sequence comes from Solirubrobacterales bacterium, assembly GCA_035264865.1. Lineage (GTDB taxonomy): Bacteria > Actinomycetota > Thermoleophilia > Solirubrobacterales > 70-9 > DASUPK01. Next base: position 6,432 of record DATFPJ010000052.1, read on the forward strand.
CCGCCGGACCGCCCCCGCCGATCTTGAGCACCCGCGAGACGATCGGCGTGGACCTGGGGGGAACGAAGATGCTCGTCGGGGTGGTCGACTCCGAGCGCCGCATCCAGTACGAGGGGCGCGAGCCGTCCGTTGGGCTCTCGGAGGACAAGCTGGTCGAGGACCTGGCCCGTGAGCTCCAGGAGGCGAAGGACGCGCGCCCGGACGTGCTCGCCGCCGGCCTGGGCATCCCCGCGACGATCGACCGCGAGCGAGGGCTGGCGATCCACGCCGTCAACCTGACGATCACCGACGTCCCCATCCGCGACCTGATGCGCGAGCGGATCGGACTGCCCGTCTTCGTCGACAACGACGCGAACACGGCGGCCCTGGCCGAGCATCTCTACGGAGTCGCCCGCGGCGCCCAGGACGTGGTCATGCTCACAATCGGCACCGGTATCGGCGGCGGCCTGGTTCTCGGCGGCGAGGTCTACCGCGGCTCGACCGGGGCGGCCGCGGAGCTCGGCCACATCGTGATCGTCGAGGACGGGCTCCCCTGCCAGGGCAACTGCCCGAATCACGGCTGCGTCGAGACCTACGCGTCGGGCACCGCGCTCGCTCGTGAGGGCACCGCGGCGGCGCAGCGCGAACCGGACTCGGCCCTCGGCAAGGCCCTCTCGGCCGGCCCGATCACGGGCAGAACCGTGACGCAGCTCGCCCTGGATGGAGACGCCCTCGCCACCGAGGTCGTCGCCCAGGCGGGCAGGCACCTCGGCGTGGCGCTCGCGAGCCTCGCCAACATCTTCAATCCCGACGTCTTCGTGATCGGCGGGGGCGTCTCGGCCGCGGGCGAACTGCTGATCGGCCCAGCGCGCGAGGAGCTCCAATCTCGTGCGCTGCCCCCGATGAACCGCACCCCGGTCAAGCTCGCCGAGCTCGGCCCTGAGGCGGGCATGATCGGGTCGGCGGCGATGGCGTTGATCGAGCTGGACAAGGAGGGTTAGGCGTGCCCGGCAAGCTGGTCGTCTGCCCGACGCCGATCGGGAACCTCGAGGACATCACCCTTCGCACCCGGCGCGCTCTTTACGAGGCGGACGTGATCGCCTGCGAGGACACCCGCCGGACGGGGCTCCTGCTCGAGCGCCTCGAGATCCAGGCGCTGCGGCTGGTCTCCTACCACGAGGGAAACGAGGCGGAGCGGGCCCGTGAGCTCGCTCAGCGGATCGAGCGCGGCGACCTCGTCGCACTCGTCTCCGACGCCGGTACGCCCGGAATCTCGGATCCGGGTTACCGGCTGGTGAGGGCGTGCATCGACCGAGACCTGGACCTCGAGGTCCTGCCGGGCGCCACCTCGATCACCACTGCGCTGATCGCCTCCGGCCTGCCCACCCATCGCTTCCGCTTCCAGGGATTCCTGCCGCGCCGTACCGGCGAGCTCGAGCGGGTGCTGCAGTCCACCGAGACCCTGATCGCCTTCGAGTCGCCGCGGCGTCTGCCCGAGTCCCTGCGCGCGCTCGCCCAGCTCGCCCCCGACCGACCGGCCGCGGTCTGCCGCGAGCTCACCAAGCTGCACGAGGAGATCGCGCGGGGAACGCTGGGCGAGCTCTCGCGGCGCTTCCGCGAGGAGGCGCGAGGCGAGATCGTCGTGGTGATCGGCCCCGCCGCCGAGCGCGGGACGGCCGACATCGGCTTCGCCACCGACGCATTGCGCGGCCTGATCCGCGCCGGGGCTCGGCCAAGGGCAGCCGCCAGTGTCGTCTCCGCGCTCACGGGTGTTCCCGCGAACGACCTCTACAAGGGGATCACGGGACGCGAGCCGCGCCGCTAGCCGGCCATGCTCCGGCTCTTCTTGACGAATCCGTGGCTCGCTCGTCCCTTGGCCGGGTGGAGCGAGTAGATCACCCGGTAGCCGGTCAGGTAGAGCCGGCGCCCGTCCGAGATCGCCGGGTTGTACGCGCCGTCACGGGCCTGCAGTACCGGCTTGCCGTCGCTCGCGCGCCAGCCGAAGGTCTCGGTGGTCTTCAGGTCGCCGGCGTAGAAGACGTCGCCGATCACGCTGCCGGCTCCTGAGACCGGCCCGGCGGCGTAGCGCGACCAGCGCGTGGCGCCGGTCTGGGCGTTCAATGCGTAGACCGAGCCGCTGTAGGAGCCGAAGTAGATGCTCGGCGGAGTGCCCGGCGCCTTTGCGGCGGCGGGAGCGCTGTAGATGTAGCCGCCGATCGTGGTGCTCCAGTCGAGGCTGCCGCTTCCCGCGTCGAAGGCGTACATCGTCCCGGCCACCGTCCCGACGAACACCCGGCCGAAGGCGACGGCCGCGCTCCCGTAGATACGGCCGTTGGTCGAGGCGGTCCAGCGGACGCCCCCGTTCGAAGCCCGCAGCGCGCTCAGCTGGCCGCCGTAGTTGCCGACGTACACCGTGCCCTCGCTGAAGGCCGGCGAGGCCTTGACGGCGCCGCCCACCGAGGTGCTCCAGTTCTCCTTGCCGGTCCTCGCGTTGAGCGAGTAGACGGAGCCGCACTCGCAGCCGGCGATCACTTGGCCGCCGACGACGAGCGGGCTCGACTCGGTCCGGCCGGGCAGCGAATGGCGCCAGAGAACCTTGCCGTTCGAGGCGTTCAGCGCCTGGACCTGGCCGGGCTCCAGGTTCGAGATGAAGAGCTTCCCGTCCGAGTACGTGGGGGCGGAGGCGTTCAGGCTGGCGACGTCGCGCCGCCAGCGCGGCTTCCCGTTGCGGGTGCTGAGCGCGAAGGCCTCGCCGTTGTTGTCGATGCCGTAGAGGGTGTTGCCGACGACGATCGGCGAGTACTCCATGAGGTGCCGGGCGTCGTAGCGCCAGGCGACCTTGAAGGGCGGCTTGACCTGGTCGGTCGGCAGATACCGGGCGCGAGCCTGGTCGAAGCCGTAGGTGGGCCAGTCGGTCGTCTTCGGAGTGGGCCGGCTCGGCGTCGACGGTGTCGACGACGTGGTGGATGTCGTCGACTCGGACGAGCCCCCACCGCACCCGGCGAGCAGGGCGAGGCCGGCGAGGAGCGCGACCGCTGCAGCGGAATGGAGTGTCCGAGGTCGGTTCAAGAAGGTGGGTGTGTAGAGGAAACGCCTGATTCCCGCATCAACGTGCCCGTAATCGACCGCGCCCAGCGCTAACTTGGC
>DATFPJ010000053.1:0-5405 GCA_035264865.1 Solirubrobacterales bacterium
CACGGCGTTCGGCCCCTCGAGCACCATCGCGACCAGCTCGGAGCGCGTGATGAAGTCGACGAGCTCGCCGAAGAACGGCTTATCGGTGTGCTCCGCGTAGTGGACGTTGGCCGTCTCCTCATCCGCCGTCATCAGCTTCACGGCCGTGAGCCGCAGGCCCTTGCGCTCGAAGCGCGCGATCACCTCGCCGGTCAGACCGCGCTCGAAGGCATCGGGCTTGACGAGAATGAGGGTACGTTCGGTTGCCACGGCCGCGGCAAAGTACACGGAACGGGCGGCCTGAGGCCGCCCCGCGGCGCGCAAGCCCGGCAATGAAGGGCGCACCGGCCGGGTACTGGGGCGAAAGGCCCGCGCTTGTCGCCTTAGTTCCTGACGTGCGGCACCAAGGCGACAATTCGGATCCGGACGCCTTCGTCGCCCGGCTCGCGGGGCGGCAGCATGGCGTTGTTTCGCTCCACCAGCTCCGGGCCGCGGGAATCTCCAAGGCGGGGATCCGGCGCCGAGTGATCGCCAGTCGCCTGCACCCTGTTCATCGAGGGGTTTATCGGTCGGCCACCGGCACCTCAGCGATAGAGGGAGTTGGATGGCGGCAGTGCTCGCCTGCGGGAAGGGCGCCGCGCTCAGCCATCTGAGCGCGGCCGAGCTGTGGGGCATTCGCCGGCGCGTCCGCCGGCTGTCGGAGGCCGACGGACGCCGGGAGCCCCGGGATGCACACGTGACCGTCCCCAGGACCGGCGGTAGAAGGAAACGCAGCGGAATCGTCCTGCACCGCTCCTCCACCCTCATTGCCGATCACTGCACGCGCCACGGGGGCATCCCCTGACCACTCCGGCACGCACCCTCGCCGACTTGCGCCCGCTCCTCTCCGCGGCCCAACTGAATGCGGCGGTGCGGGAGGCGGAGTTCCTGCGGCTCCCGATCGGCAGCGACCTGTCGACCGACGGACCCGCACCGAGCTCGAACACCGGATGCTCTCCCTCTGCCGCCGCCACCGCCTTCCCTGGGCCGAGGTGAATGCAAACGTCCACGGGTTCGAGGTCGACTTCCTCTGGCGCGAGCAGAGGCTCATCGCCGAGGTCGACGGCTGGGACTCACACCGCAGCCGCTCCGCCTTCGAGCAAGACCGGGCGCGGGATGCGCAGCTGGCGGTCCTCGGTTACGAGGTGGTTCGGTTCACCTGGCGACAGCTGACCGGCGACCCGGCTGCGGTCGCGACGACGATTCGCGCGCTGATCAGCGCGAGACCGGTCTAGCGGCTGGAGCGGCTCGAGCGGCTCGGCCGCTGCTCTTCGCGTGCCGCCACGGGCGCTCGCGGGGTGCGGCGGGTGGGTCCGTCGCTGCGGCTCGCGGGGGCGTCGCTGCGACTCGGCGGGCCGTCGCTCCGGCTCGCCGCCTGGCGCTGGCCCGCCGCGCGTGCGGTTCGGGACGCCCGTCGAGGCTCGCGGCTGGGGCGCTGCTCCTTACGGACCTCGGTCTCGCAGTACGGGCAGATTCCCCAGCGCGGATCGAGCGGCTTGCTGCACTTCCGGCAGGGATTCCGCAGGCGCCGCTCGCAGTTCGGGCAGCGGAGATAGCTGCGCTCGATCGGGTACTCGCAGTGCGGGCAGGAGTTCTCGATCCGCTGGCGGAGCTCCAGCTCCGCCGCACGAAGCTCGAGCTCACGCTCCTCGCGATCCTCGAGGAACTCCGGTGGACGCAGGATCGTGTAGACGACCGTGCCCAGGTAGGGGAAGACGGAGGCAGCCGTGGCACAGGCGATCAGCACCGGATCCTCGATCCGTCGCCTGGCGTCGAGGTACGTCCAGTAGATCAGCGCCAGGTAGACGACGATCAGGAAGAGGATCAGCAGGTTGACGACCAGGCCAACGCCGCCGTCGAGTCCGAAGATTGCGAGGGGCATGGGAGTGGGGAGCCGCGAGTGTACGTACTTCCTTACGGGTGCGTGTAACCCTGCCTGTATCGGGGATTTACGGCGATTTCGTGAGGGTCAGAGGAAGAGCAGCCCGAAGACGTAGCCGAAGGCGAAGAAGACCAGGATCACCACCGCGACGACGATGGCGACCAGTCCCATCATCGTCAGGAGTTCTGAGCGGGCCTCTCTGTCCATATCGAGGAGAGAAGGTAGTGGCTGCCGGCCGCCAGCGCGACCCCACCCCGCTCACGCGCAAGCGCGCGTGCCCGCTCCCAGGCCTCGAGCGGATCGGCGATCGCCTCGCCATCCACACCCGCGCGGCGGCAGAGCTCAGCCACCTCCAGAGCCGGCTTGGCACGGCCCCCGGGCCGTCCGGATCCTTCGATCCGCTCCGGCGGGATCTCGGTGCAGACGAATCTCGAGACAGCCGGCGCGAGGGCGTTGACGATCCCGGGAGCGTCCTTGCCTTCGAGGATCGCGAGGCAGCAGATCACGTGATTCCCGCCCGCTAGCTCCGGGAGGGCCTCGGCAAGCGCCGCCGCTCCGTCGGGATTGTGCGCGGCATCGAAGACGAGCGGGGGATCGGCTGGCACCAGTTCCGCGCGCCCTCGGATCGAGAACTGCCGGCTGGCGAGACTCTTGACGAATGCGGCCGTGGCCTCTGCGTCGACGCCCCCGAGCACCTGGCTCACGGCCGCCTGCGCAAGGGCCAGATTCCGTCCCTGGTAGGCGGGCAGCATGTTGTTCGCGACGCCGGCAGCCCAGGTCAGCTTGCCGTGCTTGCGCTCGACCTCGCGCTCAGCGACCGCTCGCGCCTCCGGGGGGATCCGCCCAGCCAAGAGCGCCGTGTGGTCCCGCAGCACCGCCACCTTCTCCGCCGCGATCTCCTCCAGCGTCTCCCCCAGCCACTCCGTGTGGTCGAAGCCGACCGAGGTCAGCACGGTCAGCTTCGAGGGGATCACGTTGGTCGCATCGAGGCGGCCGCCCAGGCCCGCCTCGACCACCCCGTACTGGACCCTGGCGGCGGCGAAGGCGACGAAGGCCGCCGCGGTGAGCAACTCGAACTGGGTCACCGGCCCCTCATCGCCGGCGGAGCGGTCCGCCACCTGAGCCGACTGCTCCGCCCGTTCGAGCCCGTCCGTGAAGGCCTCCTCGGAGATCGGCTCGCCCCTGATCTGGATCCGCTCGCGCCATGAGGTGATGTGCGGAGAGACGTAGGCGCCTGTCGAGACGCCGTGCGCCTCCAGCAGGGCCGCGGTCATCCGAGTGACGGAGGTCTTTCCGTTCGTCCCCACGACGTGGATCGGGGCGAAGCGGTTCTGCGGCATCCCGAGCAGCATGCAGAGCCGCTGCATCCGCTCCAGCCCCAGCTTCCAGCCGAGCACCTCGCGGCGGTGGAGGATCTCTTCGGCCCGGCCGACTATCCGCTCAGCCGCCCAGTTCCTCGAGCTCGGCCCGGTAGGCGGCGAGCTTCTCGCGCTCGGCGTCGACGACGTCGGCCGGCGCCTTGGCCACGAAGCCCTCGTTGGAGAGCTTGCCCTCGCCGCGCTTCACCTCGGCACGCAGCCTCTCCCGTCGCTCCTCGATCCGGGCCCTGACGGCCTCGGGATCAATCCCCTCGGTCTCGAGCAGCTCGACGCCGCCGACGCTCGCGATCGGCTCTCCCCCGTCCTCGGAGAACTCCACCCGCGCAAGGCGGGCGACCAGCTCGTGAGGCCGGCCGTCGGCTCGCGCGGTGAGCACCTGCTTCACCGGCACGCCGGCCAAGTCGCGCCAGCGGCGCAGTGCCCTGGTCAGCGAAATCGCGCGGCCGATCTCCGCCTCCGCGGCCTCGTCGATCAGCGCGTCGTCGGGGTCCGGGAAGGAGTGGATCACCAGCGCCTCCGCGGCACGGTTCGGCACATACGAGTAGATCTCCTCGGTGACGAACGGCATCAGGGGATGCGCCAGCGCCAGCACCTGCTCGAGCGCCCAGAGCAGCGTCGCCGAGGCGTCCTCGTCGCCCTCGTAGAGCCGCGGCTTGACGATCTCCAGGTACCAGTCGCAGAGCTCCGACCAGAAGAAGTCGTAGAGGTCGAGCGCGCCATGCGCGAAGTCGTAGGCCTCGATCGACTCGCTCACAGAGCGGATCGCCCGCTGGAGACGCGAGGCGATCCAGCGATCCTCGACCTGTTCGCTCCTGGGACCGGCGTCCACGTCGTCGCGCGCATTCAGCAGGATCAGCCGCGAGGCGTTCCACATCTTGTTGGCGAGGTCGCGGCCCTGCTGGACACGCGCCTGGGAGAAGCGCACGTCCTGGGTGGAGGTCATCGCCAGCAGCCCGAAGCGCAGTGCATCCGCGCCGTGCTCCTCGACCTCGTCGAGTGGGTCGATCCCGGTCCCGAGCGACTTGCTCATCCGCCGTCCGTCCGGCGCCTGGATCACCGAGTGGACGTATACATCCCGGAAGGGTGGCTCGCCGGTGAACTCGAGCGAGGTCATGATCATCCGCGCCACCCAGAGGGCGATGATGTCGCGGGCCGTGACCAGCACGTCCGTCGGGAAGAAGGCCCTGTACTCGGGTGTGGATGTGTTCGGCCAGCCGAGCGTCGCGAAGGGCCAGAGCGCCGAGCTGAACCAGGTGTCGAGGACATCGGACTCCTGCACCCAGCCCTCCCCCTCAGGTGGGGTCTCGCCCACATAGGTCTCGTCGCCGCGGTACCAGACCGGCAGCCGGTGCCCCCACCAAAGCTGGCGGGAGATACACCAGGGCGGGATCTTCTCCATGGAGTCGAGGTACTGGCGGCGGGCTCCGTCGGGGACGATGCGGACGTTCCCCTCGTTGACCACCTCGACCGCACGCTTGGCGAGCTCGTCCATCCGGCAGAACCACTGCAGCGAGATCAGCGGTTCGATTCGCTCGCCGGAGCGGTGTGAGAACGGGACCGTGTGCTCGTAGGGCCCCTCGCCCCTCAGCAGGTCCTGCTCGCGCAGCTCGGCGATCACCGCCTCCTGCGCTGCCTCGGCGGTCATCCCCCGAAAGCGCTCGGGAGCCTCGTCGGTGATCAGGCCGTCCTCGCCGATCACGCTGATCGCCGGGAGATCGTGCTTGCGGCCGATCTCGAAGTCGTTCGGGTCGTGCCCGGGTGTGATCTTGAGGGCGCCGGTGCCGAACTCCGGATCGACGTGCTCGTCGGCGATCACGGGTAGACGCCGCTCCACCAACGGCAGGATCGCGTGCCTGCCGACGACATCGCGGTAGCGCTCGTCGTCCGGGCTCACCGCAACGGCAGTGTCGGCGAGCATCGTCTCCGGCCGAACCGTCGCGACGATCAGCTCGCCTCCGTCCTCGAGCGGATAGGCGATCTCGTAGAGGGTGTCGGTCACCTCTCGGTTCTCGATCTCGAGATCGGAGATCGCCGAGCCCAACCCCGGGTCCCAGTTGACCATGTAGTTGTCGCGGTAGATGAAGCCCTTTGAGTAGAGCTCCGCGAAGACCCGGTACACGGCGGTC
>DATFPJ010000054.1:0-13582 GCA_035264865.1 Solirubrobacterales bacterium
GTTGGCGATCCCGGAGAGCGACTGGGAGCGGATCGTGGCGTGGGTGCCCTCGGGCAGGGGGTTGTAGGCGTCGTCTGAGATCTCCATCTCGACCAGGGCCTGGCCGTCGTCGGAGAGGGAGATCTTCTTGACGGAGCCGACGGGGACGCCGGCGACGGTGACGTTGTTGCCGGTGACCAGCTGCGAGGCGTTCTCGAAGGCGGCGGTGACCTTGTAGCCCCCTCCACCGCCGAGGACGAGGAGCAGGACCACGACCACGGCACCGATCAGGGCCAGTACGGCGGCTACCCGCCCTACAACAGTTGATGTTGGCACCGGCTCCTCTACCTACCCCGTCGCTGTCCGCCCACCGGGCCCGGGCGCCCCACCCAGACGTCGGAGAGCAGACTGATTTTCCCATCGCCTCGCGACGGGTGTCAAAGGGGAACCGTCGCGTCGCCGGGCGCGCATTCCGCATGGCAGAGCCATTTGCGGCCCCACCGTCGTTGAGTTGACGTTAAGCATCCCGCTCCCAGAGGCAACCTATCCCAAAAAATTGCGTAGGCACGCCGCTAGCGTGGAGGGACGTCTTTCTGGCATCTTGTCCTGCACGGTGCCTGGGGCGGCGATGGGGAGATATGACTTCGACTGGATCGTGATCGGGTCTGGCTTCGGAGGATCCGTCTCCGCCCTCCGGCTGGCGGAGAAGGGCTACCGCGTCGCGGTGCTCGAGAGCGGCCGCCGCTACCGCGACGAGGACTTCGCCAAGTCGACCTGGAACTTCCGCCGCTACTACTGGATGCCGAGGATCGGGCTGCGCGGAATCTTCCGGATGACCGTCTTCAAGGACGTCTTCGTCGTCTCGGGCTCGGGCGTCGGGGGCGGCAGCCTCGGCTATGCCAACACGCTCTACCGGGCGCGGCCCGCGTTCTTCCGCGATCCGCAGTGGGGCTCGCTCGCCGACTGGGAGTCCGCCCTCGAGCCTCACTACGACACCGGCGAGCACATGCTCGGAGTGACCGACTATTCGCTCGAGGGTCCCGCCGACCTCCTGCTCAAGGAGTACGGCGAAGAGATCGGCGTGAGCGACACCTACAAGCAGACCAGGGTCGGAGCCTTCTTCGGCGAGCCCGGTGTCGAGGTGGCGGATCCCTATTTCGGCGGGGAGGGCCCGGCGCGCTCGGGTTGCGTGGGCTGCGGCAGCTGCATGGTGGGCTGCCGCTACAACGCCAAGAACACGCTGGTCAAGAACTACCTGTGGTTCGCGGAGAAGCTCGGCGTGGAGATCCTGCCCGAGCGACAGGTCACCGAAATCCGCCCGATCGAGGGCGGCGCCGAGGACGGCTCGGACGGCTATGAGGTGACCAGCGAGCGCTCCGGGTCCTGGGTCCGAAAGCGCCGCTCCAAGCTCACCGCACGCGGCGTCGTGGTCGCCGCCGGAGCGCTCGGGACGAACAAGCTGCTGGCCGACTGCCGCCACCGCGGCACCCTCCCCCGCATCTCATCGCGGCTCGGTGAGCTCGTCCGCACCAACAGCGAGTCGATCAACGCGGTCACCGCTCCGAGCGACGAACGGGACTTCACCAAGTCGGTGGCGATCAGCTCGAGCATCTATCCCGATCTGGATACACACGTCGAGGTTGTGACCTACGGTCGGGGTGCCGACTCGATGAGCTACCTGTTCACGCTGCTCACGGGCAAGGGAACGAAGCTCAGCCGGCCGCTGCTCTGGCTCTGGCAGGTGATTCGCCACCCGCTTCGCTTCCTTCGCCTGCTCTTGCCGTTCGCGTGGTCGCGACGGACCGTGATCCTGCTGGTCATGCAGACGCTCGACAACGCGATCCGTCTGCGTCCCAAGCGCCGCCTGCTGGGCCGCGGCATCCGGCTCCAGACGGAGCAGGACCCGGAGAAACCGAACCCGACCTTCATCCCGGCGGCCGACGCCGTGACCCGCTGGATGGCGGAGCGGACCGGCGGCATCGCCCAGAGCGGTCTCACCGAGGCGATCTTCAACATCCCGACGACGGCCCACATCCTGGGTGGCGCCGTGATCGGGTCCGACCCGGACCACGGCGTGGTCGATGCCCGCAACCGCGTCTTCGGCTACGAGAACCTGATGGTCTGCGACGGCGCGGCGATCCCCGCCAACCCGGGCGTGAATCCCAGCCTGACGATCACCGCCCTCGCCGAGCACGCCATGGCGCAGGTCCCGGCGAGCGACGAGGACCCCGCGACGGATGAGGAGCCCGCGCCTACCCGCTCGCGCCCTGGTAGTGCTCGCCAGCCTTCGCCCAGTTGACGACGTTCCACCAGGCGTCGATGTAGTCCGGGCGCTTGTTCTGGTACTTCAGGTAATAGGCGTGCTCCCAGACGTCGCAGCCGAGGATCGGCGTCTGACCGTCGGAGATCGGGCTGTTCTGGTTCGGGGTGGAGACCACGGCGAGGCCCGACCCGTCGTGCACCAGCCAGGCCCAGCCTGATCCGAACTGGTTGACGCCGGCGTTCTTGAACTCCTCCTGGAAGTCGGAGAACGAGCCGAACTTGTCGTTGATCGCGTCGGCGAGGTCCCCCTCCGGCTCCCCGCCTCCGTCCGGGCTCATGATCTCCCAGAAGAAGGTGTGGTTGGAGTGGCCACCGGCGTTGTTGCGGACGGCGGTCTCCTTGTCGCCCAGCGAGGACAGGTTCTGCAGGACCTCGTCGACGTCCTTGTCCGCCCACTCGGTTCCCTCGAGTGCGGCGTTCGCCTTGTCGACGTAAGCCTGGTGGTGCTTGTCGTGGTGGACGCGCATCGTCTGCTCGTCGATATGCGGCTCGAGCGCGTTGTAGTCGTAGGGAAGGTCCGGGACCTCGAAAGCCATCTGACCTCCTTCTTTTGGGAGTAGGGAAAGCGCTGCTTCTAATCTAACGATCGTGCACAGCGGCCCGCCCGGCGGAGGAACCTGGACCGGCGTCGCGGTCACGGTGGCGGGCATCCTGGCAGGGGTCGCGGTGGCGCTCGCCGTGCCGTCGCTCCGCGATTCGGTGACCGACGCGATCCACGGCAACACCGCGTCGGTTCGCTACGACCTGAACAGCGACGTCGGCGGGCCGCTGCTGGTCCTCTGGCTGGCGCTGGTCCACGTCATCGTCTGGTACCCGGCCGAGATCCTCGACGCCGCAGCGGGCTACGTCTTCGGCTTCGGCGTCGGGTTTCCGCTCGTGCTCGGCTGCTGGGCGATCTCCGGGCTCGCCTCCTACGCCGTCGGCAGGCACTTCGCCCGGCCTGTTCTGTACCGCGTCGTTGGCGAGCAGCGCTTTCTCCGGGTCGAGCAGCTGATCAACCGCGGCGGAGCGCTCGTCCTGATCGCCGCCCGCCTGATCCCGATCATGCCGTTCAGCCTGCTCGGCTACGTCTGCGGTGCAACTCGGGTCCCGCTCATGCGCTTCACCTGGACCACCGCGGTCGGGTACGCGCCGATCACGGCCTACTTCACCTACGTCGGCAGCAGGCTCGAGGGGTTCTCGGCGGAGGACCCGATCCTCTGGATCGGCGGCGGCGCGCTGCTGCTCGGGCTGCTCTGCACGCGGTTCATCCTTTCCCACACCTCACGCGGTCACGACCATCCGCGCGAGCCCGAGGCGAAGCCCGAGCCCGAGCGGAGCTAGTCGCTCGCAGGCGCGCGCGACGCCAGCCGGCGCGCGATCTCGCGGAGCTCATCGTCGCGCTCCTCGAGCAGGCGGTCGGCGGCGGCGTTCAGCCGCTCCAGCGCCGCCGGCCGCGCGTCATCGAGCGGCGTGCCCTCCGGCAGGCTCGCCTGGAAGCGGTAGTAGCGCCGCCCGTCGGACTCGCGGTTGAGCAGGACGTCCGCCCAGTGATCCGCCGCGTCCGACTGGCCGTCGAGGAAGGCCGCGATCAGGGCGGGATCCTCACGGCGTGGCCAGATCCAGCCGATCCGGCCCCAGCCGCGGACCTCGCGTTGGGAGTGCCCGGTCTCGTGCTGGCCGGTCCCCAGCGAGACCAGCAGAAGGTCGCCCGGGCTTAGGTCACGTGGCTCCTGCTCGCGGCGCTTCAGGGCCTCGACGATGGCGGCAACCGCCGGATTCGCGGCAAACAAACCCCCGTCCACCAGGGCGCGCCCGTCGATCCCCCGCGAGGGGAAATAGGTCGGGGCCGCGGCGGTCGCCATGCCGACGTCCACCATCGACACGTCGCGATCCTCCGACTCCCGCGCCCCGCGGCGCTTGAAGAAGTGGGGCCCAGGCTGGGCCATGTCGTAGGAGGTGATTAGCACCTCGCGGAGAGCCTCACTCAGCTTCGTCTCCCCCAGCAGGTCGCGCAGCGCGCGCTCGAGCTCCTTCGGCGAGTGCTTCGGCCCGATCCACCCGCCGAGGCTGACCAGCTTGTTCAGGGTGTCGCCGAAGATCTGCGGCCCCTCCTCGACGTAGAGCCGGACCAGATCCGTGCCGCGCAGCCTGGGCCGGCCGGGTCTCCCCGGATCGGGGGCCGTCAGGCCGAGCGCGATCAGCCCGCCCGTCGAGGTCCCGGCGATCAGGTCGAAGCAATCGGCCATCCGGCGGTCGTCGCGCGCCTCGGCGCTGACCAGCTCCTCCAGCCGGGCGATCACGCGGGCCGAGATCAGGCCGCGGATCCCGCCGCCGTCGATCGCGAGCACGCGAAAGCGGTCGGGCTGGCCATTCCGCATCGCTCTATCCTTCTGCACCTCGGGGCGTGGCGCAGCCTGGTAGCGCGCACCGTTCGGGTCGGTGAGGTCCCCGGTTCAAATCCGGGCGCCCCGATTTCACCTCTTCAGCGGCGGCAGGACCTTGAACTTCTTGGTGGCGGGCGTGGCGTCGGCGTTGCCGAGCGAATCGACTGCCTGGACGCTGAAGCTGTGCTTGCCGAGCTTGAGTCGGCGCGGCCGGAACGGCGAGCTGCATGGGACGCGGGCGCCACGGTCGAGCTGGCAGCGGAAGCTCACCCCCACCTCGTTCGAGGTGAAGGCGAAGGGCGGGCGCCGTTTCCGCGTCTTCTTCTTGGGCGCCTTGGTGATCACGGTGTCGGGAGCCGCGGTCTTGACGCTGAAGGAGCGCGTCGCCGTGGCCGAGTTCGAGACGACGTCCGTCGCCCGTACGCGGAAGATGTAGGCGCCGTCCGCGAGCGGGCCCGGGGGCGTATCCGTTCCTGGTCCCGAGCACGCCCCGAACGCCGGTGCTCCGGCGTCCATCGAGCACTGGAACGCGATCGGCCCGTGCGCATCCGTGGCGCTGAACGAGAAGGTCGGGGTCGGGTCGTTGGTGGGCCCGCTCGGCCCGCTGCCGATGCTCACCGACGGCGGGGTCGTGTCGACCTGGAACGTGCGGGTGGCCGTCGTGGAGTGCCCGGCGCCGTCCGTCACGCGCACCCGGAACGTGTACGAGCCGTCGGCGAGCGGGTCCAGAGGGGTATCGGTGCTGGCCCCGGAGCAATCGGTGAAGACAGGTGTTCCCTTGTCGATCGAGCACTCCACCGCGATCGGTCCGAAGTTGTCGCTGGCCGTGAAGGAGAAGGTCGGGGTGGCATCGCTGGTCAGGCCGGTCGGCCCGCCGTTGATGCTCACCACCGGGTTGGTCGAATCCTCGACGTAGGTGAGCGACGCACCGGGCCCGTTCAGAGTGGAAGAGCACGGAGAAGTGGTCATGCTCTGGGTCGCCTTGGCGTAGATCTGCGTGATGGTGTCGTCGAGGACGGTCACGGGGATCCCCGGATCGTTGAATTGGGCGGCGGTTCCGCTGCCGATCGCCGTGGTGCAGGTCGAGTCGGAGTACAGGGTCACCGTCGAGCCGGGATCGGCGGTGCCGAAGACCAGCGGGGAGTTGTCGTCGGCGGGCGAGGCGGGGGTGCTGCCGGTGACGCACGGCGTGGCGCTGGAGCCTCCCGCCCCGACCGTGATCAGTCCCGTCGCCGTCACCGACTGCCCGTCGGGGTTGGTGATCGTCACGTTCTCTGCCCCGGCCGAGGCTCCCCGCGTGTCGAGGTCGAGGCTGATATGGGTCGGGTCCGTGTAGGTGACCTTGTTCACCGCGATGCCGCCCGTCACCGTCGCGGCGAGGTGCTTCTGGTAGCCCGGTCCGCCGGGGTCGGGGCCGGGATCGAAGAAGCCTGAGCCGTTCGTCGACGTCCCCACGATGTCCACGCCGACCGAGCACTGGTCCGCCGAAACGGTGCTCGGAGTGGCGGTGGAAGGAGTCGCCGGGGGCGGCGCCTTCAGCTGGATCACCCGGAGCCCCCAGTCGTCGGTGCCGTGGGTGTACTCCTGGAAGGTCCAGAAGGTCTGGTTGTCGGTCGGATCGACGACCGTCTGGGAGTAGTCGCCCCACCGCTCGGGGGTGTCCCCGAGGTTGTACGTGCTCGAGCTCGTCTGGGTGATGTCGAAGGGCTCGGTCGTGTTCGGCGGATCGCTCGCCAGATGGGCCGAGCTCGCGATCTGGGCGAAGCGCCCGGACCCTGCCGTGCTGGCGTTCAGGGACGCATGGCCCTGTCCGTTCATCGCGATCGACGGGATCCAGAAGAAGCGCGGGTTGCTGGAAGCCGGGTCGAAGAGCGTGCCGCGCTGAAGCAGCGTCGGCGAGTTCGAGCCCAGGTTGCCGATCTGGTACCAGCGCGCGCCGTTTCGGTTGCCCGTCCCGCTCGCGGCGCCGCTCGCGTCCACTTCGATGTTGTGAGCCGTCCAGAGCGAGAGGGTCCCGTTCTCATCCCTCCCGATCATCGCCTCGAACAGCCGGTCGTCGAGGGCGTCGAGCTTGTGAGGACTGCCCTGTGCCGGGACCGGCTCGGGGAAGGTGGTCGCCGGCACGGCGACCGGGATGTTCCCGGAGATCGTCGGTGTCCCACCGGGATCGCTGATTCGCCTGATCATCAGCCGCCCGAAGGTCGCGTTGTCCACTCCGATGATGTAGCCCTGGTCCACGCCCGGGTCCATGTCCTGCGCCGGCTGGGCGGGGAACGGTCCGGGCCCGGTGCCCGCCGCGAGATTCCGGAAGGCGGTCACCACGATCGGGCCGCCGCTCAGAACGCTCGACTTGCGGATCACGTAAGCCGTTGTGCCGGTGAACCCCCCGGTGGCGCTGAACTCGTTGGTTCCGATGTAGACCGCGTTCGCGTCGACGCCCATCTGCGGATAGTCGGCGAACTGCGCCGTGGGGCCCGGGTTCGGATCGTTCTGCCTGAACGAGTAGAAGGTGAAGTCGCTCAGGCTGTTGATCTCCGGCCCGTCGCTGACCGCCAGCATGATCCGGTTGTTGACCATCGAGTCGTCGGCTGGGTCGAAGTTGATCTGGGAGAGGATCCAGCGCCCGGACAGCCGGTCGTACTCGACCTCGGGATCGGTGATGTCGAGGCCGTCCCTCTCCGAGGTCCAGAAGGTGCTGTCGGTGACGTCCAGTGCGGGGGTCGATGGAGCCGTCTTGTCGAACACCTTGATCTTGCCGTTGACGGCAACGACGATCTGCGTCGGTCCCACCGACCCCATCGAGTCGGGCGGCCGGAAGGTCGCGTCCCCGATGCGGTGAGCGCCGAGGAACGAGGTCGCGGCACTCAGCTCCGACGCCGGCGCGATCGCGCGCTCACCCGTGGGCGCCTGTACCGAGGAGGTGCTCGGCCTTCTCGGCGGGGCGTGCGGCTCGACCGGCTCCTCATGGCCGCCCCCCGCGGCCTGCTCGACGTTGGTCTCCGCGTCCCCCGCCGCCTCGAGCTCGCGCTCGGCCTCGGGCTGGTCGCGTCCCCGTGGAGGACGCCCCGCGAAGCCCCAGTCCGCCAGGCGCTGATGCGAGGCCAGGGCGGATACGGGCACGGTGACGCCGCGGGAGCCGGTCCACGGCCCGCCGCCGTCCTTCTCTCCTGCCCCAGGGTCCGCGGAGGTGGAGCCCCCTACGCCCGCCGCCACCACCACGATCACTGGAAGCACCGCAAGCAATGCGCGACGCTTCATGCAGAGCGAGTGTAGAGCGAGAAACGGCGATCAAACGAGAAGCGGCTGGCGCTTCTTCCGCAGCTTGATCGTCACCGTCTGGGTGGACGGGTCGCCCCCGCTCGGATAGAAGGTCACTGCCGCGGCGACCTTGAGGCTGCCCCTCCGGGAGAGGATGCGGGCGCGCTTGCCGATCGTGACGACCTTCAGGTTGACGCGGGTCGCGACGGCGGTCGTGGCGTGACGGCGCTGCAGCCCCTTCCCGCCGAGCTGGACGATCCCCGGGTTCGAGAGCTCGACCGTGACGGTGGCGGTCCCGGCCCGCCGGTGCCGGACGATCCCGATGATCGTGAAGGAGTTGCTCGGGACCAGCACGGCGGAGAGGTTCAGGCGCACGTTGGTCACCGGGCTGAACTGAGACATCTGCCCGGTCTGGGTGTCTCCGGCGGCGCTGAAGACGGCGTCCCCCGGCATGGGGAAGGTGCACGAGTTGGCTGGGCCCTGCTCGTGAAGGCCGATCAGATCGCCGGAGAGGACCTGCAGGGAGGTCGGGAACGTGTTGATGCCGGCGGTCAGGAGGTGCTGGGTGGAGCGGCCCACGACCTGGAAGAAGTCGGGGTCGCTGGTCCGCCGGAAGACCTTGAAGACGTAGGTCGCGCCCGGGCCGGACGATCTCGTGCTCCAGAAGGTGATCGTCCCCGCCTGCCGGGCGCTGTAGAGGTTCCCTCCCGTGACCCCCGTCTGCAGGTAGTCGGCCCCGGTCGCGGATCCCGGACAGCTCGGCCCCGGCGCCGTCTCGGGCAGCTGGCCCACGGTCACCGCGGCGCTTGCCACAGCCGCGGAGACCAGGCTGAGGAGGCAGGCAGCCGCGAGTGCGGCGGCAGCCCGCCGGCGCGAAGGCTTCCAGTTCATCCTGCTCACGATTCCGACCCTCCCCGGTCGGGGCGCAGGTTAGACGAGTGCGACTCGGGGATCGACCTTGGGGGAGATGCGCCGGCGGTTCGGGGAGGTGCCTTCGTAGGCCTCGCCGGGCTGCCGGACCGCGATCTCGAAGAGCACCCCGGAGGGCTCGCGGAAGTAGATCGAGCGGCGGTGATCGCGGTCGATCACGGGCGTGGCGCGGCAGCCCAGTCCGATCACGCGCTGGCGCCAGGCGCCGAGTCCGCCGGCGGCGGCCCAGGCAACGTGGTGGATCGTCCCGGCGCCGATGACCGGGCGCCCCGCCGGCGGCTCGTCGAAGGCGAAGGCGGACGTCCTGCCTGCTCCCCGCACCTCGTATGCGTCCCTCGCGATCAGCACGAAGCCGAGCCTGCCGGCCAGGATGTCGGCGCTCGAGACGCCGGCCCTGCCGTAGGCACGCACGCCCCTGAGGCGACCGATTGCATGCTCGGCGGGAACAGCGGAGGAGGACCCAGCGAGCTCGACGCCCGAGGCGGCCTGGTCCACGATCAGCTCGTGGGCGAGGCCCTCAGGGTCCGCGAAGCGCACGCCCTCCACAGTCCCGCCGCTGAGGATCGGCCGAGACTCGATACCGGCCTCGGCCAGTCGACCGGCCCAGTACTTCAAGGATGACCGGAACACGCTCCAGCTCAGGGTGTGCACCATTCCGTTGCCCGCTCGCCCGCGGGCGACCCCGGGCGCCTCGATGAAGTTGAGGATCCCGGCGGGCCGGCCCCGATCAGGAGCGAGGCCGAGCAGGTGGGATTCGGGCGCCTCGAAGTCCCGCCGGTGGCCGACGAACTCGAGCCCGAGGACTCCGGCGTAGAAGTCCAGGCAGCGTTGCCCATCGGCGGTGATGGCGGTGACGTGGTCGAGCCCGTCGAGGCGCATTTGATTCGTCAACATGGGAGAGCGGTCCTTGGCAGCTAGTTGAGTTTCTAGACCAGTAAGGTACACAAATGGCCCCACAAGCGCCCAACCTCCTCTACATCCACTCCCACGACACCGGCCGCTACGTCCAGCCGTACGGCTACCAGGTGCCGACGCCGAACATCCAGCTGCTCGCGGACCAGGGTGTCCTCTTCCGGAAGGCGTTCTGCGCGGCTCCGACGTGCTCGGGCAGCCGGGCCTCGCTTCTCACCGGGCAGTACTGCCACAACAACGGGATGCTGGGGCTCGCCCACCGCGGCTGGTCCCTCAACGACTACGGCGAGCACCTCGTCCACCCCCTGCGCGAGGTCGGCTACCGCTCGGTTCTGATCGGCGAGCAGCACATCTCCGAGGATCCGGAGGTGATCGGCTACGACGAGGTGATCGAGGTGGACAGCCACCACGCGACCGACGTGGCGCCGATCACGATCGAGACCCTGCGGACGGCGGACGAGCCCTTCTTCCTCTCGGTCGGGTTCTTTGAGACCCACCGCCAGTTCCGGGCCCCGACTTCGGTGCGGGACTCCCTCTATTCCCTGCCGCCGGCGAACTTGCCCGACACACCCGAGACGCGGAGGGACATGGCCGCCTTCAAGGCCAGCGCGCGCTCACTCGATCAGGGGATCGGGGCGGTGCTGAACGGCCTTTACGAGTTCGGACTGGCCGAGCGGACGCTGATCATCTGCACCACCGATCACGGCCTCGCCTTTCCCGGAGCGAAGGCGACGTTGTTCGACCGCGGCACCGGCGTGATGCTGATCATGCGCGGCCCGGGCGGGTTCACGGGCGGGAAGGTCTGCGACGCGATGGTCAGCCACCTCGACATCTATCCGACGCTCTGCGAGCTGGCCGGAGCCGATCAGCCCGCCTATCTGCAGGGCAAGTCGCTGCTTCCGCTCGTCCACGACGAGGTGGACCGAATCCACGACGAGGTCTTCACCGAGGTCACCTTCCACGCCGCCTACGAGCCGACGCGCGCCGTGCGGACCGAGCGCTGGAAGTACATTCGCCGGTTCGACGACGACCCGCATCCGGTGCTCGCCAACTGCGACGACAGCGCCAGCAAGGAGACGCTTGTCCGTGCGGGCTGGGGCGACCAGCATGTCGGGTCCGAGCAGCTCTACGACCTGGTGCTGGATCCGAACGAGGTCCGGAACCTCGCCGAGGATCCCGGCCACGCCGAGGTCAGGAGCGAGCTTCGCGACCGGCTCGCCGCCTGGATGGAGGAGACGGACGATCCTCTCCTCGAGGGGCCCGTTCCGGTGCCGCCGGGCGCCGTGGTGAACGATCCGGCGCAGAGCTCGCCCAATGACCCGCTGACGACCGGCACCCCCGCCTGAGGCATCTCAGGCCGCCACCGGTCGGCGCCGCCTGAGCGCGAGGCCCGCCAGCAGATAGGTGATCGTCAGCGCCAGCAGCGCGAACTTGAACGTGGCGCAGACCTGTCCTAGCCGGGGCGCGACATCGCTGCCGTGCTGGTTCACCGCGAGCAACAGGCCGACGTCCTCGATCGCGTCGAACGCAGCGCCGGCCGCGGCGAACGACATGACCGGATATCCGAGCGAGGCCATTCGCTCCCAGCCACGCCGCTCCGCGAGGTCCCGGGTCGCCGAGACCGCCAGTACGAGGAAGACGCCGTAGGCGACGATGAACGCGTAGTCGAGCCACAGCGAGGCCTTGGCCGCGTCGGTCCCCCGATCGCCCCAGTCGGCCAGGATCTCAGCCGCGCGCTCCTGCGTCCCGGCGACCTCGAAGCCGATGATGCCCGGACCGCCCGCGTCCCTCATCCGGAGGTCGAGCCAGCCGAGCACCAGGAAGAGGACCGCTGAGGCGATCGCGGCCGCGATCAGGGCGCGCCTGCGCGTCATCGCCTTCGCGCGCCCATCAACCGACCTCGCCGATCGCGGCCTGGACATCCGCGAGCGAGGGTGAGTCGACGAGCTGCTCGGTGCCGCCGGGACCACCGACCACCACCGCGGGCTCCGCCGGCAGCTGCCGTTCGGCGGTGAGCCGCTCGTCGTCCTCCAGGGTCTGCTGGATGTCCTCGTCGTTCATGTCGCGCTGCCACTGCTCGACGTTGAAGTTCACGACCCCCACGCCCCGTGCGATGTTGTCGAGGAACTCCTGGTCCGCGCCCTGCTTCGCGGCTTCGTCCTGGTTGAGGAAGAAGAGCTCGACGAACTGCCACTCGTAGTCCTGCTTGGCGGCCGCGACCGCGCCGTACGCGCCGAGGAAGAACCCGGACTGGGCCATGGGGAAGTTGTGGTGGACGAGCTGAAGGTCACCGTCCCGGACGGGGCCGCGGATCAGCGGGACCACGACCTGCTGGTTCCAGTCCGAGCACGGGTCGCACTGCATGTCGTTGAAGATCTGAACCGTGACCGGCGCGTCGGCCGACCCGAGCCGCGCACCGTCCTGCGGGATCCCCCCGACCAGGCTCTGCACCTCCTCGGCCCCGGTGATCTCGATGCCCTCGCTGGAGCCGTTGCCGACCGAGAGGCTGACGATCGCGAAACCCAGCAGCCCGACGCAGAGCGCCAGCACGAGCAGCCCGACCACACGGGGGCGCCTGCGGGGAGGGTCCTCGGTCACGGGGGCGGCATGGTAGATGGGCGCTATCAACCCCCGGGATGCTGGGAATAGGCTGGGGCGATGGCGGATCGCGACGAGATCCTCGGCTACTGCGATGAGCTGCTGGATTGCGGCTCGTTCGAGGACTACGGGCCGAACGGGCTGCAGGTTCCCGGCGCACACGAGGTGAGCAGGATCGCGACCGGGGTGACAGCGAACCTGGAGACCCTCGAGCGGGGCGTGGGCTCGGGGGCCGAGCTCGTCCTCACCCACCATGGCCTGCTCTGGGGCGACGAGGTCTCACCGCTATCGGTGCCGATGGCGGCGCGCCTCCGCGCGCTCCTCTGCTCCGAGGCCTCGCTGGCCGCCTACCACCTCCCGCTGGACGCGCACCCCGAGTTCGGCAACAACGCGCTGCTCCGCGACGCCCTCGGCCTGGAGCCGGACGAGCGGCCCTTCGGACAGGCCAAGGGATCCGCGGTCGGGCTGATCGGCCGCGCCGCCGAGCCGATCGGGATCTCAGAGCTCGGCAGCAGGCTTCGCGACGCCGTCGGGCGTGAGCCTCTCGTCTTCGACTCGGGCCCCGAGCGGATCTCGACGGTCGGCATCGTCACCGGAGCCGGCGGCTTCGCGCTGCACGAGGCCGGGCCGATGGGACTCGATGCACTGGTGACGGGTGAGCCCAGCGAGCCGGTGATGGGCGAGGCGCGGGAGTACGGCGTCCACTTCCTGGCCGGCGGCCACTACGCGACCGAGACGATGGGGATCCGGCGCCTGGGTGAACTGATCGCCGAGCGATTCGACGTCGAGCACGAGTTCATCGACGTGCCCAATCCGATCTAGCGGCCACCAGGCCACATCACTATGAGCGAGGGGCGGAGCCCCGAGCGGTTATTTGGGGTGGCCGCTTGTGGCCGCGACTTCATGGCGGCCACCAGGCCATACCCCGAGCGGTTATTTGGGGTGGCCGCTTGTGGCCGCGATTTGATGGCGAAGCCGGCCAATACCCCCGCTAATTGCGAAGAAATGATTGACACGTCGCGCTGACGCGATATACATGACCTCCAGTACGGCCGCCAGGAAATCGCGGCCGGATTAACGGCGTTCAAGAGGAGAGGAGTGGCTATATGTCCGTTCACCTGACGCCCACCGAGTTGGCCGACGAGCTGCAGATGAAGCGGCGCGACGTGCTCTCGAAGTGCATCGAGATGAATGTCCCGGTGCTCAAGGGTCGGATC
>DATFPJ010000055.1:0-4510 GCA_035264865.1 Solirubrobacterales bacterium
CTCGACCGAGCTGCTGCCCGGTCAGCTGGAGGACCGCCTGATCTTCAACGCGATCAACGAGCAGGTGAAGGGCAAGAAGACGAAGACGCCGGCGCGTGCCGAGGAGGTCATCCTCGGGATCACCAAGGCGTCGCTCGCCACCGAGTCCTTCCTCTCGGCCGCCTCCTTCCAGGAGACGACGAAGGTGCTCACCGACGCGGCCCTGGAGGGCAAGCGCGACCGGCTCATGGGCCTGAAGGAGAACGTGATCATCGGGAAGCTGATCCCGGCCGCGACCGGCCTGAAGCACTACCGCTCGCTCCAGATCGAGCCGGTGGAGCCCGCGCAGCCGCCCGTCGAGGAGTTCTCCGAGGAGGAGCTCGCGAAGGAGCTGGACCTGGCCGGCGACGGCGAGAGCTCGCCGATGGAGGGCTTCGGCCCGTCCTTCGCCGAGGAGCTCGAGGAGCTCGCCTCGGAGA
Source organism: Solirubrobacterales bacterium (assembly GCA_035264865.1). Classification (GTDB taxonomy): domain Bacteria; phylum Actinomycetota; class Thermoleophilia; order Solirubrobacterales; family 70-9; genus DASUPK01. The sequence continues at coordinate 459 of DATFPJ010000055.1, forward strand.
TCGAGACCCCGGGCGCCGGGCAGGCTGCCGGCACCGGCGACGGCGAAGAGTCCGAGCAGTCCTAGAGAGCTGAGCGGCTAGGCGCCCGCGGGCGTGTGCTCGCGCCGCTCGTGCGCGGCCATTCCGGGCGCCAGCCGCGGCTCGATCACGGGAGTCCGCTTGCGGCCGCCGGGCGGGCAGTCCGGCTGGACCTGGGCGGTGCCGCCATGCGGCCCGCGGCGGCGCGGGTTCGGCTTCAACGGATTGCGCCGGAACCGGCGGAAGCTGTGGTCATCCGCATCGCCAGGGAGGTCCTCGAGCTGGGGCTCGTCCTTGACGGCCCAGTAGATGAGCCACATCCCGTAGAGGACCGGGATCTTCAGGATCACGGCCAGGAAGATGATCGGCACAACCTCTCCCATCCCGGCGAGTCTACCCCCGATCCGCCGCGCCGCTAACGGGGCTCGAATCCGTCTCGGGCCCACGCCTCGAGCGTCTCGACGTGCGCGTCGAGGAGGCCGACGTCGGACTCGGTCGGGACCAGCAGCGTCGGGGCCGAGCGCTCCTGGGCCCACTCGTGACAGCTCTGGTCGAGGCTGTCGTCGATCCAGGCCAGCGGTCGTGAGCCCGCGTACTCGTCGAGCGCGTCGAGCTTCCAATGGGCGGTACCGAACCGCGCGCGCCCGTCGAAGGTGAGGTAGGGGAGCTCCGGCAGCCCCAGGATGCCCGGAAGGTGGTCGTTGGCCCGGTCCTCCCAGCCGCTTGCCCAGACCAGCTCGTAGGTGTTCGACAGCCGGTCGAGGCGCGGGCCGGTCTCCAGGGCGATGCAGTGGAGCATCCCGTCGATCAAATGAAACTCGCCCGGTGCCTTGCCCGGGTCGCCGGTGCCCGGCTGCATCGACTCGTCGAAGCCGAACAGGCTGATCACGCCGTCGATGTCGACGGCGAGGACCGGCTGGTCGCTGGCGGGTTTCTTCCGGAACAGCGGCATCGCTTGAGATTAGGCACCAGTGGGATGGCTTCGCCATCAGGTCGCGGTGGCAAGCGCCCGCTACCATGCACCGCCGTGCCGAACACCAATCAGCTCGTCCGCAAGGGACGAACCCACAAGAAGAAGAAGATGTCGACGCCGGGCCTGAAGTCGGGCCAGGGTCGCAAGAAGCGCGTCGCCGCTCCCCAGCGGCGTGGCGTCTGTACCCGCGTCGCGACGGTCACGCCGAAGAAGCCGAACTCGGCTCTCCGCAAGATCGCCAGGGTTCGCCTCACCAACGGCCTCGAGGTGACGAGCTACATCCCGGGTGAGGGGCACAACCTCCAGGAGCACTCCGTGGTTCTCGTCCGTGGGGGGCGAGTCAAGGATCTCCCTGGCGTCCGTTACAAGGTCGTCCGCGGCGCGCTCGATGCGGCCGGGGTATCCGACCGCAAGCAGGGCCGTTCGCTGTACGGCGTCAAGGCCACCTGAGACGTAATGCCGCGCCGCAACCAGGCCACCATCCGGGTGCTGGAGCCCGATCCCATCTACCGCAGCCGGTTGGTCCAGCAGGTGATCAACAAGGTGATGGTCGACGGCAAGAAGTCGCTGGCCGAGCAGATCACCTACGACGCGCTTGCCCTGGTCGGCGAGCGCACCGGCAACAACCCCGTCGAGGAGCTCGAGGGCGCGATCAAGCAGCTGACGCCCGTCCTCGAGGTTCGCTCGCGGCGGGTCGGCGGCGCCACCTATCAGGTGCCCGTCGAGGTGCCGGCGCGGCGGGCGCGCACCCTCGCGGTCCGCTGGCTGGTCGAGTTCGCACGGGCGCGGGGCGAGAAGTCGATGGCGGAGCGCCTCGCCAACGAGATCCTCGACGCCTCCAAGCAGCAGGGCAACGCCTGGAAGCGCAAGGACGACATCTACCGGATGGCGCAGGCGAACAAAGCCTTCGCGCACTACCGCTGGTAGCGGCCACCAGGCCGCCCTATACCTAGCGGCGGCGCGGGCGCTCGTACCGGGTGGCCGCCGTCTCCGGCACCCCGCTCTCGTGGGAGCGGCCGCCGTGCAGATCGTCTGTGTCCCGGCGCTGCGGCCCCATCGTTGCGAGGGCCGCGCCGCATACGGTGAGCACGAGGGCCCCCACCAGCTCCAGCCAGAAGCCGGCGACCGGCTTCGCCTCAGCATCGATGAACGACTGCCGCGGGTCGTTGAGCGTGCCGACGTTGTTGACCTTCGGCAGGTCGCCGATCAGGAAGATCAGGAGGGCGACCAGGCCGCAGACGGCGATCGCCACGGCCGCCACCTGGCCGAGCTGCTCGCCTCGCGCTGCGATCGCGATGACGATCAGGACCAAGGCGAAGACGGCGAGGACCAGGTTCGCGTAGCCGTGCCGGTCGGCCGCATCGATTGCCTGCAGGGCCTCGCCCCCCGGAGGAGTGAGATGGAAGATGTCGGTGAACTGCGAGACGCCGAGCATCGCGGCCGCAGCCGCGCAGGCGAGGACCAGCAGCGCCTCCGTCCTTGGAAGCCCCCTCACGACTCGGCCTGCAGCCCCGGCGGGATCCCCCCGACGTCATGGTGCGATTCCCGGCTTCGTCGCTCGTCGCGACGCCTGCCTCCCGGGCGCGCAGCCCCCCGCGAGTAGAGCGGCAGCAGGCAGCCGCACAGGATCAGGGTCGCCGACGCCGCCATCTCCACCCAGAAGCCACCGAGCAGCTGCGCCTCCGCGCCATAGAACGCGAGGCCTGCCCTTCCGGCGTCCAGGCCCTGCGGGAGGTCGATCGCGAGCGCGACGGCGATCCCCAACACGCCGCAGACGACCATCCCCGCCGCACAGCGGCCGTCGCCCCGGTAGGCCCCGAACGTGAGCAGGAGGGCGGCCGCCGCTATGGGGAGGAGCACCCAGAGGTGCGCGCTCCCCGCGCTCTCCGTACCCGTGAGCGGAGCCGGCGCCTCGCGGCCGATCGGTCCCGCGTAGTTCGGGGCGTCGACCGCAACCCCGTGGTAGTCGGAGAATTGAGCGACGCCCAGCAGCACGGCGGCGCAGGCTCCGACGAAGGCGACGGTGGCGACCGGCGTCACGTGGCGGCGCAGCCAGTCACCGAGGGTCACGCCGCTCACCCCGAACAGGCGGCCGAGCCGCCTGACCACGACCTGGACGAGCTCGACGATCAGCGCAATCAGCGCCGCGATCAACTGGACCACGAAGAGCAGGGTTCGGGTTACGTAGGGGGCCAGGCGCGAGAGCAAGGCGGCCACCGGCGCGTAGACGGGTCGCAGCCGCCGCCTGGTCTCATAGCCGGCCCCCCGGACCCGGGTGCCCGCCTCCAGCCCCTGCGCCTGTGCTCGGAGCTTGCGCCTCGCCTCGATTCGCCGCTTGCGCGAGAGCGCACGGGCCTCGGCGCGCGTGCGCTCGGTGAGCTCGTCGAGCCGGTCGCCAGAGTCCTTGCGACCGCGCCTGCGAAGGCGGATTCCCCTCCTGGAAGCCATCAGACCGCTGCTATCATCGTCCGTCGCTCCGGGGTACCCCGCAGGTTCCCGTGGGCGATAACCGTTTCGATGGAGAACGGCGCGACATAGGAGCAGTTCGGGTCGAAGAGACGCTGTAGCGCTCGGGCCCACAAGGGCCTTTTTTCTGCGCGAATACCGAACTCAGACTAACCGTTCCACCCGCCCGTCACGTCAGTACGACAAGAGGATCCATGCCCCGCAGCTTTCCACTAGAGAAGACGCGCAATATCGGCATCATGGCCCACATCGATGCCGGAAAGACGACGACCACTGAGCGCATCCTCTATTACACGGGCCGCACCCACAAGATGGGCGAGGTCCACGAGGGCGCTGCGGTCATGGACTGGATGGAGCAGGAGCAGGAGCGCGGGATCACGATCACCTCGGCCGCGACCGCCTGCGAGTGGGACGGGCACCGCATCAACATCCTCGACACGCCGGGGCACGTCGACTTCACGGTCGAGGTCGAGCGCTCGCTCCGCGTACTCGACGGCGCGATCGCGCTCTTCGACTCCGTAGCGGGCGTCGAGCCTCAGTCCGAGACGGTCTGGCGGCAGGCGGACAAGTACAAGGTCCCGCGGATCGCCTACGT
>DATFPJ010000056.1:0-4828 GCA_035264865.1 Solirubrobacterales bacterium
CCGCGCCCCGAAGGAGCCGCCGGAGGAACCGCGGGCCTGGCGGAAGGACGAGTACCCGGACTGAGCGGCTACGTCCCGCCGGTGGCGCTGATCAGCGCCACCGGCAGTCCGAGCCCGGCGGCGTCCCGCACCGTGGCGATGCGGCGCCCCGGCTGGACCGCGTCGCGTATCGAGCCCAGCCGCTCGCCGAGCAGCGCAGCGCAAGCATCGAGGTCATCGACCGCGAAAGTGATGCCCCAGAACTGACCCGCACCCGGCTCGACCTTCGGATGGGCGACCACTTCGAGGATCACCTCCTCGAAGCGGAAGAATCCCTGCCGCAGCTGTCCGTCGGGCGTCTCCACTTCGCGGACCCGACGGCACTCGACCCCGACGCGCTCGAGGGCAGCGGTCGTCCGCTCGAGATCAGGCGTCAGCACGACGACGTGATCGATGTGGGTGACGCGGTTCGGATGGGATCCGCCCGCGGCCCGCTGGTCGACCTCCGGGACGACCGGAAGGCCGTCAACCTTCGCGCCAGCGTCCTCCAGCCGCCAGCCGGCGATGCCCTCGCCAGGACCGAAATGGAGGTGGACGCTGCCGACGGTTGTCCCGTCTTCATCAACCGCGAAGCCGGCGCGCTCCCAGTCCGCGGCGTCGGCCCCGATCGTGAGCTGCTCGATCCGCACGCCTAGGATGAATACATGGCTTCGAGCGACACAGCCTCAGCCGGCGTGCTCCCGGCGGAGCTTCGGCTCGGCGCCGTCCACCTGACCGTCCGTGACCTCGACCGCGCGGTCGCCTGGTACGAGCGCTCGCTCGCCCTGCAGCTGCACCGACGCGACGACGGCGAAGCGGAGCTCGGCGACGGAGCGCAGACCGTGATCGTTCTGCACGAGGACCCCGAGGCTCGGCCGGCCGGACGTCACGCCGGTCTCTACCACTTCGCGCTGCTCTACCCGAGCCGCGAGGAGCTTGGCCGGGCCGCAGCCCGCCTGATCGAGACCCGCACGCCGATTCAGGGCATGTCGGATCACGGCACGCACGAGGCGATCTACCTCCCCGACGCGGACGGCAACGGGATCGAGCTCGCCGCCGACCGGGACCTGGACGAGTGGCCGAGCTTCGAGGAGGAGTTCTCGCGGGGCGGGCCGGCCCCGCTCGACTTCGATTCGCTGATCGCGACGACTCGCGGCGAGCCACCGCCGGACACGGTCGGCGAGGGCCTCCGCGTCGGGCACGTCCACCTGCACGTCGGCAGCGTCGAGGAGGCGCTCGCCTTCTATCGCGACGTGATCGGCTTCGACCAGCGCGCGAACATCGGCTCGGCGGCCTTCGTCTCCGCCGGGGGCTATCACCATCACGTCGGCATGAACATCTGGAATGGAGAGGGGGTCAGCGGTCCGCCGGAGCACACCGTCGGGCTGCGCCGCTGGACCGTCGAGCTCCCCACCGAGGCCGATGTAGCGCAGGTGCGCAGCCGGGCGGATGCGGCCGGCTCCTATACCGAGGACGTGTCGGGCGGCTTCCGCGTGCGGGACCCCTGGGGCATCGCGGTCGACTTCGTCTCCGGCTAGTCGCCGGCGAGCGATCAGTCCGCTTGGCTCTCCCGGTGGGAGACCACGTTCACCATCGTGCCTCCCGGCTCGCGCAGCATGAAGCGCCGAACGCCCCACTCCTCGTCGCGGAGCGGATAGGCGATCTCGAGTCCCTGTTCCAGCGCCCGGGCGTGCACCGCGTCCACGTCGTCGACTCCGACGGAGATGCCCGGAGCGGCGGGATCGTCGTTGGAGATGATCGTCACCTGCGCGGAGGGGTTGTCGGGTGAGGCGACCGTGACGACCCAGTCCAGATCCATCGCCGGCTCGAAGCCGAGCACCCGGATGAAGAAGTCGCGCGTCTCGTCCGGCCGCTCCGAGCGCAGATTCGGCACCGCCCGCTCGATCGTCATGCGCCTGTTCTACCAGCGCCCGCCCTAGGGTCCGGCGCGGTCCCGCTTCCGGCGCCGATACTCGCGCGCCTTGGTTCGCGAGCCGCAGAGGGACATCGCGCACCAGTTGCCGCTTTGGTTTCGGCTGTGGTCGTAGAAGGCCCAGCCGCAATGAAGGCCACGGCAGGCCTTGAGGCGCGACCAGCTCCCATCCGTCTGGGAGGCGGTGACGATGCTCGCGAGCGACGCCAAGGCCGCACCGAGGCCATCTCCGCGCGAGGCAAGCACCGGGGGCCCCGTTGGCTGCAATCGCACTTCCAACATCGAGTCATTCAGGACGTGATTGAGCCGGTCGATCGCGTCCTGGTTCGGGGCGGCGCCGTTGTTGACGAACAGGAGGGCGCGCAGGCCCTCCCGGACCTCCAAGACCCGGCTCAGGTCCTCATCGCCGAGCTTGGTCCCGGGCGGCACGAGCCCGCGTCGCCGTAACCAGCGGGCGAGCTCGGAGGGGCTGCCGAGCTCGTCTTTCTGGTCGCGCTCCAGGTCCCACCGGGTGTTGACGAAGGACTGAACCAGCGCCAAGCGTCCGGGGGCCGGATGGCGGTCTCCCGGTTGCTTCTCCTGGACTCCATCTCGCATTACCACCAAAGCATAAACACTGGTGACGCTGTGTTACCGTGCCGCGGGTGTCCATCTGGGGCCGTCCCGTTCGTCGTTGGATCAGAAGCCAGAGACGAAGGAGCAGTCATGAGAGAGCAGAAGAGGATCGCCGTCACGGGAGCGACGGGACGGGTCGGCCGGCACCTGGTCGACGTCCTGGCCGATCAGGGCCACGAGGTGGTCGAGATCTCGCGCTCGCGCGGCGTCGACGTGATCACCGCCGAGGGCCTCGCGGAGGCACTCGACGGAGTGGACGCGGTGATCGACACCGCCACCAGCCCCACACCCGAGGGGGCGATGGAGTTCTTCACCACCGCGGGCCGCAATCTGCAGGCATACGGTGCGCACGCTGGCGTGCAGCGCCTGGTCGTGGTCTCGATCATCGGGGCCGACCGGTTCCCCGTCGGCTACAACGCGGCGAAGGTCGCCCAGGAGCGGATCGCGCTCGAGGGCTCCATCCCCGCCGGAGTGCTGCGGGCGGCGCAGTTTCACGAGTTCGTCGAGCAGCTCGTCGACTGGGGACGGCAGGAGGACGGCTCGAGCCAGGTGCCGAGGATGCGCACGCAGCTGGTCTCCGCGCGGGCGGTCGCCGAATCGCTGGCGAAGATGGCCACGGAAGATTCGCCTTTCCGGCCCGATCAGCCGCTCGCCGAGATCGCCGGTCCGCGCGAGGAGAGCCTGGTCGAGATGGCCAGACTGCTCGCCGAGCGGCGTGGCGATCCGGAGCGGGTCGAGGAGACGCGCGAGGCGGACGAATCCACCCGTGAGCTCTACGAGAGCGGCGCCCTGCTGCCGGGGCCACATGCGGAGCTCGCCGGGCCGACCTACGAGGCTTGGCTGGATTCGGCTTTCGCGGCGAGCCCGTCGACGAACAGGTCCAGCAGCAGCTCGAAGCGGGCGTCCTGATCGCTCTCGGCGAAATGCTCGCCAACCTCGCTGAGATTCGGGAACCGGTCGGGGGGGAGCGAGCCCAGGTAGCTCTTCACCATCTCCCCGGCCCTGTCCGGCGGGGGGGCGGTCTCGACGGCCGCCAGCTCGTAGCCGGCCTCGTCCATGGTGAACCCGTTGACCACGGAGATCAGGAGGAGGTAGCTCTGCACGGCCAGCGCGTCGGGGACGCCGCCGGCGCGCAGGATCGCCAGGACGCGCTCGGAGAGACGGAGTGCGTTGGGTCCCATCGGGATCCGCCCGATCGACACCTGAACGATGTCGCGGTGGCTCAGGATCGTCCGGCGCATCGCCCGGGCGACCTCCTTGAGCTGCTCCTGCCAGCGCTCCGGTTCGGGATCGGGGATCTCGTGCTCGCCGATCACCTCCTCCATGACCAGATCGAGCAGCCCGTCCTTGGAGCCGACGTGCCAGTAGAGCGAGGCCGCGCCGGTGTCGAGCTCATCGGCGACCCGCCGCATGCTGAAGCCGGCGAGGCCGTGCTCGTCGAGGACCTTGAGCGCGGCCGCGACGATCCCCTCGCGGGTCAGCGGGTCGCGGCGGCGGCCCTTGGGGCGCTCGGGGACGCGCTGCCAGGGCGGGGGTGGGAGACCTGGTTCGTTCTCTGCCATCTCGAACACCGTACTCGTACCGAACGCTGTTGCAGACTCCTGCCGGATTTGCTAGAACACCGTTCGAACTCAAACAACGTTCGCTACACGATAAGCGTTCAAGGAACAGGAGGCGAGCAGATGGAAGCAGCGGCGGTGCCGGTCGGCGGTGAGGAGGTGGCGGAGCTGTGAGCGTCGACCCCTGTGCCACGCAAGACGAGGCAGCCTACGCCGAGCTGATCGAGCAGCACCGGGCCGAGCTGGAGGCGCACGCGCGCCGGATGCTGGGCTCGGTCCACGACGCCGAGGACGCGGTGCAGGAGGCACTGCTGCGCGCCTGGCGCGGGCTGCCCGACTTCGAGGGCCGCGGCTCGGTGCGCTGGTGGCTATACCGGATCGCGACGAACGCGTCGCTGGACGTCCTGCGGCGGCGCAGCCGGCAACTCGCGCCGACCGACGAGGAGCCCGAGGCCCCTGCGGCCGTCGCCAGCCCGGCGGACCGCTACGAGCGCAGGGAGGAGGTCGAGCGGGCACTCGTGACGGCGGACCGCGTCCTCACCGAGCGCCAGCGCGCCGTCTTCATCATGCGAGAGGCCTTCGGTTTCTCCGCCGAGGAAGTCGCACAGCGGCTCGAGATGACCGTCCCCGCTGTGAACAGCGCCCTGCAGCGGGCCCGCGCGACTCTGGAGCGCCGAGCCGACCGCGGGGCCGCGCAGGCCGC
>DATFPJ010000057.1:0-6643 GCA_035264865.1 Solirubrobacterales bacterium
GAAGCGCGAGGGAAAGGCGGTCTCGCGACCCGCGAAGAGGCGGCGGCTGCGGGCGTGGGTCATCCAGAGGCGCTTCCGCGCCCGCGTGATGCCGACGTAGCAGAGGCGGCGCTCCTCCTCCTCGTTCCCCTCCTCGAGGGAACGCGAGTGCGGGAAGACCCCCTCCTCGCAGCCGATGATGAAGACGGCGTCGTACTCGAGGCCCTTGGCGTTGTGCAGGGTCATCAGGGTGACCTTGGACTCGCCGCGCTCGAGGTCGTCCTGGTCGGTGTAGAGCGAGATCGCCTGGAGGAACTCCTCCAGCGGCGAGATCTCCGACGGGCCCTCGACCTCTCGGTTCGCGTCGAACTCGGCTGCGACGCCGACCAGCTCCTCGAGGTTCTCGATCCGGCCCTCGGCTTCGATCGTGCGCTCGGCTCGCAGCGCGTCGAGGTAGCCGGAGCGCTCCAGGAGCGCCTTGAGCAGGTCCGCGACCGCTCCGCCCTCGAACTCGGCGCGGAGCTCCTCGATCAGCTCGGTGAAGCGGGAGATCGACTTGATGGCGGCGGCCCCGAGTCCGGGCACGGCCTCGGGCTCGCGCGCCACCTCCCAGATCGTGCGGCCGGTGGTATTCGCGTGCGCGCGGAGCCGGCCCTGGCTCGTGTCGCCGATCCCGCGCCGCGGCGAGTTGACGACGCGAGCGAAGCTGATCTCGTCGGCCGAGTTGACGAGCAGCTGCAGATAGGCGACCGCGTCCTTGATCTCGGCGCGCTCGTAGAACTTGGTCCCGCCGATCACCTGATAGGGCAGCTCGTAGCGGACCAGGATGTCCTCGAGCACCCGGCTGTGAGCGTTGGTCCGGTAGAAGACCGCGATCTCGTCGCGGCTCATCCCGTGCTGGTCGATCAGCTCCTCGATCTCGCCGGCGACGAACCGCGCCTCCGCGTGCTCGTCCTCGAGCTCGGCGACATGGATCTTCTCGCCCTCTCCGAGATCCGACCAGAGGTGCTTGCCGAGGCGCCCCGTGTTGTGCGAGATGACCGCGTTGGCGGCGTTCAGGATCGTCTCGGTCGAGCGGTAGTTCTGCTCCAGCTTGACCACCGCGGCGTCTGGAAAGTCGCCCTCGAACTCGAGGATGTTGCGAACCTCGGCCCCTCTAAAGCCGTACACGGACTGGTCTTCATCGCCGACCACGGTGAGGTTTCCGTCCTGGCCGGCGAGCAGCTGCAGCAGCCGGTACTGCGCGTGGTTGGTGTCCTGATACTCATCGACCAGGACCCAGCGGAAGCGCTCGCGGTAGCGTCGGCGGACGTCCTCGAACAGCTCGAGCACGTTGACGGTCCGCATCAGCAGGTCGTCGAAGTCCATCGAGTTTGCCTCGAGCATCCGCCGCTCATACAGGCGATAGGCCTGGCCGACCATGTCCTCGAAGGGCCCCCCGCCGGTCTCCTGGTAGGTCTCGGCATCGATCAGCTGGTTCTTCGCGTCGGAGATCCGAGCGCGGACCGCCCGCGGCGGGTAGCGCTTGGTGTCGACGTCGAGCTCCTCCAGGCAGCGCTTCAGCATCCTCAGGGAGTCCGCCTCGTCGTAGATCGTGAAGCGGCTCGTGTAGCCGAGCCGCTCCGCCTCGATCCGCATCAGGCGGGCGCAGGCGGCGTGGAAGGTCATCACCCACATCCGGCGTGAGATCCCGCCGATCAGCGAAGCGACCCGCTCGCGCATCTCGTCGGCTGCCTTGTTGGTGAAGGTGATCGCGAGGATCTGGTTGGGGTGCGCCCGGCCCGTGGCGAGCAGCCAGGCGATTCGGTGGGTGAGCGCCCTCGTCTTCCCCGACCCCGCCCCCGCGAGGATCAGCAGAGGCCCCTCGCCGAAGGTGACGGCCTCGCGCTGAGGGCCGTTCAGGCCGGCGAGCAGGCGCTCGACCTGGTCGGCGCCGGGCTCGATCGGAGCGCCGCCGGCTTCGGGGATCGCCTCCTCCTGGGCGATCTTGAGTTCCTCTCTGGGCTGGGCCACGAGCCAAGCATAGGCTCGCGCCAAGCGGCTACCCGCCCGCTGAGCTCGGTCCCTTCTTCGGGCGGAGCTCGGTGACCTCCGCCGCCGCCGGCTCCTCGTCGCCGTTCAGCTTCGCGAGCCGCTGCTCCACTGTCGCGATCCTGGCCGACAGCTCCTTGATCGCGTCCGCGATCGGGTCCGGCAGGTGAATCCAGTCGGTGTCCGGCCCCTCGACCGGCCTCCCCTCCACGCGCACGGGATGCCCGGGGTTGCCGACGATGGTCGTGTGCGGCGGAACGTCCTCGATCACGACGGTGTTGGCGCCGACCTTGGCGTTTCGCCCCACGGTCACCGGCCCGAGTAGCTTCGCACCAGACCCGACGGTGACGTCGTCCTCCAGCGTCGGATGGCGCTTGCCCCGTGCAAAGCCGGTGCCGCCCAGGGTCACCCCCTGGTAGAGCGTCACGCGGTCCCCGATCTCGGTGGTCTCGCCGATCACGACGCCCGACCCGTGGTCGATGAAGAAGTCGGAGCCGATTCGCGCGGCGGGATGGATCTCGACGCCGGTCACCGCGCGGCTCGTGTAGGCGATGGTGCGCGGGATCAGCGGTACCTCCGCCTCCCAGAGGGCATGCGCGACGCGGTGGGCGAGCAGCGCCTGGACTCCGGCCCAGCCGGTGAGGATCTCGACCGCCCCGATCCCGCGCGCCGCGGGATCGCGCTCGCGCGCTGAGGCGACGTCCGAAGACACCTCCTTCAAGACCCTCCTGAGCGTGCCTAGTCCGAGCACGCCTCGAAGCTTAGGGAGCGGCCGGCCTCAGGAGGGGGCGAAGAACGGCAGAGACATGTAGCGCTCGCCGGAGTCCGGGACGATCACCACGATCCGCTTGCCGGCCATCTCCTCGCGGGCGGCGAGGTCGAGCGCGGCGTGCACCGCCGCGCCCGCGGAGATCCCGATCAGAAGTCCCTCACGCTGGGCCGCCGCGCGGGCGGTGTCGAGCGCGTCCTCATCGGTGACCGTCACGATCTCGTCGATCACCTCGCGGTCGAGGACGTCGGGCACGAAACCGGCCCCGATCCCCTGAATCTTGTGCGCCCCGGGCTGTCCGCCCGAGAGGACCGGTGAGGCCGCCGGTTCGACGCCGATCACGGTGACGTCGGGACGACGCTCCTTCAGCACCTGGCCGACCCCGGTGATCGTGCCCCCGGTCCCCACGCCGGACACCAACGCGTCCACCTCGCCATCGAGGTCGCGCCAGATCTCCTCGGCGGTCGTGCGTCGGTGGATCTCCGGGTTGGCCGGGTTCGAGAACTGCTGCGGGATGAAGCCGTCGTGCTCGGCGGCCAGACGATTGGCGAGCTCGACCGCCTCATTCATGCCACCGAGCGAAGGTGTCTCGTGGACCTCGGCCCCATAGGTGCGGAGCAGCGCGGTGCGCTCGCGGCTCATGCCCTCGGGCAGCGTCAGGATCAGCCGGTAGTCGCGAGCCGCCGCCACCAGGGCGAGCGCGATGCCGGTGTTGCCGCTGGTCGGCTCGACGATCACCGAGCCGCCGCGCTCGATCAGCCCGTCGCGCTCCGCGGCGTCGATCATCGCGACGCCGATCCGATCCTTGACCGAGCCGCCGGGATTGAAGAACTCGAGCTTGGCGACCAACTCGCCGGGAAGGTCGGCGGCCAGGCGAGGCAGCGCCACCAGAGGCGTATTCCCCACGACCGCCGAGCTCTCGGCGCCGACGCGCAGCGTCGTCGTGGTTCCATTCGACCCGGCCATTCGAGAAAACTAGCGTAACCGGGTCAGGTTTCTGGGGATTACGCAGGCGCTAGGTCAGCGGGAACTTCTTCTTGCACTTCTTGATCGCCTTCTTGAGCCTCGGCTTGTTGTTGCCGAACTTGTTCTGCGCCTTGACGATGCACCTCTTGCGGAGCTGCTTCTGCGACAGCTGCCCGGTGGTGTTGACGGGCGCCGTCTCCTGCGGGCAGTAGTTCGGATCAATGCAGTCCGCGGTCTGGCCGACGCCGGCGGGCGCTGCAACGCCGAGCGCCGCACCAATGATCGCGAGCGCAATCAATTCCCGGATGGTCCGCCTTCTCCCCACGCGCGCCCACAGTAGACGAATGTTCGGTCGGACACATCGCGGGAAAGCCGCGCCCGGTTGCAGAGAACTACTGAGAGCCGCTGGAAGAGCGCGGCTGGACACCTCTCCCATTGCTGGATCGTGCTTGGGATGCCGTATTGACAGCCACCTTCCGACGGCAATAGGTTGCTCCCAAGCACCAATAGAAGGAGGCGCGTTATGGCAGTCGTAATCGTGAATGAGATGGACGGGGGCAGCCAGGAGATGTATGACCAGGTCAACCCGAAGGTCATGGAAGGCGGCAGGCTCCCCGAGGGCTGCCAACTTCACATCGCGGGACCGATCGAGAACGGGTGGCGGGTGATCACGGTCTGGGAATCGGAGGAGCAATTCCAGCAGTTTCGGGATGAGAAGCTGATTCCCGCCCTTCGTGAGGCCGATGAAGGAGACCGCATCGCTCCGAACATCAGCGCGCAGCCAGTGCACAACCTCATCACTGGCTAAGTCACTCCTGCCCAGTCGAGCAGTTCCCTCCCTGCGGTTCGCGGATAGTGGGCTTGCGATGTCGGATCAGAACGTGGAGGAGGAGAACTGCGGGGTAGGGCCAGGCTCACCACATGGGGGTTCCGCCTGGCGTGCGGCGCAAATCAGATGTGGTACATGCCCGCGCCGGCCTTCTCGGCCTCGCGACGGGCGATGTCGGCGATCGTGGTGGAGCGGAAGGTGGCACGCAGGGCCTCCACCCCCTCCTCCCAGATCCCGCCGGCCTCCTTGCCCTCCTGGCCGACCACGCCGTCGAGCGCCTGCACGATCTCGAGCACGTTGATCTGGTCCGCCGGACGGGCCAGCGTGTAGCCGCCCTTGGCGCCGCGGTGGCTGACCAGGATGCCCGAGCGGCGGAGCGTCGAGAAGAGCTGCTCGAGGAACTGGACCGGGATGCCGCGGCGCTCGGCGACCTGGCCGATCGGCATCGGCGTTTCGCCGGCGCGCGCCAGCTCCGCCAGCGCCACCACCGCGTAACGTGATTTCGAGGTGACCGAGATCACGACACCCCTTTTACCGGGCCGCACGGCGCGGCGATGAATCGACGCAACCGAGCACTGCTGCGGGCCGTCGCTCCCCTGATTCTGATGGGCGTGATCTTCTACTTCTCGGCCCAGAGCTCGACCGGCGACCACCCGTGGTGGGACGTGATCCTCCGCAAGCTTGGGCACATGACCGGCTACGCGATGCTCACGGCGCTCTGGTGGTGGGCACTCCGCCCGGTTTCCCCGAGGCCTCTGCTGATCGCGGTCTGCATCGCCTTCGTCTACGCCTGCTCGGACGAGTTCCACCAGACCTTCGTCCACGGCCGAACCGGCACGCCCGTCGACGTCGGGATCGATTCGATCGGCATGGCGATCGCCGCGATGCTGATTCTGCGGCGTGTTGCCCCCGCGTACCGGGGGCGACGGGACGCAGTTGCCGAGAGCCCCTAGATCCAGCCCTGTTCCGTAGCCATCAATACGGCCTGGGCGCGATCCAGCGCGCCGAGCTTGCCGTACACGTTGTGCAGGTGGCTGCGGACGGTGCTCGCGGAGAGGTCGAGCTCCGCGGCGATCTGCTTGTAGACCTTGCCCTCGGCCAGGCGCCGCAGTACGTCCAGCTCCCGCGTGGAGAGCGGGCACGGGCCGGTCGCCCGGCGACGCGACCCCTTGCCCTGGGGAAGCTCGTAGAGGACCATCCGGACCGCCTCCTCGTCCATCCCGCACTGCTCGGCGGCCTCGATCAGGTCCTGCGTGCTGACCGGGCAGTCCTCGAGATGCGCGGCCACCATGTCGGCCAGCCGGATGACCGCCGCCATGCCCTCGGCGTGCTGGTTGTGGTGGCGCTCGACGGCCTCCGCGACGCGGGCATGGACTCCCCAGCGTCGGGTCAGGACACCGCCGACCAGCGCGTGGTCGATCCCGAGCTCGCGGCGCTCCTCGGCGATGCGGTCGTCTGGTGTGGCCCTGCGCCGGTCGAAGCGCTCGGCGTAGCCGGGATGCAGTCGCGCCAGCACCGGGCGGCCGATGTCATGCAGGATCGAGGCGAGGGCGAGCTCGTCGCGGTCGCCGATCCCGCTGATCTCGGCCACCTTGTCGGCGGCGCGCTGCACTTGGAGAGCATGCAGCCGGAAGCGGTCGGGGGCGAGGGCCAGACGGCCGTCGCCATTGAAGATGTCGTAGGAGGGCGCCGAGCGGAGGATCGCCTCGACGGCTCCGGGCCCCAGGCGCTCGACGCTATCGGCGACGCTCGCGATGCGGCCACCCCCCTGAAGCTGTCCGGCGGCGCGAACGATCGCGCAGCTGAGGCCGACATCGGCCTCGACCACCGTGGCCACCTCGTGCGCGGGCGCGCCGCGGTGCACGTGCTCGAGGGCCTGCTCGCGGCCTTCAGCCAGGGCCGGCTGGCGCTCGGCCTCGTCGAAGGCCGCGGCCAGCACGCGTCCACGGCCAGCCCCTCGGGTGCCGTTCTGGGTACCGCGCGTTGACGTGGCAGCCGTCGCCATGCCGTAGTAATCGGCACCCCCCGATCGATTGTTTAGCCATCGCGTCGAACTAGGCGGTACTTCC
>DATFPJ010000058.1:0-8366 GCA_035264865.1 Solirubrobacterales bacterium
CAGACCGGGCTGAAATCGAGCGGGTAGAACGCGAGCACGAGCTTTCGGCCCGCGAAGTCCGAGAGCGAGACCTCGTTGCCATCCTGATCGGGCAGCGAGAAGTCGGGTGCTTTCGTGCCGGTCGCGATCACGGATTTCGACCGGAGCTAGCGGCGCAGGCCGAGTTCCGCGACCAGCGAGCGGTAGCGGTCGAGGTCGTTCCGCTCGAGGTAGCGCAGCAGCCGACGGCGCTTGCCGACCATCTTGAGAAGGCCGCGCCGGGAGTGATGGTCCTTCGAATGCGTCCGCAGGTGCTCGGTGAGCTCGTTGATGCGGGCGGTGAGCAGGGCGACCTGGACCTCGGCGGACCCCGTGTCCTCGCCGGAGCGCCCGTACTTGCCGATCAGCTCCTGCTTTCTGTCCTTGGTCAGCGGCATGAGGACGACAGGGTAGCGATCAAGCGCCTCTTCCTTCGTACCTGGCCGTGATCTCCTTCGCGTCCTCGACGTCGCGATGCATCTGCGCGATCAGGTCCTCGACGCTCGGGAAGCGCCGCTCCCCGCGCAGCCTGCTGACGAAGGCCACACGCAGGTTCTGGCCGTAGAGGTCGCCGTCATAGCCGATCAGGAAGGATTCGATCAGGAGCCCGCGGCCGGTCTCGAACGTCGGCCTGATGCCGACGTTGACGGCGGCGGGATGGCCGTTGGCGAAGGCGGCATAGACGCCGTGGCCAGGTACGACGAGGCGGTCGTCGGGCACCAGGTTGGCGGTCGGGAAGCCGAGCTCGCGCCCGCGCTGGTCCCCTTCCACCACCCGGCCCTCGACCATGAACGGAGCGCCGAGGCATCGCATGGCGGCGTCGACCTCGCCCGCGGCGACCAGGGCGCGCACGCGGGTCGAGGAGACCGTCTCGCCGTCAACCTCCACGAGCCGGACGATCCGAGTCTCGAAGTCGTCGCGGCCCGCGAGCATCTCGGGTGTCCCCTTCGCCTTGGTGCCGAAGCGGAAGTTCTCGCCGACCGAGACCTTCTTGGCCCCGAGCTGCTCGACCAGGATCCGGGAGATGAACTCCTCGGCAGGGATCTTCATGAACTCCTGGTCGAACGGGATCACCACCAGCTCGTCCACGCCGAGCCCGTCGATCACGTCCCGCTTGACGTCGAAGGGCATGATCAGCTTCGGCGCTGCATCCGGATTGATCACGCTGAGGGGATGGGGGTCGAAGGTGAGCACCGTGTCCGCCTCGTCGATCACCGCCCGGTGGCCCTTGTGCACGCCGTCGAACACGCCGATCGCGACGTGGCGGTCGCGGGGCGTCGCGTCGGGGAGCTTGGTGACCTGGATCGTCATGCCAGAACGACTTCCGGGCGGAGCTTGTCCTCGTCCGGTCGCGCAATGGCTATCAGACGGCCCCCATGGGTCAGCCGCACCCTCTGGTCGCCCGATCCGCTCACGGGGACTCCATGACCCACTCGTTCCGCGGCTTCGGCGTCCAGGGCCACCTCTGGCAGGAAGCTCATCAAGCTCTCGACGGAGACCTCCTCGGGGCCATCGCCGGGAACATGCAGATGCCCGATCGCCGTTCGACGCAGGGACTCGCAGTAGGCGTCCTCGAGCGTCTCGATCAGCGTGCGGATGTAGGTGCCCGAGGAGCACTCGATCTCGAAGGTGGCCCGCTCGGCGTCGCTCTCGAGCAGCTCCGCCCGGTGGACGGTGACGCGTCGGGTCGGCGTCTTCACGGCCTCGCCGCGGTGAGCCTTGCGGTAGAGGCGCTCTCCGTCCACCTTGACGGCCGAGGTCATAGGCACGCGCTGCTCGATCTCGCCGGTCGGCAGCTCGAGCCGCTCCGGAATGCGCCCCGTCTCGGTCAGGTCCCCGTCCGGGTCGCCGGTCGAAGAGCGCCACCCCAGCCTGGCGGTGGCGACGTAGGTCTTCGGCAGCTCCAGCAGGAATCGCTGCAGGCGAGTCGCCCGGCCCAGCAGCACGACGAGCAGGCCGGTCGCAAAGGGATCGAGCGTCCCGGCGTGCCCCACCTTGTCGCCGCGTCCGCGGCGGATCTCGGCGACGACGTCATGCGAGGTGACGCCCGCCGGTTTATCGACCAGCAGGCCCCGCGCGGGGCTCGCCCCTCCCCCTTCCACCAAGCTCAGCCGAGCTGCGTCCCGATCTCCTGAGCGAGGAACTCCACGACCTGCTCGTAGGGGAGATCGGTGCCGAAGCCGGCGGCCCGGCGGTGGCCGCCTCCGCCCTGCGCCCTGGCGATCGCGGAGACATCGACGGAGCCGTCGGTCGAGCGCATGCTCACCTTGCGGGCTGCGCGGCCGCTCTCGGCCTGGTCGCGGACCACCGCCGCGACGACGGTGGCGTCGATCGTGCGCAGGTGATCGATGATGCCCTCGGTGAGCGCCTCGCTGGCGCCGGTGGACGCGTAGTCCTCGGTCGAGATATAGGTGACGGCGAGCCGTCCGTCGTCGCGGAGCTCGATCCGGTCGAGGGCCTGGGCGAGGAGCCGGAGCTTCTCGAGGGGCGCGTGCTCGTAGAGACGGCGATAGACGTCGTTCACCTCCACCCCCGCCTCGATCAGCCCGGCCGCCATCCGGTGGGAGCGGGCGTCGGTGTTCTCGTACATGAACTTGCCCGTGTCGGTGACGAGCGCGACGTAGAGGGCATTCGCGATCTCGGGCGTCAGATCGACCCCGAGCAGGCCGGCGAGGTCGTAGACGATCTCGGCGGTACAGGACGCCTCGACATCGACCAGGTTGATCCTGCCGAAGCGGGTGTTGTCATGGTGGTGGTCGATGTTGATCGTCTTGTTGTCGCCATCCCGCAGGAAGTCGACGGGCATGCGGTCGATGTTGCCGCAGTCCAGGAAGATCACCACCCGGTCGCTGATGTCCGCGGGCGGCTCGTGAAAGACCTCCTCCAGCGGCAGGAAGCGGTACTCGACGGGCAGCGGGAACTCCTTCGCGGCCAGGAACATCACGGAGTCCTTGCCGACCGCCTCCAGGATCCGGTGCATCGCGAGCAGGGAGCCGAGGGCGTCGCCATCGGGATTCTCATGCGTCGTCAGCAGAAACCGGTCGGCAGCCCGGATCTCCGCCGCGACCAGATCGAGGTCGCTGGCCACGAGCTCGGTTGCCTCCGTCATTCGTCCTCGAGGAGGCGCGAGATCCGGTAGCCGCGATCCACGCTCTCGTCGTACTCGAAGGTCAGGGTCGGGGTCCGCTTCATTCGCATCGCGGACGCGATCTTTCCCTGGAGGAAGCCATGGGAGGAGCGCAGGCCGGCCAGCGAGCTGTCCCTCTCCTCGGCGGAGCCGAGCACGCTCACATAGACGCGTGCGGTGCGCAGGTCGGGCGAGGTGTCCACGTCGGTCACGGTCACGAATCCGATTCTCGGGTCCTTGAGCTCAGTCGCGATCGCGTCGCCGAGGATCTCTCTGATCGACTCGTTGACGCGACGCATCCTGGCCGTCGTCATCGGTGGGCGACGATAACAGCAGTCGCCTAGCCGCAGTCAGGCAGGCCGGTCGCGAGCCTTCAGTCGCGGATATCACGCAAGCTGAGCACGTCCCGCTCAAAGGAGCAGCCGTCCGGGCAGCGGCTCTCGACGAAGCGAACCAGGCCGTCGGCCCGGTCGGAGACGCCGCCGTCTCCCACCAGAGCACAGAGCAGTACCGAGCGCTGCCAGGTGTCGTGGCCGTCGATCTCGGAAACCGAGGCCCCGAAGCGCTGACGGATGCCGTCCTTCAGCGACTTGACCAGCTTCCGCTTGCCCTTCAGATCCTGGACCTCGCCGAAGTGCAGGCGAATCTCGATCAGCTCGACGAACGCGGTCACCGTCCGAGCGTAGCGACGGGAGCGCTACGACTCGAGGGTCTTCTCTACCTGCTTGGTCTCGAAGAACTCCAGGACATCGCCCTCCTTGATGTCGGCGAAGCCCTCGAGCACGATGCCGCACTCCTGGCCCTCGTCGACCTCGGCGACGTCGTCCTTGAAGCGCCGCAGGGAGCCGACCTTGCCGCTCCAGACGATGGTGCCGTCGCGCACGAGTCGCACACCGGCGGTCCGCGTGACCTTCCCGTCGGTGACGCGGCACCCGGCGATCATGCCGACACGGGAGGCCTTGAAGGTCTGCAGCACCTCCGCACTACCCAGGGCCTCCTCGACCTCCTCCGGCTCGAGCAGGCCCTCCATCGCCGCGCGCAGGTCCTCGGTGACCTTGTAGATCACGGTGTAGGTGCGGATGTCCACGCCCTCGTTCTCGGCGGCGCGGCGTGCCTCGGCGAGCGGGCGGACGTTGAAGCCGATGATCACGGCGTCGGAGGCGGACGCCAGCATCACGTCGGACTCGTTGATGCCGCCGGTCTGGGCGTGGATCACGTTGACCGGGACCTGCTCCTGGGGCAGCTTCGCGATCTCATCCTCGAGCGCCTCGAGCGATCCGGAGACATCGGCCTTGAGCACGATGTTGAGCTCCGCAAGGCGGCCCTCGCTGGCGCGCTGGAAGACCTCCTCCAGGGTGACCTTGCGGGCCTGGCGGCGGGCGAGCTGCTCGGTCTTGAGGCGCGTCTCGCGCTCCTGGGCGAGGGCGCGGGCCTTGCGCTCGTTCTCGACCACCTGGACGTGCTCGCCGGCCTCCGAGACACCGTCGAACCCGAGGACCTCGACCGGGGTGCCTGGCGTGGCCTGCTCGACCCGCTCGCCCTTGTCGTCGAGCATCGCGCGGACCTTTCCCCAGACCGGCCCCGCGACGACTGCGTCGCCGACGCGAAGCGTCCCGCGCTGGACCAGGACACCGGTGACCGGGCCACGACCGGGATCGAGCCGGGACTCGACCACCGCCCCGGACGCGGGCGCGTTCGGGTTGGCGCCGAGCTCCTCCAGCTCGGTGACCAACAGGATCATCTCGAGCAGGTGGTCGAGGCCGTCCTTGGTCTTCGCGGAGACGTCTGCGTAGACCGTGTCCCCTCCCCACTCCTCGGGATTGAGGTCCTGCTGCGCAAGCTCGGTGCGGACGCGGTTCGGGTCGGCACCCTCCTTGTCGATCTTGTTGACCGCCACGAGGATGGGGACACCGGCGGCGCGGGCGTGGTCGATCGCCTCGACCGTCTGCGGCATGACGCCGTCATCCGCCGCGACGACGATCACGGCGACGTCGGTGACCGAGGCGCCGCGGGCGCGCATGGCGGTGAACGCCTCGTGGCCTGGGGTGTCCAGGAAGGTGAGGGTCTTGCCGTCGTGCTGGACCTGATAGGCCCCGATGTGCTGGGTGATGCCGCCGGCCTCGCCCGCGGCGACCTGGGTCTGGCGGATCGCGTCCAGCAGTGAAGTCTTGCCGTGGTCGACGTGGCCCATCACGGTGACGACCGGGGGGCGGTCGGCGAGGTCGGCCTCGTCGTCCTCCTCGCCGACGGGCTCCTCGACCTCCTCCTCGGCCGCCGTGACGATCTCGATCTTGCGATCGAACTGCTTCGCGATCGACTCCACCGACTCGTCGGTCAGGGTCTGGGTGAGAGTCGCCATCTCACCCTCCTTCATCAGCGCCTTGATCACCTCCGCCGCGGAGAGGCCGAGGCTCTCGGCGACCTCGCGCACGGTCGCGCCCGAGTTCACCTTGATCGGCGGCTGCTCCTCGGGCTGCTTCAGCTCCCTGTCGCTGGGGTCCTCGAGCAGCGGTCGGCGGCGGCGGCCACCGCGACGGCGCGGCGGCCGGGGCGGTGGCTGAGTCTTGGCGATGTGATCGCGACGAGCGGCCTGTGAGTCGATCACCACGCGGCGGCGGCGCTTGGGCGTGCCCTTCCTCGCGGCTGCGGCTGCTCCGTCGCCTGCACCGGGCTTTGGCGCAGCCTCGGACGTGGACTGCTGAGCGGGCGCCTGCTTGGCGGGGGCCGCGTTCGCCGGGGCAGCGGCCTTGGTCTTCGTGGCGGTCGCCGAGGCGCCGTCGCCGGAGCTCTTGAGCGCGGCCAGCGCGTCGGATTCCTCGACGCTCGACTGCGCGGCCTTCGCCTCGACGCCGGCGGCCTGCAGCTTCTCGAGCAGCTCCTTGCTGGTCAGCCCCTGGGCCTTGGCGATCTCGTGTACGCGCTTCTTCGCCATCCGGCTACTCGCTCGCCCCCTCCTCGCTCGCGGTCACGGCTCGCTCGGCCTCGGGCTCGCCTCCGTCGGCCTCCGGCTCGCCTCCGTCCTCGGACGGAGCCTCGGACGCGGGCTCCTCGGCTTCCTCGGCCTCCGCCGCGGGCTCCTCGGCCTCCGCCACGGGCTCCTCGGCCTCGGCGGACTCCTCGGGCTCCGGCTCGGGTGCGGGTTCCTCCGCGGGCTCCCCGCCCACCTGATCGGGCTCCGGCTCCTCGTCGGGATCCGTCTCCTCCGGCACCTCGGCCGCGGGCTCTTCGGCTGCGGCGTCCTCGTCGAACTCGCCCTCCGCCTTCTCGACCAGCGACCTGACGTTGGCGTCACCGGCATCGCCGTTCGCGACCGTCGCGACCTCCTCGTCGCTGAGGACGCCGAGCACGGCGACCTGGTTGGTGGAGAACTTGGCGAGGGCCTGGTGCTGCGGAAGCCCGCAGAACTGAGAGCCCTGGAGCGCGGCATTCGGGCAGCGGCGGCCAGTGGTCATCACGGCCATGCAACGACCGTCGGCGGCCTCCTCGCCCTCGTACTCGATGTCCTCCTCCTGCTGGGCGAACTCGGTCTCGGAGGTGATGTCCACCTTCCAGCCGGTCAGGCGCGCGGCGAGGCGGGCGTTCTGGCCATCGCGGCCGATCGCCAGTGAGAGCTGGTCGTCGGGGACGATCACCGTCGCCTCCTTGGTCTCGTCGTCGACGAGCACCTCGCGGACGCGGGCCGGGGAGAGCGCCTTGGCGACGAACCGGGCGGGCTCGTCGTTGTAGGGGATGATGTCGATCTTCTCGCCGCGGAGCTCGGAGACGACCATGCGGACGCGCGAGCCGCGCGGCCCGACGCAGGCGCCCACCGGATCGACGCCGTCGGCGTGCGAGACAACCGCGATCTTCGAGCGCCAACCCGGCTCGCGGGCGACGCCGGTGATCTCGACCAGCTTGTCGG
Source organism: Solirubrobacterales bacterium (assembly GCA_035264865.1). Classification (GTDB taxonomy): domain Bacteria; phylum Actinomycetota; class Thermoleophilia; order Solirubrobacterales; family 70-9; genus DASUPK01. The sequence continues at coordinate 7,047 of DATFPJ010000058.1, forward strand.
CGATCTCCGGGACCTCAAGCTCGAAGAGCTTCTTGATCAGCTCGGAATTGCGGCGCGAGACGACGATGCTCGGGCCCTTGGTGTCGGCCGAGACGTCGGTGATCACGGCCTTCAGCCTCATGCCGTGGTCGTAGCGCTCGTTGTAGACCTGCTCGGACCGGGGAAGCAGCGCTTCGACCCGCTCGCGGAGCTGGAGCAGCGTGTAGCGGTTGTCGGACTGCTGGATGATCCCGGTCACCAGCTCGCCGACGCGGTCCTTGTACTCCTCGAACATCATCCCGCGCTCGGCCTCGCGGATCCGCTGGAGGATCACCTGCTTCGCGGTCTGAGCCGCGATCCGGCCGAAGTCGTCGGGTGTGACGTCGCGGGAGTCGATCTGCTCCATGTAGGGCTCGAGCCGCTCGGGCTCGAGCTCCTCCTCCACAGCCTCGCGGCGCTCGCCGGTCTCGGGATCTACGGATGGGCCGGTGGCCTGGATCTCGGGTACGGGCTCACCGGCCGCCTCCGCGGCCTCAGCGGCCTGGAGCTGCTCCTCGAACTGCTCGTCGAGCAGGCGCTTCTCAAGGTCCTCCGGGACGATCAGCTCATAGACGCGGAAGTCCGCAGTGCCGTGGTCGAGCTCGACCTTGGCGTACTTCGCCGCCCCCGGCGTCTTCTTATAGGCAGAAAGGAGTGCATCCTGGAGTGCGTCCAACAAGGTGTCCGCCGCGATCCCCTTCTCCTGCTCGAGCATCTTTACGGCGTCGACGATCTCCTGAGTCATGCAGCCACCTCCGTCCCATCTGGCAGTAGGTTCGAGCGGCGAACCGCGGCGAGCGGGATCGATACCGGCCCGTCCCCCGAGTCGACGCTGACGCTGTCTGAGTCGGCCGCCATCAGGCGCCCAGTGAAGCTCTTGTGCCCCGCGACCTCCTCGCGCGTCCGCACCCGGACGCGACGGCCGAGGTAGCGCCGGAAGTGCTCTGGCTTGGTCAGCGGCCGCTCGGGGCCGGGAGACGAGACCTCCAGCGTGTACGACTCGAGCAGGTCACGCAGCAACCCGGTGATCCGTTCGCAGAGGGCGATGTCGACGCCCTCCGGGCGGTCGATCACGGCGCGCAGGCGCTCGGCGGCCGGCCGCTCGAGCGCGAGCAGCTCGACATCCGGCTCGCGCTCTCGGAGCCGGTCCTCGACCGTCCTCTGAATCTGCTCTAGCTCTGCGTCCATCTCTCGTTCTCTCCGAAAAGTCTCCAGCTTCGGGCCCAAAAAAAGGCGGGCGCTCGCCCACCTTTCGACACGCGGTTCGTGCGAAAAAAGGTTCCTGGGCGAGTATAGCCCTGG
>DATFPJ010000059.1:0-2291 GCA_035264865.1 Solirubrobacterales bacterium
CGTCGAAGCTCATCTTCACTTCGCCCTGATCGACCGATGCGCGCGTGCCCGGTGTCTCCCCACTGTCCATCGCGTTGAGCGCCTCGTCGGCCCTGCGCATGTCCTCTTCGGAGTCGAAGAAGAAGATCGCGACGGAGGTCGACTGGTCTTCGTCGACGACCACCCTGATCTGCTTCGCCGGGATGTCGGGTCCGGGCTGCTCACCCTGCTCCGTCTGACTCGCGATCTCCTCGACCCGGGCCGGCTCGACGCCGGTGAACCTGACTACGCGTGCGTACATGACATCTCCTTCTCCTCGGTTGCGAGGCGATCCTATTCCGCCTGTCCGCGAACGCGAGCAAACTCTGCGTACGAGCGCTACCCGGACAGAGGCACACGAACGAGGGCCGGTCATGCCCCCGCGCGAGGAGGCGGCCGAGCTGATCCCGCCGCGCGACGGGATCACCTGGCGAGTCGCCGGCGATGCGCGTCTCTTCGCCGCCTCCGGCTACGCGCTGCTGCTACAGGTCGCCCATCCGAGCGTCGGGGCGGGTGTCACGCAGCATTCGAACTTCAAGGCCGATCCCTGGGGGAGGCTGCTGCGGACCCTCGACTACACGAGCTCGATGGTCTACGGCGGCCCCGAGATCGCCTGGCGGATGGGCCGGCGGGTGCGCGAGATGCACAAGTCGATTCGGGGGGTACGGGCGGACGGCGAGCCCTACCACGGCCTCGAGCCCGGCCCGTGGGCCTGGGTACACGCCACCCTGGCCGAGTCGATCGTCCGCGGCCACGAGCTCTTCTGCGGTCCGCCGCTCAGCGCCTCGGAGGCCGGTGCCTTCTGGGGCGAGTGGCGGCGGCTCGGCCGGCTGGTCGGGATTCGTTCTGAGGATCTGCCGGAGAGCTGGCCGGGCCTGCTCGTCTACTTCGACCGGATGGTCGAGGAAGAGCTCGAGAGCACCGAGGCCGCCCAGGACGTCCTCGCCGCGCTGCAGGATCCGGCTGCCCCCCCACTGCCGGCCCTGCGCCACGAGCGGATCTGGCGCCTCGTGCGCCTGCCGTCAACCAGGGTGGGCTCGCTCGCGACCATCGGGATGCTCCCGCCGACGCTGCGCGAGCGGCTCGGGATCGAATGGAGCGCGAGCCGGCAGTGGCGCTTTCGGCGCCTCGCCGCGCTCTCTCGGCGGACCGGCCCGCTGCTGCCACCGCCCGCGCGCAGCTTCGGACCCCACTACCTGCGCTGGCGCGGGGAGGCTGGCGCCGGGACGCCCTAAGGGTCCGTTTGGGCCTACGCCCTGGTGCGGTAGTGGAGGTGCACCGCTCCGCCGCCGAAGCGGCGCTCGTCGAGCAGATCGAGTTCGAGATGAAGGTCGTCCGGGAGCCACGCCGTGCCGCCCCCCACCACGACGGGATAGAGGACCTGGTGGAGCTCGTCGACGAGTCCGGCGCGTAGCGCTGTGGCGGCGAGGGTCGGCCCGCCGAGGCTGAGGTCGGCAGCGGCGCCCTCCTTCATCGCCCGGATCGCCTCCGGCTCGAACTCGCGCTCCAGGCGGGTCCGGGGCGTCGGTGCGGTGTCAAGCGAGGTGGAGTAGACGACCTTGTCCGCGGCCTGCCAGATCTCCGCGTACTCCCGGATGTGCGGCGGCTGCTCGGCGAGGTCGGGCGGGTCCTGCCAGTAGCGCATCACCTCGTACATCCGCCGCCCGTACAGGTGGATGCCGACCGGCCGCTCGAGCTCGTTGAAGAAGGAATGCACCTCCGCGCCGGGCGCCGCCCAGCCGAACTCGCCCTTTTCGTCGTTCACGTAGCCGTCGAGCGAGGTCTGCATCGAATAGATCAGCTTGGCCATCGATCAGTTAGACCCCTCCGAGGGGGAAGACTCATCGGTCGCGATGCGCCCGTTCTAGCCGGATGCAGACGGGATCCGGAAGAAGCTCGTCAGCCGGCTCGCGAACATCACGTCCCCGTCGAGCTTCAACTTCCCTGTCATGAACATCACCGGGCCTGACTTCTGGCCGGTGACCAGCTTGAGGAATTGGACCGGCGCCATCGTGATCGTCACCCGCGGGTTCTCGACCGTCTGCTCCTCGTTCACCGTCACCGCTCCGTCGCGGATCACCGCCTCATAGACGTCAGCGCCGCCGCCGGGGGCGTCGGTGATCTTGAAGTGGACGGTGTCATCGACGCCCTCGATCTGCGAGGGCTCGACGTGCTCGCTCATCCGCTTGAAGATCTCGCCGAGGATGCGCTTGCGCGCCTCGGGATCCGACATTCCCTCGGCGAGCTGCTCGTCGGGTATCCGGCCCACCAGC
>DATFPJ010000060.1:0-1662 GCA_035264865.1 Solirubrobacterales bacterium
GGCCAGGTGCTTCCGACCCGCGAGCCGAGCGACGACATCGTGATCGAGGATGCGGACGCACCCGAGGAGGGGCCCGCCGCGCCCACGACGGAGGCCGCTCCCGAGACGGAAGCCGCCCCTCCGGTGGAGGCCGCGCCGGAGGCCCAGGCGGAGCCCACCGCCGAAACAGCTCCCGAGCCCGCGGCGGAAGCGGTGCCGGAGGCGGAGGACGGCGGGGAGGAGCCCGCGGCCGAGGTCGCGCCCGAGGCTCCGCCCGAGGAGATCGTCCCGGACGAGGCGCCGAGCGAGGGCCCGACAGAGGAGCCACCCGCCGAGGAACCTCCCGCCGAGGAGCCGCCTCCCACACAGGATTGACCCGCTTCGTCGGCCTCACCGGCGGTATCGGGGCGGGGAAGTCGGAGGCGCTCGCCGCGTTCGAGCGGCTCGGTGCCGCGACGCTCTCAACCGATCGGGTCGCCCACGACCTGCTCGACGACGACGAGGTGAGAGCCGCCCTCGTCGAGCACTGGGGCGATCAGATAGCGCCGGACGGCAGCGTCGACCGCGACCGGGTCAGCGAGATCGTCTTCAACGACCCGGGCGAGCTCGCCTGGCTGGAGAGCGTGACGCACCCGCGGGTCGGCACTCACGTGGTCGAATGGCGGCAGGCGCTCGACGCCGAGGTCCCGGTTGCGGTCGTCGAGGTCCCCCTGCTCTTCGAAGCGGCCATGGAAGACGCCTTCGACGCGACCGTCGCCGTGATCGCCGACGACCGAATTCGCGACGCCCGCCTGCGCGAGCGCGGCCAAGGTGGTCTCGAGGGGCGTGAGGCGCGCCAGCTCGACCAGGACGAGAAGGCCCGGCGTGCCGACCACGTCATCCGCAACGATGCCTCGCTCGATGAGTTGGAGTCAGAGGTGAGGAGAGTGATCGACGAGCTCGGCGGGGGAGAGGGCTGATGAGCCCCCAGACGTCCGTACGCACGGCCCGCAAGCGCTCGCGTAGCAGCGCCAGCCGCTCCAAACGGCGCGGGAGCAACGCGAAGGCGCGCACGCGTTCGGAGCGTCGCCGGCGTGTCCGCGTGATCGGCGCGACCCTTGTGGTCGTCGCCCTCGGTGGCTTCCTTCTCGTCAACAGCGACCGCTTCCAGCGCACGCTCGAGGAGGTCACCCTCCCGCTGCGGCACGAGGACATCATCCGCCAGCAGGCCGCCGACAAGGGCGTCCCTGCGGACCTGATCGCGGCCGTGATCTACGCCGAGTCGCGCTTCCGCGACCAGACCTCGCACGCCGGCGCGCGTGGGCTGATGCAGATCACGCCTAGCACCGCCAAGCTGATCGAGAAGCTGAGCGGAGGCCAGACCTTCAAGTTCGAGGACCTCTCCGACCCAGACATAAACATCCGCTACGGGACCTTCTATCTGCGCTACCTGATTGGGAAGTTCGGGGACAATGAGGTGGCTGCCCTGGCGGCGTACAACGCGGGGGAGACCAACGCGATCGCCTGGGGAGGATCGAACCTGCGCGTCGACGAAATTCCCTTCCCAGAGACCCGCGAGTACGTAGAGAATGTCCTCGAGAAGCGCGAGGAGTACGCGGGCCACTACCGACACGAGCTTGGGCTCGACTGAGGGACACCGGCGTCGGCCACCAGCCTCGCCGACGGATTACGAGATCAGATGAA
>DATFPJ010000061.1:0-3403 GCA_035264865.1 Solirubrobacterales bacterium
ATGGCCGAGGCGTCCAGCGCGGTGCTGCCGATCGGCTGCGGCCACGGCGGGCCCGCCTTCCGCACTCACGGATCGCGCAAACGGAAGCGGATCGCGATCGGGTTCGACGACGGTCCGAGCGTCTACACGCTCAAGATGCTCAGGGTGCTCAGGCGGTTCGACGCGCGCGCCACCTTCTTCGAAATCGGCCAGGAGACCCCAGGCCGCGCGCCGATCATGAGGAGGGTCCTCGCCGAGGGCAGCGAGATCGGGAACCACTCGCTGCATCACGAGTCCAATCCCTCCTCGGAGTCCCTCCACAAGACGAATCACCTGATCCGCCGGGCGACGGGTTTTCGGCCGTGCGACTTCCGGCCGCCCGACGGTCATGTCAATCCCGGTCTGATCGACCGCGCCCACACCGAGCGTCTGGTGACCGTGAACTGGGAGGTCGACCCCCGCGACTGGGCGGATCCCGGCGTCGCGGCGATCGCCTCCGGCGTGATCCACCACGCGCACAACGGCTCGATCGTGGTCATGCACGACGGCGGAGGCGACCGCAGCCAGACGGTCGCCGCCCTGCCGGCGATCCTCTCCCACTTCCGCCATCGGGGTTACCGCTTCGTCCCGGTGACGGAGCTGCTCGGGCACAAGTTCATCTACCCGGCTTCGCCATGAGGTGGGCTGCCGCGCCTGCGCTGCGGACCCTCTGAGCTACGGCTCGGGCGGCTCCCGCAGCTGGTGCGCCGCGGTGAAGAAATTCCGGCGCGCGAGCGTGATCGCCATCAGCGCGGCGATCGAGACCGCGCCCAGCAGCACGTAGAGCAGGATCAGCTGCAGGCGGACGGCGTCGGTCGGATCGGCCCCGGCCAGCAGCATCCCGACCATGGTCCCGGGGAAGAAGATCAGCCCGGTCGTCTTCGTCGAGTCGACCAGCGTGATCATCCCGGAGCGCAGGCTGCGCCTGACGAGCGGGGTCACGGCCTGTGAGGAGGTGGCTCCCAGTGCGAGGGTCGCCTCGATCCGCCTCGCCTGATCGTGCACGTCCTCGCCGAGGCGGTTGAGCGCGACGGCCGCCGCGGTCATCGAGTTGCCGACCACCATCCCGCCCACCGGCACGAGGTAGCGCGGGGTCGCGTCGAAGATGCCGAGCGCCACCACCAGCCCGAGCGTCGCCACGGCGGCGACCGCGAGGGAGGCAAGCAATGGCACGAAGGCATCAGGCACGCCCTTCGCCCGGCTCCGCGCGGTGAAGGCGCCGAAGACGACCATCACCGCGATCAGTCCCACCACGAGCGCGAACGAGTCCTCGTCGAAGATCAGCGTGATCACGTAGCCGATCGCGGTCAGCTGGATGAAGGAGCGGACGACCGCTATTCCGATGTCCTCCTCGAGGCCCGCATGCCACGAGCGCGACGCGATCGCCGCGATCGCGACCAGAGCCAGCGCGGCGGCGACCTCGCCCATGGTGACGTTGATCGAGGAGACCGCCAGGGTCATGTCGGGTCCTCGGCGGCGACCGCGACCTCCGACGGCTCGGCGAGCACGTCATCCATCAAGCCCTGTGCCGCGACGCGCCCGGCGTCGATCCGGACCACGTACTCCGCCAGCCGCTTCGCCTGCGCGATGTCGTGGGTCACGACGACCAGCGAGATCGCCGTCCGCGCCCGTAGGCGCCGCAAGGTGCCCTCCACGGCGTCGCGAGCCGCCTGGTCGAGCGCCGACGTCGGCTCGTCCAGCAGCAATACGCGCGGCTCCAGCGCCAGCGCGCGGGCGAGCATCACCCGCTGCTGCTCCCCCACCGAGAGCTTCGCGGCGTCGCGATCCTCGAAGGCGGGATCGAGGCCGGCCAGCTCCAGGCAGCTGCGGGCGTCGAAGCTGCGGCCCGTGAGCCGCGGCCCGAACGCGACGTTGTCGTGGACGGATCCGTCCACCAGCGCCGGCAGCTGCGGGACCAGGCTGACCTCCCGCCGCAGCGCGAGCGGATCGAGCTCCCGGACGTCGCGGCCCTCATAGGCGACGCTGCCGGAGCCGGGATCGGCTAGGCGGTTGAGCAGGCGCAGCAGGGTCGACTTGCCGCTTCCCGAGGGACCGACGATGGCGGCGGCCCCGACCGGAATGCGGGCGGTGACGTCGCGCAGCACGACCTTCCCCGATCGCGAGTAGGTCACCTGCTCCAGCTCGAAGAGCACAACTCGATTATCCGAGTCTCGGCTAAAGCGACCCGCATAATCGGGTGCCGTGGCAAAGACGAAGGCCAAGGCCGACACGCTCCTCGACGGCGCTCCGAGGGAGAAGATGCCGAGCCGGCTCGACCCTATGCTGGCGAAGCCGGGCGAGGTGCCGGAGTCGGACGCCGACGACTGGGCCTACGAGATCAAGTGGGACGGGGTCCGGGTCCTCGGCTACGCCGACCGGGGCAGGTGGTGCATGCTGAGCCGGCGCCTCGAGGACGTGAGCGTCCGCTACCCCGAGCTCGAGCCGATCGCGGAGGCGCTGGAGGGGCATTCGGCCATCCTCGACGGCGAGGTAGTGGCCCTGGACGAGGAGGGGCGCCCGCGCTTCCAGCTGATCCAGAGCCGAATGGGCCTGACCTCGCCGGGGGTGATCAAGGCTCGTGCAAACCAGCAGCCGGTCGATTACGTGATCTTCGACCTGCTGCACCTCGACGGGCGCTGCGTCCGCGAGCTGCCCTACGCACAGCGTCGCGTGCTGCTCGAGGGGCTCGGTCTGGACGGCCCCCGTTGGCGGACCCCGCGCTATCGCCACGGCGGCGGGCCGGACCTGCTCGAGGCCGCGCGGCGTCAGGGGCTCGAGGGGATCGTCGCCAAGCGCTGCGACAGTCCCTACCGCCCGGGCAAGCGAACCGGTGAGTGGATCAAGACCCGCGTCTGGCGCCGCCAGGAGTTCGTGATCGGCGGCTACATCCCGGGCGAGGGGCGTCGCGCCAAGCGCGTCGGCTCGCTGCTCGTCGGCTACTACGACCGCCGACGCTCCGAGCTGGGCAAGGGCGAGGGCCAGGAGCTCCGCTTCGCCGGCGGCGTCGGCTCCGGGCTGAACGAGAAGCAGATCGACTTCCTCACCAAGGAGCTGCGCGGGCGGGAGATCCCGGAGAGCCCCTTCGACGTCGGCAAGCCGACCGGGCCCAAGGCCAAGCTCGCCGTCTGGTGCAGGCCCGAGCTGGTCTGCGAGGTCTCCTGGACGGAGTGGACCAACGAGGGGACGCTGCGCCAGCCCGCCTTCAAGGGGATGCGTGACGACAAGGACCCGGGCGAGGTGGTCAAGGAGTTCTGAGCGCGATGCCGATGAGTTTCGCCACGCGGCCGGGTCGTTAGGTTGATGACACGCAACTTGGCGCCCGGTTCGCAAAGGGGGCCCAGGGGTAACCTGGGTGATGTCGAAGGATTCGGATCGAGGTGATCAC
>DATFPJ010000062.1:0-2924 GCA_035264865.1 Solirubrobacterales bacterium
TGGAAGGCGACATCGGCATCCTCGGCAACGGCGCCGGCCTCTGCATGTCAACCCTCGACGTGGTCGCGCAGGCCGGAGGCAGGCCCGCGAACTTCCTCGACGCGGGCGGCGGCTCCAAGGCGGAGGCGATCGTCGACGCGCTCGAGGTGATCACCTCCGACGAGAAGGTGGTCGCGATCCTGTTCAACATCTTCGGCGGCATCACCCGCTGCGACGAGATCGCCAAGGGGATCATCGAGGCCTCGCAGCGGGTCGAGATCGATGTGCCCCTGGTCGTCCGCCTCGACGGGACGAACTCCGAGGAGGGCCTCGCGCTGCTCGCGGATGCCGACCTACCGAACCTGCACGTTGAGAAGACGATGCTCGGCGGCGCCGAGCGGGTCGTCGAGCTCGCCAAGGCCGCCTGATGTCGATCATCGTCGGCGAGGAGACGAAGCTGGTCATCTCGGGCCTCACCGGCCGCGAGGGCAGCTTCCACGGCCTGCGGAACCGCGACTACGGCACGGACGTCGTCGCCGGCGTCACCCCGAAGAAGGGCGGCCAGGAGGTCGAGGGAATCCCGATCTTCGACGCGATCAAAGCGGCGGTCGACGAGCGCGGCGCCAACACCTCGATGATCTTCGTGCCCGCCCGCTTCGCCTCGGCTGCCATTGGCGAGGCGATCGACGCCGGGATCGGGACGGTGATCGCGATCACCGAGCACATCCCGGTTCACGACATGCTCAAGACCTACTGGACGGCGCGCGAGGCCGGCGTCCGGCTGATCGGTCCGAACTGCCCCGGAGTACTCAGCCCGGGCAAAGCGAACGTCGGGATCATCCCCGCACAGTTCTTCGAGCAGGGCTCGATCGGCGTGGTCTCCAAGTCGGGAACGCTCACCTACCAGATCGGCAACGAGCTCAAGCAGGCGGGCCTCGGCAACTCGACCATCGTCGGCATCGGCGGCGACCCAATCGTCGGCTCGGACTTCATCGACATCCTCCAGCTCTTCGAGGACGACGACGAGACCGAGCTGATCGTGATGGTCGGCGAGATCGGCGGCGACGCCGAGGAGCGTGCGGCGGACTTCATCGCCGCCAACGTCTCCAAGCCGGTGGTCGCCTATATCGCGGGCTTCACCGCCCCCCCCGGCAAGCAGATGGGGCACGCCGGAGCGATCATCTCGGGCTCCTCCGGGACGGCGGAGGCGAAGAAGGAGGCGCTCGAGGCGCAGGGCATCCGGGTGGGCAAGAGCCCGACGGAGACCGCGCAGCTCGCCGCCGAGACGATCGGCGCGAAGGCCTAGCCGAACCGCTCGAATCCGCCGGCGGGCGGATGGACGGTCACCTCTCCGGTCCCCAGCATTCGCGCCTTCTCAAGGAGCTGTTTGACCGCCGTTTCGCTCGGCTCGCCGTAGAGGTCGATCGACCTCAGGGTGATCAGATCGACGAACGGCCTGAATGCCGGACCGCCGACCTCGAGGTGGTGTTCCAGAGAGGCCGAGTCGGTGTGGACGTGCACTACCGTCATCCGCGTGCCGTCGTCGCTCAGGTAGACGCCGTAGCCGAGGAGGTCGGGCTCGTTCGCCTCGAGGAAGGCAACCAGCTCCTCGATCGCCGGCCTGATCGATTCCGCAGCGCCCTCCCGGACCTCGGAGGTGTCGACATAGACGAGCGGCGCGGCCATGGCGGCCAGCCTCGAGCTAGGCCGTCTGCCGCGAGGCGCGCTTCCGCAGCCGAGCCCTCGCCCGTGCCGCCCGCTTCTGCTCCTCGCTCAGCGTCAGGGCCTTCTTGCGCGGCCGCGGCTCCGCCGGGGCGACCCCGGGCTCAGGGGCGGGCGCGGACTCCGCCTCCGCCTCCACCTCCGCGGGGGCGACGGGCTCCTCCGCCGGCTTCGCGACTGGGTCGGTACGCCGTTTGATCTGCGCCTGATCGATGCGGCCACCGAGCAGCTCCTTGGCGGCACGGACGGCCTCCTTCGGCGTCAGATAGGTCGTCCACGAGGCGATCTTGCCGTCCTCGACCACCCAGAGCCCGCCGAAGCGGCGATCGACCGTTGAGCCCTGCTTGGGTTTGCCGCGCTCGCGGCAGATGCCGACCACCTTCCCCGGGCCGACCTCCGCGAGATCCTCGAGGTCGAATCGGTACTCCTCCCAGCTGTCGAGGTAGCGGCGCATCGCCCGCTGGACGTCCTCTTTTTTCCAGACGAGATCCCCGTCGGGGCGGGACGCGCGCTCGTCCCACCGGATCAGCGGGTCGGCGAGAGCGAGGGCGATCTCGCAGTCACCAGCCCCATAGGCCTGAAGAGCGATCCGGACCAGCTCGAGCGACGCCGGCATCGGGCAACAGTATTGCGTCCGGACCGGCGGCCTCCATCCCCCGAGGAGTCGAGTATCGCACCGTTCGTATACTCGATGCGCCAGTGGCCGAACGGACGATCAGCTTCGCGCGCGGGGCACCGAGCGCCGACATCCTCCCGCACGAGGCCGTCCGGGAGGCGGCGGGGCGCGCGCTCGAGACCGACTGGCAGAAGGCGCTCAGCTACGGGACCGGCCGGGGCCACCCGGGCCTGTGCGAGTGGATCGCGGAGCTCCACGCCGTGGATCCGGAGCGGGTCATGGTCACCAACGGCTCGATGGAAGGCGCCGCCCTCCTCTTCCGCCACCTGGTCTCCGAGGGAGATCGCGTGGTGGTGGAGCAGCCCACGTACGACCGCACCCTCCTGCTCCTTCAGCAGGCCGGCGCGGACCTGCTCGGCGCCGCGCTCGAGGCCGACGGCGTGGATCCTGCACAGGTGGACGCGGCCGGCGACGACGTCGGGCTCGTCCATGTGATCCCCAACTTCCACAACCCGGCCGGGTGCACGCTCTCGCTCGATAAGCGGAGCGATCTCGTCCAGCTCGCGGCCGACCGCGGCTTCACGCTCTTCGAGGACGACCCGTATCG
>DATFPJ010000063.1:0-3343 GCA_035264865.1 Solirubrobacterales bacterium
CGCTGCATGACCGACCAGGCGCCCATGTTGCGCGGCTCCTCCTGAACCCAGACGATCTCCTTCAGGTTCGGGTAGCTCGCGATCAGCTGGGTGAGCTGCTCCTTGGCGAACGGATAGAGCAACTCGACGCGCGCGATCGCGACGTTCTCGATCTCCTCGCGCTTCGGCGCGGCGTCGATGTCGTAGTAGATCTTCCCCGTGCAGAGCGCGAGCCGCTCGACCTGGTCCTTGCGGTCCTCGGCGCGCGGGTCGTCGAGGACGAACTCGAACGATCCCGAGGTGAGTTGCTCGAGCGTCGAGGTCGCTCGCGGCAAGCGCAGCAGGCCCTTCGGCGTGAAGACGATCATCGGCCGGGCCTTCTGGATCAGGGCCTGGCGACGGAGCAGGTGGAAGTACTGTGCGGCGGTCGACGGGTTGGCGATCCGGATGTTGCCCTCGGCGGCGAGCTGAATGAAGCGCTCGATCCGCGCGCTCGAGTGCTCCGGGCCGGCGCCCTCGTATCCGTGCGGCAGCAGCAGGGTGAGCCGTGAGGTCTGGCCCCACTTCGCCTCGGCCGAGACGATGAAGCTGTCGATGATCACCTGCGCGGCGTTGCCGAAGTCACCGAACTGCGCCTCCCAGAGGACCAGGCTGTCCGGCGACGCCGCCGAGTAGCCGTACTCGAAGCCGAGGCAGGCCGTCTCGGAGAGGGGGCTGTTGTGCAGCTCGAGCGGCGCCTGCGCCTCGTCGAGGTTCTGAATCGGCGCGTAGCGGAGGCCCGTCTTCTCGTCGTGGAGGACGAGGTGACGATGGGAGAAGGTCCCGCGTTCGGTGTCCTGCCCGGTGAGCCGGACGTGCACGCCATCGGTGAGCAGCGACCCCAGCGCGAGTGACTCGGCGTGGCCGAACTCGATCCCGCCCTCGTCCATCGCGTCACGTCGCCGCGAGAGCGGCTTGCGGAGCTTGCGGTGGATGGTGAAGCTGTCCGGCACCCGCAGGAGCCCTTCGTTCAGCTTGCGCAGCTGCTCCTCGGACACCGCTGTCTCGACGCTCGGGCTGCGTGTGCGGTCGAGCTCGCCCGTGCCGGTGGCGGTCGGGTCCGCATAGTCGCCGGACTCGATCTTCTGCCGCAGGTCGTCGTGGGACGCCTTGAGCGAGCGCTGGCGCTCGGTGTTGCGCTCCTCGACCTCGTCCGGCGTGACGATGCCCTCCTTGACGAGGGCCTCGCCGTAGAGCTGGGAGACCGGCGGGTGCTCCTTGATCTTCTGGGCCATCAGGGGCTGCGTATAGGCCGGCTCGTCGGTCTCGTTGTGCCCGAAGCGGCGGTAGCCGATCAGGTCGATGACGACGTCGCGGCCCCAACGCTCGCGGTACGCCATCGCGAGGCGGACGGCGGCTACGCAGGCCTCGGGATCGTCGGCGTTCACATGGATGATCGGGACGTTGAAGCCCTTCGCCATGTCGGCTGCGTACGGCGTGGAGCGGCCCTCCTCCGGATCGGTCGTGAAGCCGATCTGGTTGTTCTGGATGATGTGCACGGTGCCGCCGGTCGCGTAGCCGTTCAGCGACTGGAGGTTCAGGGTCTCGGCAACGACCCCCTGTGCCGGGAAGGCCGCGTCGCCGTGGAGCAGAACCGGGACGGCCGCCATCGGGTCGTGCTCGAGGCGCCCGTCACGCCGCGTGCTCTGGGCGGCGCGGGCGGCGCCGGTCACCACCGGGTCGACGTACTCGAGGTGGCTCGGGTTGGGGTAGAGGCGGACGCCGATTTCCGACCCGTCCGTGGTCTTGTAGACGCCGTTGTGCCCGTAGTGGTACTTCACGTCGCCGGTGCCCCCGATGGGGATCGCGGCGAGCGACTTGACGGCCTCGATCGCCTTGGCGCCCTCGAACTCGGCGAGGATCGCCTCGATCGGTCGATCGATGTTGTGGGCGAGGACACTGAGCCGGCCGCGATGGGCCATGCCGATGACGACGTCGTGCGCGCCCTCGGTGTGCGCCATCTCGAAGACCTCGTCGAGCATCGGCACCACCGTGTCGAGGCCCTCGATCGAGAACATCTTCTGGCCGAGGTAGGCCTTCTCGAGGTAGCGCTCGAAGCCGTACACCTGGATCAGCCGGTCGAGGAGCGCCTGCTTCTCCTCGGGCTCGAGCGGCTTGCGGTGCCAGCCCGTCTCGATCATGTCCCGCAGCCACATGCGCTGCTGGTGCGAGGAGAGATGCTCGATCTGGTAGGCGATCGTCCCGCAGTAGGCCTCGCGCATGCGCGGCAGGACTTCGAGCAAGGTCTCGCCCTCCACGCCGAGCCGCAGGATCTCGGCCGGGATCTGCGCCATCAGCTCGGGGGTCAGATTCAGGTTCTCGGGCTGGATCGCCGGGTCGCCCTTGGGCTCTGAGCCGAGCGGATCGAGGCGGGCCGCCAGATGGCCGTGGGTCCGGTAGGCCTTGAGCAGCGAGGTCGCCGCCTGCACCGCCTGGAGCAGCTCGGTGTCCGGCTTGCCCGCCACGCCGGGTGCGCCGGCGGGTCCGCCTGCCGCCGGCAGCGGTGGCGCGGATGCGGCCGCAGCGTGGGCCGCGGAGACCGCCTCGGGATCGACGCCGAGGTCCTCGGCCACCGACTCATAGAAGTCCTCCTCGCCTTGAAGTAGTTCCTCGATCCGGCGCAGGAAGGAGCCCGACTCGGCGCCCTGGATCACCCGGTGGTCGTAGGTGGACGTCATCGTCATCACCTTCGAGATGCCGAGCGCCTTGATCTTCTCGGGCGAGGCGTGCTTCCACTCGACCGGATAGGCGAGCGAGCCGCAGGCGACGATCGTGCCCTGGCCCGACATCAGGCGCGGCACCGAGGCCACGGTGCCGAGCCCGCCCGGGTTGGTGAGGCTGATGTTGGTTCCCTGGAAGTCGTCAGCGGTGAGCTTGTTCTCGCGCGTCTTGGTGATCAGATCCTCGTAGTAGGAGTGGAAGCCGGCGAAGTCGAGCTGGTCGGCGCCCTTGATGCAGGGGACCATCAGCGAGCGCTGGCCCTTGCGCTCCACGTCGACGGCGATGCCCAGGTTGACGCCGGTCGGTTCGATCACGGTCGGCTTGCCGTCCTGCTCGGCGAAGGCGCGTCCCATCACCGGCCACTCCTGGGCGGCCTTGACGATCGCCCAGGCGATCAGGTGCGTGAAGCTCACCTTCATCCCGCGATCCTTGAGGATCTCGTTGAGCGCCTTCCGCTTGGCGTCGAGGGTGTCCACCGCGAGCTCACGGAACGAGGTCGCGGTGGGGATCGAGCGGCTCTCGTTCATCGCGCGGGCGAGCGACGCCGCCGGTCCGCGCAGGGGCTTGGTCTCGCCCTCGGCGGCCACAGGTGCGGCGCCGTCGC
>DATFPJ010000064.1:0-4419 GCA_035264865.1 Solirubrobacterales bacterium
GACGAGGACCCCAACCGATATCTGAGCGAGCCGTCGGCGAAGGTCGCCGTCGGCTGAGCGGAAGCCTCGAGCGAAGGAGACGAACGTGAAAGCTGCGGTCCTCAACGAGTACAACCATCCGCTCGAGCTGGAGGATCGGCCGGAGCCTGAGATCACCAGGCCCAACCAGGTCCGGGTGAAGATCGAGGCGGCCGGCGTCTGCTCGACCGACCTGCACGCAATCGACGGCGAGATGGGGCCCGCCGGCATGGAGGTACCGCGCGTGCTCGGCCATGAGAACGGCGGTCGCGTCGACGCGGTCGGCGATCTGGTCACCAGCGTCAAGGTCGGGGACCCGGTCCTGATCTATCCGCCGCACAGCTGCGGGGTGTGCCTGAACTGCCGCCGCGGCCTGGACATGCACTGCGACCACCATCAGTTCACCGGTTTGACGCTCGACGGCGGCTTCACCGAGTACCTCGTCGTGGGAGAGCGCGAGATCGTCCCGCTTCCCCCCGGCGTCGAGCCCGTCGACGTCGCGCCGCACTCCGACGCCGGGATCACGGCGTATCACGCGATCAAGAAGGTCGCCCACCTGATGCCCCCGGGGAGCACCACCGTCATCCTCGGCGCCGGCGGTGTCGGCCACATCGGCCTCCAGCTCGCCCGCGAATTCGGCAACGGCACCGTGATCGCAGTGGACCCCCACCCCGCTCGGCGCAAGCTCGCCGAGGAGCTCGGCGCCGATTGGACGCTAGACAGTGACGGCGGGGTCGACGCCGTCTGGGAGCTGAGCCAGGGTCGCGGCGCCAACCTGGTCCTCGACTTCGTCGGCACCGAGCAGAGCCACGCCGACGGCCTCGGAATGCTCGCCCTGCAGGGCACGTACTCGATGGTCGGGTTCGGGGGCACGATCAGCGTCCCCTCGGTTGCTCTGGTCAGCCAGGAACAGACCCTGGTCGCGAACCTGGTGGGCAGCTGGACCGATCTCTGGGAGGTCGTGCAGCTGCATGCCGCAGGCAAGATCACCTTGAAGACGGAGACCCATCCGCTCGACGAGGTGAACGAGGTGCTCGGCCGGCTTCGGGAGGGCGACATCACCGGACGGGCCGTGCTGCTCCCGCACGCAAATGGCGCCGGCTAACCCGGATGAAGGTCGTCGAGGTGACTGAGCTCGGGGGTCCCGAGGTCCTCCGAGTCGCCGAGCGCGACGAGCCGCTCGCCGGGCCGGACCAGGTCGTCGTCCGCGTCCGGGCCGCGAACGTCAACCCGACCGACCTCGGGGCGCGCCGCGGCGCCGGCCGCGTCGCGCCGCCCGATCCACCCTTCGTGCTCGGCTGGGACCTGGCCGGACAGGTCACTTCCGTGGGCGAAGGCGTCTCCGACTTCGAGCCCGGCGACCGCGTCGTCGGCATGGTCCAGTGGTACGACGCGGGCGGCCGGGTCGGCGCCTACGCGGAGTCGGTCGCCTTCGACGCGGAGTGGCTGGTGCCGCTTCCCAACGCGCTGGACTACGAGACCGCCTGCACGATCCCGCTGAACGCGCTCACCGCACGGCAGGGGCTCGAGCTCCTCGACCCGCCCGAGGGCTGCGACCTGCTGGTGACCGGCGCGAGCGGCGGTGTCGGGACCTTCGCCGTGCAACTGGCGAAGCGGGCGGGCCACCGGGTGATCGCCCAGGCCGGGCGGGGCGACGAGCAGTGGCCGCGCGCCCTCGGGGCCGACGAGGTGCTGCCACGAGACGCCGACCTCGGCGCGATCGACCCGGTGCCCGCCGCATTCGACGCCGTACCCCTCGGCGAGCGCGCCCTCGCGGCCCTCGAGGACGGAGGGGCGGTGGTCACGACGAGACGTCAACCGGAGGCCGACCCGCAGCGGCGCATCCGCCAGGAGTCCTTCCTCGTGCACCCGGACCGCGAGGCGCTGCGCGACCTGGTGGATGCCGTGGCCGCGGGCGCGCTCCGCACCCGCGTGGATCGCACCCTGCCGCTGGCGAAGGCGGCGGAGGCGCACCGCCTCGTCGAGGCCGGCGGATTGCACGGAAAAGTCGTACTGACCCCATGAGCTGAGGAGAAGAGATGGCGAGGATCGTCCTGGTACACGGCGCCTTCGGCGGCGCCTGGATCTGGCAGAAGGTGGTGGAGCCTCTTGAGGAGGCGGGGCACAGGGTCGAGACCATGGACCTGCCGGGGGCCGGCGACGACCACACTCCGCTCGAGCGGATCAACCTCGACCTCTACGCGGAAAGGATCTGCGAAAAGCTGGGCGAGGCGCCGGAGCAGGCCGTCCTCGTCGGGCACAGCATGGGCGGGATGGCGGTGACCCAGGCCGCCTCGCGCTGCCCGGGCCGCGTCGCCTCGTTGATCTATATCGCCGCCTTTCTTCCCTCGGACGGTCAGAGCCTGATCGGGCTGACCCAGCTCCCTGAGGGTGAGGGCGACCACGTGCAGAAGACGATGGTCGTCTCGGGCGAGCCTCCGCTCGGCGAGCTATCGGAAGAGGACGCGATCACCGCCTTCTACAACCTGGCGCCTCCGGAGCTCGCCAAATGGGCGGCCTCGATGCGGCGGCCGCAGCCGGTCGTGCCGATGATGGACGAGGCCAGGCTGAGCAGGGGCTACGACAACATCCCCCGCAGCTACATCCACTGCACCCGCGATCAGGCCAACATGCCCGCACTCCAGCGCCGGATGATGAGAGAGCGGGGCGTCGACCCTGTGATCGAGCTCGAGACCGATCACGCCCCGCATCTCTCGGCGCCCGATGACCTGGTGGCGGCGATCGACCAGCTGGCCAGGCGCGAGGTGCTCGCATGAGGTTCGTGCTGGTACACGGGGCGTTCGTCGGCGGGTGGATCTGGACGCCGCTGGCGGAGCGGCTGGAGGAGATCGGCCACAGCGCCGAGACGCCGGACCTGCCCGGCTCCGGCAGCGACCCGACGCCCGTCGACGAGGTGAGCCTGGACGCCTACACGGAGCGGATCTGCGACCCGCTCGATGCGAGCGCGGAGCCGTCGATCCTGGTCGCCAACAGTATGGGCGGCATCGTGATCTCCCAGGCGGCCGCCCGGCGGCCCGAGAAGGTCGAGCGCCTCGTCTACGTAGCGGCGTTCCTGCCCGGCGACGGCCAGAGCCTCGTGGACCTGACGCGGCTCCCGGAGGGTGCCGACGATCTGGTGCAGAAGACCGTGGTGGTGTCGGGCGATCCTCCGACCGGCACCCTGCCCGAGTCGACCCGCCGGGCGTCGAACGAGGACTGCGCGCCCGAGGTGACGGATTGGGCTGTGAGGAAAACGGGCTCACAGGCGTTCGCGCCGCTTACCGAGCCCGCCTCCCTCGGCCCGGCGTTCGAAGGCATCCCCCGCAGTTACGTGATCTGCACCAGGGACCGCATCGTCCCGCCCGCACTGCAGCGGCGGATGGTCCGGGACGGACGGGTCACGGACGTCGTCGAGCTGGACGCGGGTCATCACCCGCAGCTCTCCCGCGTCGAGGAGCTGGCCCTCGTCCTCCACAGGCGCGCCCGAGAGGAGGTGGCGGCGTGAGCGCGGCGAGACCAGCGTCGGGCCTGTTCGCCGACCCGCGCCCTATTGAGGCCCTCGGCGACCTGTTCGCGAACGTATGGCAGGTCTGTTACGTGACCCCGGACCTCGACCGCGGGATGCAGGAGCTCCGCGACCTGTTCGGGATCGAGAACATGACGGAGGTCCCCGTCGAGGGCGCCAGCTTCCTGAAGGCCGGCGAGCGGCAGCAGTGGGACGTGCGGGTGGCGATGGGCGCCCGCGGCGGCCTGATCGTCGAGCTGATCGAGCCGATCGCAGGCGAAGTCGAGTTCTACCGGCGGGCGCTGGGTGACGGCGCGGTGCTCGGCCTCCACCACCTGGCGATGCTGGTGCCACTCGGTGATGAGGCGTGGGAGGCGCTGCAGCGGCTCCTCGCCGAGCACGGGATGGCCTTCGAGTACACGATCCTGATCCCGGACCGGGCCCGGCTCGCCTACGTCGACACCAGTGAGCAGCTCGGGCACTGGATCGAGCTCTGCCAGCTGCAGAAGGCGGACACCGACTTCTTCTCCGGGCTGATCGCCGAGAGCACCTAGGCGGGGGCGCGGGTGGCCGCGTAGGCGACGAAGGCGTCGAGCGCGTCCGGGTCCGCGAGCGCGTCGCGGCTTGCGACCCTCTCGGGCGGATCCCCGAGCAGGATCCGCTTCACCGGCAGCTCGAGCTTCTTCATCGTCAGCGTCTTCGGGATCACCGGCACCGCCTCGATCGTGTCGGGGACGTGACGCGGAGAGAGCGTCCCCCGGAGCTCGCTGGCGATCCGGCCGCGCAGATCGTCGTCGAGCTGGGCGCCCTCGGCGAGCGTGACGAACAGGATGAGCTCGCCGGGGCCGCCGCCGGGGTCCTCGATGTGGACGACCAGGCTCTCAATCACCTCGTCG
>DATFPJ010000065.1:0-3881 GCA_035264865.1 Solirubrobacterales bacterium
GTTCATCGTGGTCGTGAATCCGCTTGTCCCCTACGTGAACGACTTCAAGAGCCGCATCCCCACGATTTTCGGTTCGAGAGTGCGACGCGTCTCCGACATGGGCATGCCGGCGATCGGCAACCAGGCCTTCCGCATGCTCGCCCACGCCCGTCTGCACCTGGCGATCGAGACCTGGAAGGAGCGCTTTCCGGACGTCGACATCATCCTGATCGAACCCGAGTTCGACGACGAGCTGATGTTCGGCACCTCGATCCTCGACTACTCGGCGCGGCTGGAGATCGCCAAGCACGGGTTCGAGTCGGTGACCGTGAGCCTGGCGCGGGACTACCAGCGCTACAAGGAGATCGCCGCACGCCACGGGATCGAGATCTCCGCCCGCCGGGTCCGCCGTGTGATCGAAACGGTCGAGGAGCAGGAGAAGGGCGCCTCTGTCTGGCGGCGAGTGCTCGAGCAGACGACCGGCGCGTTGCTGCGCCAGTCCGGCGAGCCCGATCAGGCGGCCGAATCCGGCGTGCAGAAGTAGCGCCGCTCAACGAGCGAGGAGCAGTGCCTCGAGCTTCTCGAGGATGCTGGTCCAGCCGGCCTGCGCATCCGGGCCCGTCTCGCCGGTATGCGGGGCCTGTGTGACCGTGATGGTGGTCCGGTCGCCGTCTTCCTCGAAGACGACCCGCGTGGTCATCCGCTCCAGGAAGCCGAACTCGGGCCTGGGCGGGGATTCGAGCAGGAGGAGCTCCGGCTCGGAGATCTGAACGATCTCGAAGAGGACCGCATCTTCCTCTCCCGAGCTCGGGTCGACCATGGAGTATTCGATCCGGCCTCCGACGCGCGCATCGACCACGAGCGAGGCGCGTGGCACCTCGAGGCCCGCGGGAGCCAACCACTCCGCGAGCTGATCCGGGTCGAGCCAGGCGCGGAAGACGAGCTCGCGCGGCGCGTCGAACGTCCGGGTGATCCGGATCTCGCGGCCGGCCATCAACGCTGCCGCCCCTGAACCCTCTCCAGGTGCTCGCCGAGCCGGTCGAGCCGCCCTGCCCATGTCACCCGGCAGGCCTGCATCCATGCATCTGCCTCGTCCAAAGGCTCCGGCCGGAAGCTGGTCGGGCGGGACTGGGCCACTCGTGCTCGTGAGACTAGACCGGCGCGTTCCAGGACCTTGAGATGCCGGGAGATCGCGGGGGCGCTTACGGAGAAGGGCTTTGCCAGCTCGGCGACGGTCGCCTCCCCCTCGGCCAGGCGGTCAAGGATCGCGCGCCGGGTCGGGTTGGCGAGAGCCGCGAAGGTCAGGCTGAGCTGGTCGGTCGCCATTGATCTTTGATAACGATACGGTTAATTAACGGGATAGTAATCGACTGGAGGTTGGGATGGCCGCCACCGTTCTCTACATGTCCATTTCCCTGGACGGGTTCATCGCCGGGCCCAACGAGGGTCCAGGCAACGGGCTCGGGGACGGCGGCCACCGCCTGCACGAGTGGGCGATGGCGGACAGCGGTGAGGTCGACCCCGAGGCCATCCGCGGTTTGGGCGGCGTCCATGGCAAGGTCGCCGACGAACTGATGTCCACCGGTGCAGTCGTCGCCGGCCGGCGCACTTTCGAGTTGGCGGGGGGCTGGGAGGGTGACCACCACGACGCCGTACCGATCTTCGTCTACAGCCGCCGGGAGCCAGGGATCGACATCAGCCAGTGGCCGCTGGTCACCTACGTAGATGACGTGACGACCGCGATGAGTCGAGCCAAGGAGGCGGCGGGTGAGGCGGACGTGCTCGTCCACGGCGCGGCGGTCGCTCAGCTCGCCCTGGCGGCAGGCGTCCTCGACGAGATGGAGCTCCAGATGATCCCCGTGCTCTTCGGCCAGGGTCGCCGTTTGTTCGAGGGCCTCGCTGCCGAGCAGATCGAGCTGGAGCGGACTCGGATCCTCGAGGGCGAGGGAGGCGTGACCCACATGCACTATCGAGTCCAGCGCTGAAGAGAGGAGTCGGCGACGGACGGCGTCGAGAGAGCCGTGAGGCAGGCACCCCGGTGAAGCTCAAGACCCCTCGGGTCACGGAGGCCCCGGGAGTGACCCACCTCTACTACGAGGTCGCCTAGCGTCTGTGGACGTCGCGGGCAGTCGCCTGGTCCGTCGGCTTGATCGAGACGTAGTCGATGTCGACGTACGGCGGCCTCGTGACGACGTAGGCAACCGTGTCGGCGACGTCCTCCGCGGTCAGCGGCTTCATCCCCTCGTAGATCTTCTCGGCCTTCTCGCGATCGCCCTCAAAGCGGACCATCGCGAACTCTGTCTCAACCAGGCCCGGGGCGCTCTCCGTCACGCGGATCGGCTTACCGAGCAGTTCCAGGCGGAGCGTCCGCGCCACCGCGTTCGCAGCATGTTTCGCCGCCGTGTACCCACCCCCGCCCGGATAGACCTCCTTGCCGGCCCTGGACCCCATCACGACGATGTAGCCGTCGCCACTCCGCTCCAGGGCGGGAAGCAGCGCCCGCGTGACTCGCATAACGCCGAGGACGTTCGTCTCGTACATACGGCGCCAGTTCTCTTCATCCGCTTCACCCACCGGCTCGAGTCCGAACGCGCCGCCGGCGTTGTTCACCAGCACTGTGAGCTCGGGCAATTCGTCGGTCAGCGCGGCAACCGAGTCGGGGTCGGTGACGTCAAGCCGCAGCGCCCGTCCACCGATCTCCTCCGCCAGCTCCTTACAGCGCTCGACCCGCCGGGCGGCCGCGACCACCTCGAAGCCGGCCGCGGCGAGCGACTGTGCCGTCGCGGCTCCGATCCCGCTGCTGGCGCCCGTGACGAGCGCCGTCCTGCGGTTCGCGTTCACGGCCGGGACGTTATCCGCCCCGCGCTGCGCCGATTCGCTCCGCCGAGGATCTGATCGATTCGAGACTCTCCGCCGCCATCAGCGTGGCGAAGCCGAGCCGGGCCTCGTCCTTTGGATCCAGGGCGATCTCCCCGGCGATCGCGTGGCATGGCACGTCGGCCGCGCGGCAGCGGCGGGCGATCTCACCGGTCAGTTTTCCCTCCAGGCTCTGCGAGTCGATCCGGCCCTCCCCCGTGATCACCGCGCCGGCGTCTTCGAGGCGGCGGTCGAAGCCCAGCACGCCGAGCACGAAGGTCGCTCCCGGGACGAGGTGTGCGCCGAACGCCGCCCAGAGGCCGCCCGAGAGGCCGCCGGCCGCGCCGGTCAGCGGCCTGCCGCGAGGGTCGCGTCGAAGGCTGCCTGCGATCGCCGTCAGGCGATCGGTCAGCCGCCCGACCTGCTCCCGGGAGGCGCCCTTCTGGGGTGCGAACACCTCCGCGGCTCGCTCGAACGGAACCGAGGTGTCGCAGAGGACCTCGAGCTGGGCGCCTCCGAGCCCGCCCGCCGCCTCCAGCGCCTTGATCGCACCGCGGCCGCCGTCCGTCGTGGCGCTACCTCCGGCTGCCACCCAGAGGCGCTGAGCACCGGAGGCGATGGCGGCGGCGATCAGCTCGCCGGTGCCGGCGCTGCTCGCGCGCTCGGGATCGCGATCATCGGCCGCCACCAGCGAGAGTCCCGAGGCCGCCGCGACCTCGACGATCGCCGTGGTCCCTTCCCGGACGAGCGCGAACTCGGCGTCGATCTCGCGCCCCAGCGGATCGTGGACACTCACGCTGCGCCGTTCGCCGCCGAGGGCGTCGAGCAGGACCGCCATCGTCCCCTCGCCTCCGTCCGCCGCGGGGCAGAGGTCCGGCTCGGCTCCAGCCTCCTCGACCCCTGCGCCGACCGCCTCGGCGACCTGCCGGGCCGTCAGCGTGCCCTTGAACGAGTCGGGAGCTACGAGGAAGCGGCTAGGCGTAGAGCGCGTCGACTTCCCGCTCGTACTTGTCGGCGACCACGTTGCGCTTCACCTTCAGCGTCGG
>DATFPJ010000066.1:0-2548 GCA_035264865.1 Solirubrobacterales bacterium
ATGCTCGACCGGTGTCTCGAAGCGGATCCGGTCGCGCAGGGAGAAGGCGTCCGCGTAGCGATGCAGATAGCCCAGGATCTGGCTGTGATGGGGGTAGTCGGGAAACTCGTCCGGCCCCATCGGCATGTCGCGGAAGGACACTCCGTCCCGAGAGGTGTCGATGTGAAGCGACTGGTAGGCCGAGGAGAGCCCGTTCGGGTTGCGGAAGTACCAGTTGCCGCCGATGTCGTCGCTCGATTCGAAGCAGGTGTAGGGGAGACCCCAGTCCGAGAGTGCCTTGCCGGCGGTCAGGCCGCTGATCCCGGCGCCGATGATGCAGGTTGTGGGCTTGTCGGACATCGAGGCGGGTCCAGTCTAGTGATGGGACTGGCCAGCCAGCCAAGTTCCCACGGCGGCCACAAACACCGCGGCCGAACCTAGACCTCTGCCGACCAGTTGATCCCGAGCTGGTTGAGCAGGTCCTGCGCCCAGCGGTTGAAGGTGTCGAACGACCCGGTCAGGATCGACACGCCGAAAACGATCAGGATGACGCCGCCGATGGCCATGATCACCGGGTAGTGCCGCTTGACGACGGCGAAGGCCGTGGTCATGCGCGTGAACGCGACCGAGGTGAGCAGGAACGGGATCGCGAGCCCGGCGGAATAGACGGCCAGCAGCAGGGCGCCGTGAGCGGCCGAGCCGGAGAGAGCGGCCGCGCTCAGAATGGCGGCGAGGGTCGGCCCGATACACGGCGTCCAGGCCAGGCCGAAGGCCGCGCCGGCCACCAGCGGCCCTCCGGTGCCGGCCCGCTCCAACAGCCCCTCCACGTGCCACTCGCGGTTGAGCTGCGGGGTGAACAGCGCCGCGATGAAGAACACGCCCATCGCGATGATCACGGAGGCCGCGATCTTGTCGAGGAGAAGCTGGTGATCCTGGAGGGTGCTGCCGATCCCGGTCGCGCCGAGCCCCAGCAGGATGAAGATCACGGAGAAGCTCGCGACGAACAGGAGGCTCGGGACGATCACGCGGCGCCAGTCGGCCCGCTCGAGGTCCGCGGCGGCGACGCCGGTCACGGCCGAGAGGTAGCCCGGGACCAGAGGGAGCACGCACGGCGAGAGGAACGAGACGATGCCGGCCGCCAGGGCCGTCAGGACACCAACCCCCGACGCGGGATCGCCGCTCATGGGGGGATTCTGGCGGACAGGTCCGCTCGGCGGAATGCTCCCAGCAGGCGTGCCCAGGCACCGTGGTTATTACGGATCGGATGTGCGGCTCGCACCGGATGGAAGCGGGACAAGCCGTGCATAGGCTTGCCTTTGCATCCGGATCCCCGGCCAACGGCACCCGTAAAAGGCGTCCAGTTCGTTGGCCAACCCGGCGAGGCGGCCTTCATCCCCCTGGGGTCGCCTCGCCGGTCTTAAAACCGAGCTACGGCTCGGGCCCCGGATCCTGCCCCAGGATCCCGCGGAGCGCCCGGGCCGCCTTCGGCGCCAGCTCCCGCGCGTTGTTGTTGAACATCACGTGCACCTGCTCGGCTTCCTCGCCCAGCGCCCGAGCGCGCCCCGCGATCTCCTCGAGCTCGTCCTTCGGATAGTCGTAGTCGAAGCGCTCGGCCACGCTGCGGCCGTGTAGGTAGCCCTCGGTGTTTCGGCCGTGGCACCGCATATAGGCCAGCGAATCGCTGGTGACTGCGTCGATCGGCGGGAAGATCGGGACGTGATCGCCCGGCGGTGCGTCGACGCAGACGAAAACGGCGTCGTGTGCCGAGAGCCAGTCGAGGACGCCCTCGAAGCGCTTCGACGAGGCCCAGCTGCGCCGGCGGAACTCGACGGCTACCGGCGCGGGGGAGAGGCCGTCGATCACCGGGGCGAGCTCGTCGAGCTCGTTGCGACGGGGATCGAACGCCGGAGTCAGCTGGAGGAGGTAGGCGCCCAGCTTCCCGGCCTCGGACAACGGCTCGAACGCGTCGGCGGTACGGCGCACCATCTCGTCGAGCAGCGCTGGATCGAGCACGACGCGCCCGCGGTCAGTGGTCTCGGCGTCATCGCGGAGGTCGGCGGGCAGCTCCTTGAGCTGCGCGGCGTGGCGCGAGAGAAGACGGTGGAGCTTTACGTCGAAGCGGAAGCCGTCGGGCGTCCCCTCGGTCCAGCCCTCGACGGTCGAGCGCGCGGGGATAGCGTAGAAGCTCGAGTTGAGCTCGACCGCCTCGAAACGCTCGGCGTAGAAGGGCAGGCGTTCCTTCGAGGGGAGGCCCTTCGGGTACCAGTGCTCGACGAACCCCGGGTCCGCCCAGCTCGAGGTGCCGACGACGATCGCCACCGGTGAATCTTGCTACCGCGCGCTGGCGATCGGCTCGAACAGCGAGCTGCCGCCGCGCTCCCAGCACTCCAGGAGATGCCCTGCGAACCCCCCGTCGAGGTGGAGCAGAGCCCGCACCCCGAACAGGATGTCGCCGGCGATCTCGGGCTCACTCTGCGCGAGCCCCTGCGCCATGTCGTAGACCGCGATGTTCTCGTGGACCGAGTCGGCCTCGACGTGCTCGTCGAAGAAGTCCAAGGCGTCCTCGGCG
>DATFPJ010000067.1:0-4719 GCA_035264865.1 Solirubrobacterales bacterium
AGCCCATCACGCTCTCGTCGCTGCGCGGTCAGTGGGTCGCGCTGTACTTCTACCCGAAGGCCGACACCCCGGGCTGCACGGCGCAGGCCTGCGGCATCCGCGATCACTCCGCCGACTACGAGGCCGCCAACACGGTTGTGCTCGGCATCTCCCCGGATTCGGTGGACGAGCTCCGCGCGTTCGCCGACAGGTACGGCCTCGCCTTCACCCTGCTCTCCGACGATCGCCACGAGGTCGCCGACGCCTATGGGGTCTGGGACGAGCTCCAGCTCGGCGACCTCAAGGTCTGGGGCAACCGCCGCTCCAGCGTGCTGATCGACCCGAATGGGCGGATCGCCAGGGTGTTCCCCGACGTGAAGCCAGACGAACACGATGACCTGCTGCTCGGTGCGCTCGCGGAGTTCGGGACGCTGGCCCGCGGGTAAGTCTCACGAAGGAGGAGGAGAGATGAGCAGGACCAACGGCAACCCGAACGGTGACATCCAGGAGGTTCCCGACACCTTCAAGCTTGCCGACTGGCCGCGCAACTGCTGGTATGCCGCGGCTTACGACGTCGAGCTGAAGCGCGAGCTGCTCGGGCGCCGCATCGGCGGCCACAGCCTGGTCATGTACCGGCGCGAGGACGGCCAGCCCGTCGCCCTCGAGAACGCCTGCTGGCACCGGCTGATGCCGCTCTCCGAGGGCAAGATCGAGGGCGACAACGTCGCCTGCGGTTACCACGGCCTGGTCTACAACCCGGAGGGCCGCTGCGTCTTCATGCCCTCGCAGAAGACGATCAACCCGGCCGCCCGGGTCCGCCGCTATCCGGTGGCCGAGAAGCACCGCTTCGTCTGGGTCTGGACCGGAGACCCGGCGCTCGCCGATCTGGACCTGATCCCCGACCTTCACTGGAATGACGATCCGAACTGGGCCGGCGACGGCAAGATGATCCACCTGGGGTGCGGCTACAAGCTGATCGTCGACAACCTCATGGACCTCACCCATGAGACGTTCGTTCACGGCGCCAGCATCGGCCAGCGCTCGATCGCTGAGGTGCCGTTCGAGGTCACGCACGGTTCGAGCTCGGCGACCGTCACCCGGTGGATGATCGACGTGGACCCGCCGCCGTTCTGGAGGATGCAGCTGGGCTGGAAGCTCGGCAAGGCACCCGCCGACGTTCCCAAGGTCGATCGCTGGCAGATCATCCACTTCCAGGCGCCGAGCACGATTGCGATCGACGTCGGTGTGGCCCCCCACGGCACCGGCGCCCCGGAGGGCGATCGGTCGCAGGGGGTCAACGGCTACGTGCTCAACACGATGACCCCGGAGACCGAGAAGACCTGCCACTACTTCTGGGCCTTCGTCCGGAACTACAAGCTCGATGACCAGCGCATCACCACGATCATCCGGGAGGGAGTGAGCGGCGTCTTCGGCGAGGATGAGGTGGTGCTCGCGGCCCAGCAACGCGGGGTCGACGACCACCCGGACAAGCAGTTCTACAACCTCAACATCGACGGCGGAGCGATGTGGGCCCGCCGGCTGATCGACAAGATGATCGCCGAGGAGGCCGACGATCCGCGCTACCGCGTCTCGGCC
Source organism: Solirubrobacterales bacterium (assembly GCA_035264865.1). Taxonomy (GTDB): domain Bacteria; phylum Actinomycetota; class Thermoleophilia; order Solirubrobacterales; family 70-9; genus DASUPK01. Next base: position 1,576 of record DATFPJ010000067.1, read on the forward strand.
GACGAGGCCAAGCGGCAAGAGGGGACCTCCACCAAGGTGGAGGCGACGGAGGCCGACGCCGAGCGCCTCGGCGTGAAGTGAGCGCGGAGGCTGCGGGTGGCCACCGGTGTGACGCCCGAGCTCGCCCCAGCGCCTGGCCGCCACTGGAGCGACGCGGTGATCAGGTCGGCGCGCGATGTCGCCAGCGATGTGCGCATGATCGAGATCGAGCCCTCCGCAGGAGCGCACCCCTACCCGACCGGAAGCCACCTCGACATAGCCGTCGAGATTGACGGCCTTCCCGACCTCCGCTCCTACTCACTGATCGGCGAGGGCCCCGTCGACGGCGCCTACCGAATTGCCGTCAAGGAAATTCCCGAGAGCCGCGGCGGCTCGGTGTGGGTGCGCGCCCTGGAGCCGGGCACCGATGTGCAGATCTCCGAGCCCCTGAGCAACTTCGAGCTCCAGTACGGCCGCTCCGAGTATCTGCTGATCGCCGGTGGGATCGGGATCACGCCGCTGTTCGGCATGGCGCACGCCCTTGAGCGACACGGCCGCCCCTTCCGCCTGCTCTATGCCGCCCACACCCGCGAGCAGATGCCTTTTCTCGATGAGCTCTCGGAGCTGCTCGGCGATCGCCTCGAGCTGTTCGTCTCGGCGGAGGGCAACCGCCTCGACGTCGGCGAGCAGATCGAGCGGCTGCACCCGGACGGGGAGCTCTACCTCTGCGGCCCGTTGCGGCTGCGCGACGCCGCCATCCGCGAGTGGAACGCCCGGGGCCGGCGGGCCGATCGCCTGCAGTTCGAGACCTTCGCCTCCGGCGGCGCCTTCGCTCCGGAGGAGTTCCTGGTCCGGGTGCGCGACCGCGGTTGCGAGGTGAACGTGCGCCGCAATCGGACGCTGCTCGATGCGCTCAAGGACGAGGGCGTGGACATGATGTGGGACTGCTTGCGCGGGGAGTGCGGCCTGTGCGCCGCGACCGTCGTCGAGGTCGAGGGGGAGCTCGATCACCGCGACGTCTTTCTCAGCGAGGAGGAGAAGGCGGAGCGCGGGGCGATCATCACCTGCGTGTCCCGGGCGGTCGGAGGCCCGATCACCATCGACACCGGCTTCCGACCGGAGGCGGAATAAACCAATAGACTTGACTTTCTAGCGCAAGCCGGCGCGGCAGCAAGAGGAAAGAGGAGAGATAGATGGCAACTGCGACGTCCGAGGTGGGCGCGTTCCCCAGCCCCTTCTCGATAGACACCCCGCCGGGATGCGAGGGCTGGGAGGAGATGTATCCCTACTGGGCGCTGTTCGACGAGCGCCGCAAGGAAGCGGACGAGAACCGCCTCTGGTTCTGGAACTCGATGCACTTCCCCCTGCCGATGCCCGCCTTCGACATGTGCGAGGTGGACGTCCCCTACTTCACTTTCGCCGGCTGGCAGAACCGCGCCTTCGCCGTGCCGCCGGCGATGGGCGTCGACTACCGGGTGGTGAACGGCTACGTCTACATCTCCCCGAATCCGGTCACCGATCCGGACCTGATCGCCGAGCGGGCCGAGTACTTCCAGAAGCGCGCCGGCTACTACTTCGAGAACTGGGACGAGCTCTACGTCAAGTGGCGGGAGAAGATGGAGTCGCTCAACCGCGAGGTCGAGGCAATCGAGGTCCCAAGCCTGCCGCAGTACGAGCCCGACGAGGTCCTGTTCACCGATCGCAAGCTCTCAAACGTCGAGCTGATCGAGGCCTACCGCCACACGATCCACTGCCTGGAGCTGATGTGGCAGCACCACTTCGAGTTCCTGCTGCTCGGCTACGGCGCCTACCTGACCTTCGCCGAGTTCTGCCGGGAGGCGCTGCCGGACATCCCGGACCAGCACATCTCCCAGATGGTCGCCGGCGTCGACGTCGACCTCTTTCGAGCCGACGAGGAGCTGCGGCGGCTGGCGCGCCTGGCGATCGAGACCGACGTCGCCGGGGCCTTCGTTGAAGGCCGCTCCCCCGATGAGATCAACGCCGAGCTGGAGCAGAGCGAGGCCGGCAGAAAGTGGCTCGATGAGCTCGAGGCGATCAAGGACCCGTGGTTCAACATGGGGACCGGAGACGGGCTGTACCACTACTACGGCAGCTGGAACGACGACCCGCGGATCCCGTACTCCTCGCTGACGGGCCACATCGCCGCGCTCCAGGCCGGCGAGCAGATCGACCGCCCGACCGAGGAGGTGATCGCCGAGCGCGACCGGATCGCCTCGGAGTACGCGGCGCTGCTCAGTGATGAGGCACGACCGACTTTCGAGGAGCTGCTCGGCCTCTCGCGCAAGGTCTTCCCCTATGTCGAGGAGCACAAGTTCTATTGCGACTACTGGTTCCAGTCGCGCTTCTTCAACAAGGTGCGCGAGTTCGGAGCCGTGCTCGCGGAGCACAAGTTCCTGGAGGAGGCCGAGGACATCTTCCAGCTCGACCGGCGCGAGGTCCTGGAGGTCCTCGAGGAGCTGGCGCTGACCTGGGCGACAGGGGGGCAGCCGCTCGGCCCGGACCGCTGGCCGCCGATCGTCGCCCGCCGAAAGGAGCTGCTCGCGAAGCTCGAGGAGTGGAACCCGCCGCCGGCGCTCGGCGCGATGCCGGAGGCCGTCAACGACCCGATGGTCGTGATGCTCTGGGGCGTCACCAAGGAGCGGCTGCAGGCGTGGGCCGGTTCCCAGGACGGAGAGGGCCGGCAGCTGCCGGGCTACGCCGCTTCGCCGGGCGAGGTCGAGGGCGAGGCTCGGGTGGTCCGATCGGCGCAGCAGCTCGACGAGGTCGAACCGGGCGAGATCCTCGTCTGCACGATCACCTCGCCGGCCTGGGCTCCGATCTTCTCCAAGATCGCGGCGACCGTCACCGATATCGGCGGGATCATGTCCCACGCGGCGATCGTCTCCCGCGAGTACGGCCTGCCGGCGGTGGTCGGCACCGGGACCGCGACCTCGCGGATCAAGACCGGGCAGCGGATCAAGGTCGACGGCTCGACCGGGATGGTCGAGATCCTCGATTGACCGCGACGCGCCCGCTCGCCGAGTTGCGCCGAGCCGACGAGGCTCGGTTCGGTGGGAAGAGCGCCAGCCTCGGCGAGCTGATCGCCGGTGAGATTCCCGTCCCGCCCGGATTCGCGGTCTCGAGTGAGGCCTACCTCGCCGCGGT
>DATFPJ010000068.1:0-13882 GCA_035264865.1 Solirubrobacterales bacterium
CCGAGCACCTGGACCTCGGCGGCGACGGCGGCTCCGACGGCACCGGCAAGGGCAGCGCCCTCCGCATTGCTGAGGCGACCGACTTCGATCCGCTCGGTGACGACGCCGAGCACTCGGACGAGACATCTCTCGCAATCGACGGAAATCCAACCGGGACGGGCTGGTCGACCGAGGGCTACCAGGACGCGTTCGACAAGCCCGGCGTCGGTCTCTACGTGGACATGGACAGGCAGGTGACGGCCGGCTCCGTGGAGCTTCGCTTCGCGGGGGGCGGCGAGGACGTGGAGATCCGCTCCGCGCCGGGACAGGGCGAGGCTCCGTCCGGCATCGACGAATGGCAGCTGATCGGCAGGGAGAGCGACGTCGGAACGCGGGTCAGCATCGCCACCCCGAACGCGAGGCCTTCGCGGTTCTACCTCGTCTGGCTCACGAAGCTGCCGCAGGATCCCGACACCGGGGAGTTCGAGGCCGAGATCGATGACATTCGCGTCATCGGAAAGCCCTGACGCGGCTCAGAACTCGTAGCGCTTCGCCTTCTCATAGCGCTCCAGCGCGAGCCTGACCAGCCGGTCGCAGAGCTCCGGGTATGCAATGCCGTCGGCCTCGAAGAGCTTTCCGTAGACGCTGGTCTCGGTGAAGCCCGGGATCGTGTTGAGCTCGTTGACGAGCACCTCGTCGCCGTCGACGAAGAAGTCGCAGCGCGCGAGACCGCTGCAGCCGCAGAGGACGAAGACGCTGCGGGCCAGCTCCCGAACGCGCTCGCGTGCCTCTTCCGAGACCTCCGCCGGGACCCGGAGCTCCATCCCGCCCTCGGAGTACTTCGCTTCGTAGTCGTACCAGTCGTGCCCCTTGGTGACGATCTCCCCGGGCGGCGACGCCAGTGGGTCCTCGTTGCCGAGCAGCGAGCACTCCACCTCCTTGCCCGGCGCCGGGGCCTCGATGATCACTCGCGGATCGTGCCTGGCGGCCGCCTCGACGGCGCGGTCAAGCTCGTCGGCGCCGGAGGCCGGAGCGATTCCGACGCTCGACCCCAGCCGGGCGGGCTTGACCCAGACCGGGTCTCCGAAGCCGGACGCGAGCGCCCGCCAGTCCTCCTCTCCCGCCCGGCAGTAGTCCACCTGCGGCAGGCCGTGGCGCGCGAGCAGGTCCTTGAAGACGAGCTTGTCCATGCAGATCGCGGAGGCCTCGACGTCGGAGCCCGCATACGGCAGGTCGAGCACCTCGAGCAGGCCCTGGACGCTGCCGTCCTCACCGCCGGGCCCGTGCAGGACCGGGAATGCCACGTCCGCGCCGAGCAGGCCGGCTCCCGGGCTGAAGCTGACCTCGTCGCCCTCGGTCGACCATCTCCCGTCCTTGCCGATCGTCACCTCGATCGTCTCGTGGCCGGCGTCCCGCAGGCCGGCGGCGACCGAGGCTGCGGAGCGCAGCGAGACCTCGTGCTCACTCGAGATCCCACCACCTATGACCGCGACTCTCATACCCCCGGCGTCGTCGAGGTGGTGGGCTCGGTGCCGACCGAGATGGTCACCGTGTCGCCGCGTTGCCCGCGCGAGCCGCCCGGCGGGAACTCGGAGATCACCGTGCCGACCTCCGAGGGGTCATCGGTGCTCTGCTCAGTGACGGAGACGACGAAGCCGGCCTTCTTCAGCGTGTTGACCGCGGTCTTGCGGGCCTGTCCGACCACGTCCGGGACCGTGATCACGCCGGTCGAGGCAAAGATCGTGACCTGGATCCCCCGCGGCACCCGCTTGCCCGCTCCGGGGCTCTGGCTCAGGACCTCGCCCTGTGGCTCGGTCGAGTCGCGCTGCACCTCCGTCCCCGAGAGGCCGGCATTCTGCAATGCGGCCAGGGCGGCCTGGTCGTCGAGCCCGACCACGTCGGGCACCGTCACCGAGTTGACGCCGCGGGAGATCAGCAGGGTCACCGGTTGCGCGGTGGAGAGCTGGGTTCCGGCGCCGGGCTCCGTCCCGATCGCGAGGCCCTTGTGGACGGTCTTCGAGAAGCGCTGCTGCACGGTCACCCCAAACCCGGCGCTTTCCAGGCGTTTTGTGGCTTCCGCCTGGGTTAGGCCCGAGACTTCCGGCACCGCCACGATCGCCGGGCCCGAGCTCACGCTGAGCGTCACCGTCGAGCCCTCTTCCGCCTTGCCGCCGCCGCGGTCTGTCGGGATCGGGTCCTGCTCGACCACCTGGTTGCGCGGCGCGATGTTCGGCACGGCCTTGATCGCGACCTCGAATCCCTTGTCGTCCAGGATCCGGGTCGCCTGGTCGACGTTCTGCCCGATCACGTCGGGGACGGCGACGTGCGAGGGACGGGTCAGCGCGTAAGCCACCAGCGCTGCGACCCCCACGGCGAGCACGGCCAGGGCGAGCCAGCGCCAGCGGCGGCGCCGATCCTCATACTCGACGTACTCCTCCTCGACCGGCATCGCGGTCTCCCCCTCCGGGGTTACCGCCGCGTAGGCCGCGGTGTCCTGCGCGCGCGGCGTGTCGGGCGCCCGCTCCGCGGCATCGAGGGCCTTGAGGAAAGCATCCGCGTCCCTGAACCGCGCGTCCGGGTCCTTGGCGAGGGCGCGCATCACCACCGCGTCCAGCGCCGGGGGCACGTTCGGGTTGATCGCGCTCGGGCGACGCGGTGCCTCGGAGACCTGCTTGAGCGCGACGGCGACCGCGCTGTCGCCCTCGAATGGCACCCGGCCCGTCAGCGCCTCGTAGAGGATCACGCCGATCGAGTAGAGGTCCGAGCGAGGCGTCGTCTCCTTCCCCTGCGCCTGCTCGGGCGAGATGTACTGGGCCGTCCCCATCACCGACCCGGTGGCCGTGATGTCGGAGTTCTCGTCGGCCCTCGCGATCCCGAAGTCGGCGACCCGCGCGCGGCCCTCGTCGTCGATCAGGACGTTCTGGGGCTTCAGGTCGCGGTGGACGATCCCCTTGCGGTGCGCGAAGCGGGCGGCGTTGAGGATCTGGCGGGTGAAGTCGATCGCGTCCCTCGCTCCCATCCCTCCCTTGACCAGGTCCTTGAGCGAGGGACCGTCGACGTACTCCATCGCGATGAAGTAGGTCCCGTCGAAGGCCCCGCGGTCGAAGATGCCGACGACGTTCGGGTGCTGCAGGCCGGCGGCGGACTGGGCCTCCCGCTGGAAGCGCTGCACGAACTCCTTGTCCTGCGCGAAGCGGTCGTGGAGGATCTTGATGGCGACCTGCCGGTCGAGCTCGGTGTCCTCGGCGAGCCAGACGTCCGCCATGCCGCCGGAGCCGATCTTGCGATCGAGGCGATAGCGCTCGTCGACCACTGTGCCGTGGCTGGCGACGGCCATCAGCCGGTTCGCCCGTTCAGGATCGTCTCGGCGACCGCCTTGAAGATCGGGCCGCAGGTCGGGCCGCCGAACCCGCTGGTGTGCTCGACGATGCAGGCGATCGCGATCTTCGGATCGGTGGCGGGCGCGAAGCCGATGAACCAGGCGTCGTTGACGCCCGGTGAGAGCTCCGCCGTGCCGGTCTTGCCGGCCACGTCGATGCCGGAGACCGCGGCCGCCGTTCCCGTTCCCTCGCGGACGACGCTCTGCATCATCGTGTTCAGCTTCGAGGCCGTGTCCTCGCTCATCACCTTGCTCTGACGGGCGGGATCGAGCTTCGTCTCGCGGCCGTCGGGGTCGATCACCTTCGACCACAGGCGCGGCTCCATCAGCTGACCGTCGTTCGCCACCGCCGCCGCCACCTCCGCCATCTGCAGCGGCGTGACCCGCAGCCGCTCCTGGCCGATCGCAACGCGGCCGATGTCGATCCGGTCGGATGCATCGAGGAGACGCGCGCCGTCGTAGACGCCGCTGGAGGTGAGCTGGAAGCCGGGCAGGTCGAGCTGCGGCTTCTGATTGAAGCCGAAGCGGTCCATGTACTTGAACATCGTGTCGTTGCCGAGCTTCTCGCCGGCCTGGGCCCACCAGGTGTTGACGGAGTTGGTGAGCGCCGTGGTCATGTCGATCGTCCCGAACTGCTCGCCGCCGGAATTCGACAGAGGGACGCCCTCGATCTCGATCGGCGAGCGGCCGCTGAACGTCGAGCTCGGGCTGAGCTCGCCGCTGTCGAGCCCCGCAGTCGCGGTCACGACCTTCATGGTCGATCCGGGCGGGTAGCCGGCCTGGGTGGCCCGGTTGAAGAGCGGGGCGCTGTCGTCGGTGTTGAGCCGCTGGAACGCCTTCGAGTTCCGCACCACGTTCGGGTCGTACTCGGGGATGCTGACCATCGCCTTGATCTCGCCGGTCGAGGGCACCATCGCGACGACCGCGCCGCGGCGGCCGCCGAGGCCGTTCACGGCCGCCTCCTGCGCCTCCGCGTTGAGCGAGGAGACGATGTCCTCCCCCTCCTGCTTGTGGCCCTGGAGCTCGTCGAGGACCGAGAGGAACTCGGTCTTGTTGCCGACCAGCTCGTCGTTGTGAGACTGCTCGAAGCCGACGCGGCCGCGCTCGACGAAGCTGTAGCCGATCGGGTTGCCATAGAGGGCGCCGTGCGGGTAGTGGCGGACGTAGATCTGGTTGTTGCCCTGGCCCTGCGGCCTGGAGACGGCTATCTGCGTCCGGCCGTCGTCGGCGAAGACGGTGCCGCGCCTGATCCGCTGCTCCTCGAGCAACGGCCGGCGGTTCGCGTTGTTCGCCTCCAGCGAGTCCGCGTCGAAGATCGACCAGTAGGACGTGAACCCGAACAGCAGCGTGTAGAGGACGAGGATGAAGCCGAAGAGCTTCACGATCTGGCGGTTCATGCGGCGGCCTCGCCCTCCCGGCGTACCCGTCTTCGCGCCTTGTCGGAGACCATCAGCACGAGCGCCAGCAGGATGAAGTTGGCGACGATCGAGCTACCCCCGTAGCTGATGAACGGCAGGGTGACGCCGGTCAGCGGGATGACGCGCGTCACGCCGCCGATGATCACGAACGCCTGTAAGGCGAGGATCGCGGTGAGACCCGTGGCGAGCAGCTTCGAGAAGCCGTCCTCGGCGAGGATCGCCGTCTTGAACCCGCGCTCGGCGATCAGGGCGTAGATCAGAACCACGGCGGCGCCTCCGAACAGTCCGAGCTCGTCCACGATCACCGCGTAGACGAAGTCCGTGTGCGGCGCCGGCAGGATCGCGCAGCGGTCGGGGAAGTCCCCGTGACAGCCCGGAAGCTGAACCAGCGAATCGCCCAGGCCGCGCCCGAAGAGGCCTCCGTCCGCCTGGGCGAAGAGCGACTGGGAGAGCTGGTAGCCGCTGCCGCCCGGGTCGTTGAACGGGTCCAGCCAGATGTCGAAGCGCTGCTGGATGTGGGCCGCCGTATGGGCGAAGAAATAGGCGCCCACTACGAACATGGCGAGGCCGATGATCACGAACGAGATCCGGGCCGTGGCGACGTAGATCAGCGCCAGGAAGGCGCCGAAGAACATCACCGAGCTGCCCAGGTCGCGGATGAAGACGAGCAGCAGCATCGCTGCGCCCCAGACCACCAGGAGCGGGCCGAGATGCTTGAGCGGCGGCACCACCACGCCCGCGATGTTGCGCGCGCCGACGACCAGCACCTCCCGGCGCTCGTTCAGGTAGCTCGCCAGGAAGACGACGATGCAGATCTTGGCCAGCTCGGTCGGCTGGAAGGTGATCGGGCCGAGGTCGACGGCAAGGAAGGCGTCGTTGGTCTCGTGGCCGAGGAAGCGCGGCAGGATCAACAGGATGATCCCGGCGAGGGCGATCGAGTAGCGGTAGCGCTCGAGAGCCTCGTAGTCCCGCAGGAAGATGAGGGTCGCGGAGAAGAGGACGAGACCGAGCACGAACCAGTTGGCCTGGTCGCGCGCGAGTCCCTCGTCGAGGCGGTAGAGCATCACCATCCCGAATGCGGCCAGCAGGGCCACGAGCGGGAACAGGAAGGGGTCGGCGTCCGGCAGGCGGATGCGGATGACGATGTGGGTGGCGACGCAGAGGGCGAGGAAGTAGCCGCCGTAGAAGACGCTCAGGTTGCCGAGCTGATCGGAGTTCGTGATCAGCACGGCGGTGAAGCCGGCCGTGACCAGCAGGGCGACCGGGATCAGCGCGAAAAGCTCGCGGGTGCGTGCGCTCAAGTCTTCTGCGCCTGCTCCCGCTTTTTGGCGGCCGCGCGCTTCTTCTTCGGCTGCGGCGCGGGTGGAGGCGGCGGCAGCCCGGCGGTGGGCCGCAGCTTGATGTCGTCCGCGAGATCCGTCGCGTCTCCCTCGCCGCGCAGGTCGTGCCCGGTGACCGCGCTCTGGCGCTCCTCGGAGAGCGTCCCGACCTGAACGGGGATCGAGTACTGCTTCGAGTAGAGGCTGACCCCGAGCGGCAGCTGGTAGGGCAGGCCGCGGTAGACCGCGACGTTGCCGTCCTGGTCGGTTCCGAGGAAGTAGATGGAGCGGGCGACCAGCAGCCCGCCACCGATGATCACGACCGTCGCCGCGATCGCCAGCGCCCACCCGAGCACGCGGCGGCGCTTGGGCTGGCGCGGCATCGGGCCCTGGCCGCGCAAGCGGTCGGCAGCGTCGCGCATCCGCTCACCGGTGAGGCCGGCCTGATCGGCGGTGCGGGAGATCAGCGTGGGGCTCTCCTCGGCCTCCTTGGCCTCGGCGTCTGCCACGCGGAAGGCGACGGCGGTGATGTTGTCGCGGCCGCCGCCGCGGTTGGCGGCATCGATCAGCTTGCTCACCGCGTTCCGGAGGCTTCGCGAGTTGGCCAGGATCTCCCGGATCTCGTCGTCGGAGACCATCGTGGTCAGCCCGTCACTGCAGAGCAGGAAGACGTCGCCGTCGCGCGCGGGGAAGGTCATCGTGTCCACGTTCACGCTCGGCTCGGGCCCGAGCGCGCGGGTAATGATCGAGCGCTGCGGATGCTCCTCGGCTTGCTCCTCGGTGAGGCGGCCCTGCCGTCGGAGCTCCTCGACCAGCGAGTGGTCCTTGGTCAGTCGCTTCAGCTGACCATCGCGCAGCACGTAGGCGCGGCTGTCGCCGACGTGGCTGAACGCGACCTCGTCGTTGCGGAGCATCGCCGCTGTCAGCGTCGTTCCCATCCCCGCCCGCGAGGAGTCCTCCTGCGCGAGCTTGTGGATCTCGTGATTCGCGTGCTGGGCGATCCGCTCGAGCTGGCCCTCGGCCGGCGCCTCCTCGGTCAGGCGGCCCCGCTCGAAGGCTCGCGCGGCGATGCGCGAGGCGACCTCGCCGGCCTGCGCGCCGCCCATCCCGTCGGCCACGGCGAACACCGGGGCCCTGGCGAAGTAGGAGTCCTCGTTCGCCTGGCGCTGGCGGCCGGTGTCGGTCTTGTGAGCCTCTTCGGCGACCTTGAGCATCAGGAGACCTCGAAGCGGAACTCAGTGTCACCGATCCTGATCACGTCGCCAGGGGTGAGCTCGGCCTCGCCGTGCAGCTCACGCGAGTTGAGCAGCGTCCCGTTGGTGGAGTTCATGTCCTCGACGAAGTAGGCGCCGGAGCGGTTGAAGACCCGGGCATGCACCCCGGACGCATAGCGATCGTCCAGGCGGATGTCCGCGTCGGCGGATCTCCCGAGCGAGACGCCTCCGAAGAGATCGAAGTGCTCGCCCTCGTTGAGGCCGCCGCCTCGCTGGACCACCAGGAAGGCATCGGTCCCGGCGGGCTCGACGCCCCCCGCGACCTCGTGGTAGCCGGTCTCGAACCCCGGGGAGGGGGTCCCGCGCAGATCGCGGAGGGCCATCCGCGTGACCCAGAGCAGAAAGAGGTAGAGCACGGCGAGGAAGCCGAACTTGAGCGCTACAGCTAGCGGCTCGAGATCGTTCACTGCTCGATGTCGAAGGCGAAGACCTTGGTGCCGAGGGTGATCTCATCGCCGGGAGAAAGGCGGGCGTTGGCGACGCGGCGGCCGTTGACCTTGACCCCATTCGTGGAGTTCAGATCGACGATCTGCCAGTCCCCGACGCTCGAGCGGCGCAGCTCGGCGTGCCGCCGGGAGATGTTGGGGTCGTCGATGATGCAGTCGCACTCCTTCGAGCGGCCGAGCGTCGCGGTGGGGCCGTCGAGCACGTAGCGGCGGTCGTCGACCGAGACGATCGCGCGTGTCTCGGAGTAGGCCGCGTCCGGGCGGCGCTTGGAGCGCGCCTTCTGCGCCTGGGTCGCCGAGTAGACCATCGTGTGGCCCGGCTCGCCCTGGGTCGGCTCGGCGCCCTGGCGCTGCGGCGGGCGAACCAGCCGCGTCTGGATGCCGAACTCGCCGAGGCGCAGCCGTTCGTCCTGATCGAGGTTGACCACCGGCCGGGTGAGCAGGTCGTACTCGTGGTGGCGCGCGTGCTCGAGCAGGTGGCCGCTCAGCTCCTGCGCCAGCGAGGACTCGTAGTCCTTGAAGCGCTCGTGGTCCTCGGGGCTGAGCCAGACCGTGTACTCGTTGGGGACGTAGACGCGCTGGACGGAGGCGGTCTTGTGGGCATCCATCTCCTTCGCGAGCTTGCGCGCGATCTCCACCGGTTGCACGCCGGAGCTGAAGGCGCGGCTGAAGACGCCTTCGACGAGACCCTCAATGCGAGCTTCGAGGTTGCGGAGAACGCTGATCGCTGGCTCCTGGGGTCGGTTGGATGGCCGGTCGGCGACCGGACCGAGGCGGAATGCTAGTGCGCCGAGCTACGCAGGGGCATCGGAGGCCCCATCCTCGAGCGGCCGCCGAGGGTATGGCTCGGGCGCGCCGATCCTCCGCATGAGCAGGGCGGCCACGACCGCGGCCAGCAGTGCTCCGAAGAGCAGCCCGGGCGGGCTCGAGCCGCCGGCGACCAGCCGAAGGACCGAGATCAAGCCGGCCGCCCAGATCAGGGCCCCGAGGGCGTCCAGGACGGGAGCGCGGCCCCGAACCAGCAGCGGCAGCGCGAACGCGGCCAGAGCGAAGGCGGCCGCTCCCGCAAGCACGGTGCCGTCGATCAGGGGGGCGACGACGTCGGTGACGGCGGTGCTCGCCGAGCCGGTCCAGTGGGCCGGCGGGTCGGCCGGGGGCCCCAGGAGAAGCGTCCGGTGGGCGAGCTCCTCCCAGGCCGCGAGCCACACGTACCCGATCGCGCCGAGCAGGGCGCGCCCCGCCGCTCCTCGCGTGAGGCCGGCGAGGGCGGGAAAGACGGGTCCCAGCCCGATCAGACCGAGGATCGGGGCGAGGCCCGGAAGGGCGATCGCCTCGCTCTCGATCTGGGGCGCGAGCAGCGGCGCTCCGAGCAGCCCGACCAGGGCCGCCGTCCCCGGGTCGCCGGCGCCGATCAGCAGCCAGAGGAAGACGAGAGCGAGCTGCAGGGCGTAGGCGGGTCGAGGTCTGCCGACCGCCAGCAGGCCGGGAGCGAGGGCGAGCGACGCGACCGGCAGCGGGGCGGCCGTGGCGATCAGCGCGGCAAGACCGAGCACCGCGATCCCGGCGGCGGGGAGCAGCCCGGCGACGTTCGGAAGGGCGCGGGCGGGCCGGGAGTCCTCCCACTCGAGCCCCTCCACGGCGGGCAGCGGCTCCCCGTCGAGCAAGCTCGCGTTGCGTGCCAGCACCGCCTCGAGCTCGGAGGCCAGTGGACGTTCCTCCGGGTCCGGGTCGAGACAGGCGTCGATGGTCTCGGTGACGGCGTCGGGCAGCTCGGGCCTGATGGCGCCGAGCGGCGGAATCGGCTCCCCGATCGCGCGGGCGGTGGCGGCAGGGCTCTCGCGGAGCAGAGGATGCTCGCCGCAGAAGGACTCGTACAGCGTGAGCGCCAGGGAGTACACGTCGGCCGTGGGCCCGGGGCGCAGCCCGTCGGCCTGCTCCGGCGCCATGTAGGCCAGGGTCCCCACCACGGCTCCGGTTGCGGTCAGCGACCGCTCGCCCGCGATCCGGGCGATGCCGAAGTCGACGAGCTTCGCGTCTCCGCCCACGGAGACCAGGATGTTCTCGGGCTTCACGTCGCGGTGGACCACGCCGGCCCGGTGTGCGTGCGTGAGCGCCGCTGCGGCGTCGGCGCCCACCTTCGCTACCAGGCGGTCGCTGAGCTCGCCCCGGCGGCCGAGGGCTCGCAAGGTGTCGCCCTCGATCAGCTCGGAGACCAGGAACGCGCGCTCACCGTCGCTCGCCAGCTCGTAGAGCGTCGCGATGTTGCGGTGGCCGAGCCGGGCGACCGCCTGGGCCTCGCGGGCCACGCGCGGCGCGCCGTGCTCGCGGTCGATCACCTTGACCGCGACCGGCCGCTGCAGCCTCTCGTCCCATGCTCGGTAGACGGTTCCGAAGCCCCCGCTTCCGATCCGCTCCTCGATCAGGAATCTGCCCAGGACTCGTTCGCCGACCATGGCCCCTACAGGTTCGGCGCCTGACTTCCCAATCCTTGCCCGAGCACGCCTGTGGGGCACGCGGGGGATCGGTCGCTCCACCTCGATGTTCATACTCTGGCCGGCTTGGCATTCCTCGACACGGAACAAGAGGACGTCGTCGCGGACGAGCCGGAGCGCCCGAGACGCAGGGTCGGGGGCCCGCAGCGGCGGCGACAGCAGTTCCTGGTCCGGCGCCTGATCGGCGTCGGCATCGGCCTCGCCTTCCTGATCCTGATCGTGATCGGGTTCCGAGGCTGCCTCGAGGCGCGCTCTGATCGCGCGCTCCGCAACTACACCTCGGACGTCGCGACGATCATGCAGCAGTCGGAGCAGAGCGGGAAGGACTTCTTCGACCTGCTCAACGCCCCGAGCGGGGGCTCCAGCTCGCTGGACGTGAAGCAGCAGATCCTCGCCCAGCGCGACAGCTCACAGGCGCTGCTCGACCGCGTCGAGGAGCTCGATGCCCCGGGCCAGATGCACAACGCGCAGAGCGCCGTCGACCTCACCCTGACGCTGCGGCGCAACGCACTCGACGCGATCGCCTCCAACGTCCAGCAGGCGGCCGCCAGGACGCAGACCGCGGACGCGATCTCGAACATCAGCGACGCGATGGGATCGTTGTACGCGAGCGACTTCGTCTGGACCCAGGTGGGGGCGCCCGAGATCAAGAAGGTGGATCAGGACGAGGGCGTGGACGCGCCGTCCCTCCCGACCGGCAAGTTCATGCCCTCGAATGCGACCGACTTCCTCGACCAGACCACGCTGGTGACGAAGCTCGACGCGATCACCGGGCAGACCTCCACCACGGGCGGCGTTCACGGGCTGCAGCTGCTGCAGACATCCATCGGCGGCCAGACCCTGGCCGCGGGCTCGACCACCACGGTCCCCAGCAGCTCACAGGAGCTCGAGATCCAGGTGCAGAACTCCGGCGACAGCGACGAGACGGACATCAAGGTCAGCGTCACGCTCAACGGCAACGAGCTCAGTGGCGAGATCCCGGCGCTCAGCGCCAGTGAGACCGGCACCGTGAAGATCCCGCTGACCAGCAAGCCGCCGCCCGGCAGTGACGTCACCCTGGACGTGGTCGTGCAGCCCGTGCTCGGCGAGCAGGTCGCCGACAACAACCAGGCGACCTACACACTCGTCTTCTCCTAGCGTGCGGGTCGCCTACCTGGGCCCGGCGGGCACCTTCAGCGAGGACGCCCTGCGGGCGGCGGTCGGCGATCAGGACGTGGAGGCCGTCCCGGCGGCGACCGTCCCCGAGGCGATCATCGCCGTCCGCGAGGGCCGTGTCGACCGGGCGCTGGTCCCGTTCGAGAACTCGATCGAGGGCGCGGTCACGGCGACGCTCGACACCCTTGCCTTCGACGCCGACGGCGTCACGCTGGTCGGCGAGTACGACCTGACGATCCAGCACTGCCTGATTGCCCGCGAGGAAACGCCGCTCGAGCGGATCGAGGTCGTGCTCTCTCACCCGCAGGCGAGCGCGCAGTGCGCGCGCTTCGTGCGTGAGAACCTGCCCCAGGCGGAGGTGCGGGCGGCACCGAGCACCGCGGAGGCTGTGCGCACCGTGGTGGAGGGCGATCGGCCTTGGGCTGCGCTGGGGGCCCAGGCCGCAGCGCGGTTGTACGGCGCCGCCGTTCTCCGGCAGGGAGTCGAGGACGAGGCCGACAACATCACCCGCTTCGTCTGGGTCGCTCCGGAGGGGACCACGGCGTCCGGACCCGGGCCGTGGCGGACCTCGGTCGTCTTCTCCGAGCTGGGAGAGGACCATCCCGGCGCGCTCGTCGACGCACTCCAGGTGTTCTCCACACGCGAGATCAACCTGACCCGGATCGAGTCGCGTCCGCTCCGCCGCGGGCTGGGGCGCTACCAGTTCTTCATCGACATCGAGGGGACGGCCGGTGAGGATCCCCTGGCCGGGGCGGTCGAGGCGCTTCGATCGAAGGCGGAGACCGTCCGGGTGCTCGGCAGCTGGCCGATCTCGGCCGAGCCGGGCGTGCCGGGCGCCTAGCCGATTCGGCGGAGCCGGCTCACCCCTCTACTACAATCGCCCGGGACATGGGCAACGGGGCCACCGTGCGTGACGCGGCCGCGGTGTTTGTGGCGGCCGACGAGGACGGGCCGGCGAAGGGCCGGGCATCGAAGAACGGCCACGGCGCCGCCTCGAGCAACGGTCATGACCCTGCCCACACGAACGGCAACGGCAGTGCCCCGGACGGGGAGGCCGACGGCGAGGTAGCGGTAGCGGCCATCCGCCGCCTGACCCGCGGGCGGGTGCTGGTCCTCAACGCCAGTTACGAGCCGCTCAACGTCTGCACCGTCCGCCGAGCGCTGGTCCTGATCCTGAAGGAGAAGGCCGAGGTCCTCGAGCGAGGGGACGACGTGCTCCGCTCGGAGACGATGAGGATCGACCGCCCGGAGGTCATCCGCCTGATCAGCTTCGTCCGGGTGCCGCGCGACATCCACCGCCGCCGCATCACCCGCAAGGCCGTCCTCGCCCGCGACGGTTGGACCTGCCAGTACTGCGGGTCGAACAAGCCGACCCTCACCGTCGACCACGTGATCCCTCGCAGCCGGGGCGGCGAGTCGGTGTGGGAGAACATCGTCGCCTCCTGCGCGCCCTGCAACCGCAAGAAGGGCAACCGGCTCCCGCAGGAGATCCGCATGCACCCCAGGCGCCGCCCGCGCCCGCCGGGTCCCACGGTCTTCATCCGGATCGCCGCGCCGCGCACGCCGGCGGCCTGGGAGCCTTATCTACTCACGGCCTAGCCTCGTCGGCGGTGGCGGTTTCCAGATCCGAACCGAAGCTGCTCTCCGGCGGGAACCCGCACGGGCACGAAGGCGACGGCTGGTTCCTCTCCTTCCGTTGCTACACGAACTATGTCCAGATCCAGTTCCTGCGCGGGACCTCGCTTGATCCCATGCCGCCGAAGGCGTCCAAGCACGCCGAGGTGCGCTACTTCGACATCTACGAAGACGACGACCTCGACGAGGGCCGGCTCGTCTCCTGGATCGAACAGGCGAGCAACCTGCCCGGGGAGAGGATGTAGAGCCGCCGGCGACCGCCGCGCGGCGGACGGCGGAGCTACCGCTTCCGGCGCTTCTTCGCCTCCGCCTCGGCGCGCTGCTTCGCAGTCGCGGTATGAACCGGCTTGATCTTCCGCTTCGGCTTCGCCGAGCCGGCGCTGCCGCCGGAGCTCCGCTTCTTGGGTGCCGGTTTAGGCGTGGCCTTGCGCTTCGGCGGGCTGGTGGGCTTCGCGGAGCGCTTCGGCTTCGCGGGCGACCTTCCCTTGGGCTTCGCGGCCGGCGCGGAATCGCGGCTCCGTCTCGTCACCTTCGCGTCGCCGTTGCCGGTCGCCTCCGCCGCGGCGGCTTCCTCCGCGACCGTCGCGTCGCTGGGCGCCTCATCCTCGAGCGTCGCGGCCTTGGCGGCCGTTCCGTTCCCGTTGCCGTTCTCCGACTCGACCACCAGCGCGACGGCGCTGACCCGGTCGCCCTTCTTCAGGTTCATCACCCGCACGCCCTGGGTCGCGCGGCCCATCCGGGAGATCCCGTCGATCGCGTTGCGCTGCACCATTCCGTTCTGGGAG
>DATFPJ010000069.1:0-20123 GCA_035264865.1 Solirubrobacterales bacterium
CCCACCGTCCGAGCTCGACCAGCTCCGGCGGCACCCCGGCCTCCAGGGCCTCGAGTGGCTCGGCGAGGCGGCTCTGCGGCAGATCGCTGCGATCGGCGAGGCCGACGACGACCCCCACAACCCGCCGGCGACCAAACGGAACGACCAGCACCGAGCCGACCTCGACGTCGCGCATCGCCTCAGGCAGGCGGTAGTCGAACGGCCCGGAGACGCTCCGGGTGGTCAGCAGGGGCTCAACCTTGGCGATCGGCACCCGCGCCAGGCTAGGCCCGCCTGCGGACGACCGTCACCGCGTTAGGCTGCCGCCGTGGACCTGCAGGCCGGCGAACGCGTGATCTACGAGGGGCATCCGTCCTGGCGGGCGATCCTCGGCTTCTACCTGAAGGGGATCGTCATCGCCGCGGTCGTCGGGGTGATCGTCAAGCTGATCGTCAGCACCGGGACGGGGGTACTCGTCTTCGCCGTCATCGTCGCCATCACGATCCTGATCGGCTTCATCAAGCGGGTCGCGACCGTCTACACGATCAGCGACCGCCGGCTCAACATCAAGCGCGGCATCGTGGCCCGCAAGGTCCAGGAGACCCGGCTGCAGCGCGTGCAGAACGTGAACTACACCCAGAGCGTCTACGAGCGGATCATGCAGATCGGCAACGTCGACTTCGACACCGCGGGTACCGATGACTCCAACTTCGTCTTTGAGGGCGTCGCGCAACCCGAACAGGTCGTACAGCAGGTCGAGCAGGCGACCCCGGCCCTCACCGGCCTCCAGGGCGAGGCCGAGCCCGAATCCGGTCGCTGACGGCTTCGCCTCCAGATCGCGACCGCAAGCGCTCGTCGCCGCCTCACTCGCGGCCGCCTACGCGGCCGCTCCAGACGGGGATGAGCTGGCGGTCGCTAGCCCGGCCGCCTCGCGGAGCTGCTCGGCGCGATCGGTCCGCTCCCAGGTGAAGTCCGCGTCCTCGCGCCCGAAGTGGCCGTAGGCGGCTGTCTTCTGGAAGATCGGTCGATGGAGGTCGAGGTAGCGCCTGAACGCCATCGGGCGCAGATCGAAGGTCTCCTGCACCAGACGTCCGATCTGCGAGTCGGAGAGCTTGCCGGTGCCGAAGGTCTGAACCATCACCGAGACCGGATGGGCGACGCCGATCGCGTAGGCCACCTGGACCTCGCAGCGGTCGGCCAGGCCGGCCGCGACGACGTTCTTCGCGACGTACCGGGCGGCATATGCCGCTGAGCGGTCCACCTTCGAGGGGTCCTTGCCGGAGAACGCCCCGCCGCCGTGGCGAGCCGCGCCCCCATACGTGTCGACGATGATCTTCCGGCCCGTCAGACCCGCGTCCCCAACGGGCCCTCCGATCACGAACTTGCCGGTCGGGTTGACGAGGAAGTTCTCGAGGAGCTCCTTCTCGGTGAAGAGCTCCTTGTACTCGGTGTGCAGCACCGGCTCGAGGACGTGCTCCCAGAGATCGTTGCGGATCATCTGCTCGCCGGCCTCCGCGCGGTGCTGCGTCGAGATCAGGACCTTGGCGATCTCGACCGGCCGGTCGTTCTCGTAGCGGACCGTCACCTGGGTCTTGCCGTCGGGGCCGAGATACGGAACCACCTCTGCCTTGCGGACCTCGGAGAGCTGGCGGGCGAGCTGATGCGCGATCTGGATCGGCATCGGCATCAACGCCTTCGTCTCGCGGGTGGCGTACCCGAACATCATCCCCTGGTCGCCCGCTCCGGCGGAATCGAGCTCGTCGGCAGACTCGCCCTCGCGCTGCTCATAGCCCTTGTCAACGCCCTGCGCGATGTCGGCCGACTGCTCGTCGATCGCGGTGAGCACGGCGCAGGCCTCGTGGTCGAAGCCGTAGCGCGGATCGTCGTAGCCGATCTTGCGGATCGTCTCGCGGGCGACCTTCGGAATGTCCACGTAGCAGCTCGTCGTGATCTCGCCCGAGACGACCACGAGCCCGGTGTTCACCAGCGTCTCGCAGGCCACCCTCCCCTCGGGATCCTCGGCCATGATCGCGTCGAGCACGCCGTCCGAGATCTGGTCGCAGATCTTGTCGGGGTGCCCCTCCGTCACCGACTCGGAGGTGAACAGGTACTCGTTCTCTGAAAGCTCTTGCATAGTCCGATCTGTCAGTGGTGGATGGCCAGGAACAGCTGCGAGCGAAGCTCGCTCTCGCTCCCCGTCACGGCGAGGCCGAGCGACCCGATGCGCGAGATGTCTTCGCTGAGGGAGGCATAGAGGGGATCGGTCGCCAGGCCGGCCCGCTGGGCGAGCCCGAAGACCTCGTCGAGATTGAGAAAGACTAGCGCCGAGACCTGGTCAGGGAGCCGAGCTGTGGCGTCCTCGTAGGGGTTGCTGTCAGCCAATCTCTCGCCGCCGGAGCGCACCTGCTCGATGCCCTCCGGCTGCGTCGAGACGACCAGCTTTCCGTCGAACACCGCATAGGAGAGATCGACGGTCGGCGATACCGAGATCGAGTGCACGGTCACGCCGTCCACCTGGCTCGTGTTGAAGCTCGGGACCTGCCGGCCCCTGGCGACCGCCCGCAG
Organism: Solirubrobacterales bacterium; assembly: GCA_035264865.1. Taxonomy (GTDB): domain Bacteria; phylum Actinomycetota; class Thermoleophilia; order Solirubrobacterales; family 70-9; genus DASUPK01. The sequence continues at coordinate 2,545 of DATFPJ010000069.1, forward strand.
GACCGGGCGCTCCAGCGCCGCCAGCGCCTGGTTGGCCTTCGCCTCATCGACTCCGTCCACGATCAGGCTGGCGTACGGCACCGTCTCGGTCGGCTCGGCGACCAGTGCGGCCTGTCCTCCGAGGGCGGGCAGCAGGTCCTTGAGCGGGTCGACGCCCGCCTGCTTCTGAAGTCGCTGAGCGAGGGCGCGCAGAGAGCCCGCGAGGCTCTGCGCCCCCGCGCCGGCGGTCGCGATCGCCTTGTTCAACGCCGGACCGAGCTCTCCGACGCCGACGTAGCCCAGAGCGTGACTGCTGGTCAGATCGGCGAGCGAGGGCTCGAAGTGCGGCAGCGTCGCGAAGACGGTGGGACTGCGCGCCTCGAGCGTGGGATCGAGTCGGCTGTCGAGATGGACCTCTACCCCGTCGTTGCGGACGCGCAGCGACGCGGCCATCGCGGACGTCGCCCCGTAGTCGACGAACGTGTCGAGCTGGCTCGCTCCTCCCTGCCTGCCCGCGAGCATCCGCCGCGCGCCGGCGCCCGAGAGATAGACCTCCGCGAGCCGCACGTCGGGGAGAGCGTCGCGGGCGGCGTCGAGGGGTGAGCCCTCGAGCTGCGGCGTGCGGCCGCTCTTCGCGGCCAGGGCGCCGCGAACGGCGAGCACGTTGCCGAACAGCGCCTGGTCCCCCGAGAGGGCGGTGGCGAGGCCGTTCGAATACACCGTGAGGGTCACCCCATCGAGCTTGGGCTGCTTCGACGGCCCGCCGGGTGAGAGGCTCGCGAGGAACCGGTTCGCCTTGGGCTCGTCGCCAACTCCGACGACGTAGGCCTCCGGGGTCGTCTTCTTCGGCCCCGGCACTCCGATCAGGGCGAGATCGTCCTTCGCCCAGGGCAGCACCTCCTGCGGCAGGTTCACGGGGCGGCCCGCCGGCGTCGCCAGAGTGCTGGTGTCCGACTGAAGCAGGGCGACGAAGCTCGGCAGCTCGTCGCGGAGGTCCTCGGCCAGCTCCCACTGATGGCTGTCGCTGTTGACCGTGAGGTGCGCGTAGAGGAGCGCGTTCCCGGGGGCATAGGCGATCGTGTCGTCGGCGGGCGCGCACTCCTTCGCCGCCGAGACCTCGCAGGGGATCCCGGGAACCGAGATGAACTTGATCACCAGGTAGAGGACGACGATCCCGAGGACGGCGAAGAGCCGGATCCGGGTGCCGCGCGAGCGGCGCGACCACCATGCCCCGGTGGCCGCCGTGGCGCTGCTCAGGCCGCGGCGAGCGGTGCCGCCCTTCTCGCGGAGCCAGTAGCGGATCGCTCTGATCCGGGTGACGAGGCGGAAGCGCAGCTCCGCGCGATGCTTGGGGACCTTGAGCGGGCCGAAGCTGGGGCGCTCCGGGTGGGAGATCTTCGGCTGCCGCCGAGGCAGGTGGGGGCGTCTCGGACGGGGCACGCGGAGGCGCCGGCGTAGCCGGGCGCGCCTGGACAGCTTCTGCTCGGGCGCGGGCTCCGGTGCCTGCGGGGTGGTGCCGACCGACTCCGGTTCCTGCGGCGTGGTGGCGGCCGGCTCCGGTTCCTGCTGGGTGGTCGCGGCGTCGCTGGAATCCTGCTGGGCGGCCTCGCCGGGATCCTTCCCGCCGGCCGGGTCGCCGGCCTCCTTAGTCGGGTTCCTTCGCTTGAAGAACCCTCTCCTGAAGTCCACGAGGCCCCGGTTATACCCGCCCCGCGCGCGGAGCGCTCCGGCTGCGATCCCTCTTGCGCGGCACGTAGTCGATCACCAGGGGGACTCCCTGCAGCCCATATGCATCGCGCAGGCGGTTTTCGAGGTGGAAGGCCCAGTCCCGATTGATCAGTCTGCGATCGTTGACCTGGAGCGCGAACCTCGGAGGACGACGCTCGACCTGAGCCGCGTAGTAGATGCGCAGGCGTCTCCCGTGCCGCTGCGGCGGCGGGCGATCCGCGACGACGCTCGAGACGAACTTGTTGAGCTCGGGGGTCGGGATCCGCTCTGCCGCGCGGTGGGCGAGCCTGATCGCCTCGCGCAGAGCCGGCCCCACGCCGCGCCCCGTCAGTGCCGAGCAGGTGATCACGGGCGGCCGGAGCCTGAGCTTCTGCGCGGCCCGCGCTCGGACGTCGTCGATGTCGATCCGCGAGATCTCCCACTTGTTCATGGCCAGCACCGTCGCGCACCCGGACCGCATCGCCAGCTCCGCCGCTCGCAGGTCCTCGGTCGTGAGCCCCTCACTCGCATCGCACACCACGATCGCCGCGTCCGCGCGCTCGGCCGCGCGCTCGGAGCGAAGCTGTGCGTAGTAGCCGATCGTCCCGGCGATCTTGCCGCGGCGGCGCAACCCCGCGGTGTCCACCAGGAGCACCCGCTCGCCGTCGACCTCGGCCTCGGTGTCGATCGGGTCGCGCGTCGTTCCCGCCCGTTCGCTGACGATCACCCGCTCGGATCCGAGCAGCGCATTGAGCAGCGAGGACTTGCCGACGTTCGGCCTGCCGAGGATCGCGATCCGCGGCGGCGCCTCCTCGTCGGCCACCGGCTCGTCGCGGGCCTGGGCGCGCAGTTCGTCGACCAGGCGATCGAGCAGATCGCCGCTGCCGAGCCCGTGGGCGCCGGACACGGGCAGCGGCTCACCGAGGCCGAGCCCGTTGAGCTCGGCAGCCAGCGGCTCGTCCTCGGCGCGGTCGATCTTGTTGGCCGCGACCACGACCGGGCGGTCGGAGCGGCGCAGCAGGTCGGCGAGCTCCGCGTCGCCCGGCCCGAGGCCGGCGCGGGCGTCGACGACCAGCAGGATCACCTCGGCGTCGTCGATGGCCGCGCGGGCCTGGGCCTGCACCGCCCGCGCGAGCTCGTCCGAATCGGCGAGGTCGACCCCGCCGGTGTCGACCAAGTCGAAGCTCACCCCATTCCACTCGCACGCCAGAGCTCGCCGGTCCCGCGTGACCCCCGGCTCGGCGTGGGTGACCGCTTCCCGGCTGCCGGCGAGGCGGTTGATCAGCGTGCTCTTCCCCGCGTTCGGATAGCCCACGACGGCGACCGCCCGCCGACGGCGGAGTGCCCGCGCCGGGGACCCCGGGTGTTCGGCGCCCTCCATCTCAGGCAAGCCCTCTCTCGCGCGCGAGATCGACGATCCGCTCGACTACCTGATCGGCGGAGAGGTTCGTCGTGTCGAGCGGCACGGAGTCGTCAGCTGCTCGCAGCGCGCCGTGCTCGCGACCCGCGTCCCGCTGGTCGCGGTCCTCAATCGCGCGGCGAACGGCGTCCACCGGCTCGCCGGTCTCCCCCGCCCTGCGGCGCGCCCGCTCGTCCTCGCTCGCCGTGAGGAACACCTTGAGCGCGGCGTCAGGGCTGACCACCGTCCCGATGTCGCGCCCCTCGGCGACATATCTCCCGGCCGCGATCAGCTCGCGCTGGCGCTTCACCATCGCCTGGCGCACCTGGGGATGCACCGAGACCTTGGACGACGCAATCGTCACCTCCGGCGAGCGGATCTTCCCGCCGACCGGCTTGCCGTCGACTCGGATCGTGTCCCCGTCGAACGAGATGTCGAGGTCCCAGGCCATCTCGCCGAGCCGCTCACCGTCCTCAGGGTCGATCCGCCGCTCGAGCGCGGCCAGCGCGACCGCGCGATACATCGCACCGGAGTCGAGGTAGGTGAAGCCGAGGGCCCTGGCGACTCCCCGAGCCACGGTTGACTTGCCCGCGCCTGCGGGGCCGTCGATCGCGATGACCATGGGGACCATTTAAGGGCCTGCCCCGGTGGGGAGGTCGGACCCTCGCTGTTTCCTCCCCGCTGGGCCCGGATATAGAGTGCCGCGTGACCATGGAGAGCTGGAACCTGAACGAACTCGAGGTGGAGCCCCACCAGCCGCAGGTCCTCGACTCGGAGTCGGAAGGCCGCGCGATCGTGATCAATCTCCCGAAGGGGGAGCAGCTGCAAGAGCACCAGGTCCACGAGCGGACTTGGGTGCTGGTGATCGACGGTCTGGTCGGGATCACCACCCCCGACGGGGATGACGCCGAGGGTCCCGCAGGGCTTCTGGCGATCTTCGATCCCGCGGAGCGGCACGAGGTGACCGCGCTCGAGGACTCGCGGCTCCTGCTGGTGCTCTCACCGTGGCCGGGCGACGGCCATCCGTCGCAGCGGGCGGGACAGGCCTCAGCCGACTAGGGCGCGCAGGTCCCGCTCGAAGCCGGGGTAGCTCACCTCGACGGCTTCGAAGCCGTCCACCTCGACGCCCTCTCGCGACGCGAGGCCGGCAACTGCGCCGGCCATCGCCAGACGGTGATCGCCGCGCGCATCGAGCCGGCCGCCTCGCAGGCCGCCGGTCCCTCGCACGGCGAAGCCGTCGGGGCGCGCTTCGATCTCCGCCCCGAGGCCCGCGAGCCCGTCGGCGATCCCCGCGATCCGGTCCGATTCCTTCGTCCTCAGCTCCGCCGCCCCCTCGACGACGGTCTCGCCCTCGGCGAAGCAGCCGAGCAGACCGACGAGCGGCAGCTCGTCGATCGCGGCCGGGACGTCCTCGCCCGCGACGGTCGTCCCGTGCAGCGCAGCGTCGCGCACGTGGAGCGTCGCGATCGGCTCGGGACCCGGCTCGCGGATCTCGTGGACGGTCACGGCTCGACCGCTCTCGTGCGCGCCTCCCATCTCGACGCCCATCCGGGAGAGGATCGAGAGCAGCCCGATCCGATTGCGATTGATCCCGACCTCCCGCAGGCTCAGCTCGCTGTCGGCGACGAGCAGGGCGGCGACCAGGAAGAACGCGGCCGAGGAGAAGTCGCCCGGCACCGGAATGTCGCCCGCCTCGAGCCGGGTGGCCGGGGCGATGGTGAGGCGCTGGCCCTCGCGGGTGATCGAGGCGCCCATCGCCGCCAGCATGCGCTCGGTGTGGTCGCGCGTGGTGAGCGGTTCGGTCACCCTGGTCTCCCCCTCGGCGAGCAGGCCGGCCAGCAGAAGACAGGACTTCACCTGAGCGCTCGCGACCGGCATCTCGTAATCGATGCCGCGCAGTGAGGAGCCGCGCAGGCGGAGCGGGGGCAGGCGCCCGTCTCGGCACTCGACATCGGCGCCCATCAGGGCGAGCGGGTCGGCGATGCGATCGACGGGGCGCCGACGGATCGAATCGTCGCCGTCCAGCACCCACTCCCCGTCGGCCTGGCCCGCGAGCCAGCCGGGCATGATCCGGAGGAGGGTGCCGGCATTGCCGACGTCGATCTCGGCGGACTTCGCGGAGCGCAGGCCGACCCCCTCGACCTCGACGAAGAACCCGCCGTGGTCGTCGCTCGCGCCCTCGCGGACCTCCGCGCCCACCGCCGCGACCGCGCGCAGCGTGGCGCGGGTGTCCGCCGAGTCCAGGTAGCCGGTGACCCTGGTGGGTCCCTCGGCCATCGCCCCGATCAGGGCCGCGCGATGGGAGACGGACTTGTCGGGCGGCGGGCGGAGCTCTCCGCGCAGCGACCCGGCCGGCTCGAACCTCGCCGTGCTCATTCCGCGCGGGAGACGTCGTGGCCGAGGTCCCGCACCAGCTGCTCGGCCCGGTCAGTCTCCTCGTCACCCGCGATGTAGAGCGAGATCGCGCCGGAGGTCATGTCCGCGGCCGGGTACAGGGCCATGTCCTCGATGTTGACCCCGGCGCGGCCGAGCTCGAGAGCGACCTCGGCGACGATGCCCGGGCGGTTCGGCACCCTCACGCGAAGCTGATGGAGCGGGCCGCCGGCGATCTCGGTCTCGATCAGCTCGCGGCGGCGCCCGCCCGCGCGCTCGTGCCAGGTGGTGACGGCGTCGCGGTCGCCGGCGCGCAGCAGCTCGGCGGCGTCCTGCAGCCGGGCGACGGCGGCATCGATCTCGGCCGCAACCGCCTCTCGGTTGCCGGCGAAGATGTCGCCCCAGATCGCCGGGTTCGCGCCGGCCACCCGGGTCGCGTCGCGGAAGCTCGGGCCGACCTCCGGGAGGTGCTCGGCCTCCTCGCTGAGCGCGGTCGCGGCCTGGCTGACCAGCACGTTGGCGACGATGTGTGGGAGGTGGCTGATCGTCGCCATCACCCGGTCGTGGGTCTCCGCTTCGATCGCCTGCGGCCGGGCCCCCAGGTCGGCGAGCGCCCGCTGCAACCGGTCGTAGAGCAGGCCGACGGTGTTCTGCGTGGGTGTCAGGTACCAGCGGGCCCCCTCGAAGAGGTCGGCGCGGGCGTTCTCCACGCCGGAGGTCTCGGCTCCGGCAAGCGGATGTCCGCCGATGAAGCGGCCCTCCGAGCCGAGCGCCGCGATCACGTCCCGCTTCACCGAGCCGACGTCGGTGACCGCGCAGTCCTCGCCGACCGCATCCAGAGCCTCCGCCGCCAGCCCGGGCAGCGCCATCACCGGTGCGGCGCAGAAGACGAGCTCGGCTCCCCGCACGGCCTCGGCGACGCTGCCCGCCGACGAATCGACTGCGCCGAGCTCGCGTGCCCGCTCCAGCAGTTCGCGATCGGGATCGAACCCCGTCACCTCGGCGTCCAGCCTCTCGCGCGCGGCGAGCCCGATCGAGCCCCCGATCAGGCCCACGCCGAGGACGGCGATTCGCATGGCGAGACCCTAGGTCAGCGCGGTCTCGCGCCGCTTCCGCACCGCCGAGGCGAGGCGGTCCAGCGTGAGGACCGTGGTGTCCCAGTCCATGCAGGCGTCGGTGATCGACTGGCCGTAGATCAGGTCGCCGTCCGATTCCAAGTCCTGGCGCCCCGCGACGAGGAAGGACTCCATCATCACGCCGACGATCGCGGAGTTGCCGGCCGCGATCTGATCGGCGACCTCGCTGACGACGACCGGCTGGCGCTCGTGGTCCTTGCCGCTGTTGTCGTGAGAGGCGTCGATCACCACCCGCTCGGTGAGCTCGGCGGCCCGGAGCTGTGTGAGCGCCTCGGACACCGAGTCCTCGTCGTAGTTCGGTGCTCCCTTGCCGCCCCGGAGGATCACGTGGCAGTCCGGGTTGCCCTCGGTGTAGAGGATCGCCGGCGTCCCGCTGACGTCGACCCCGGCGAAGGCATGTGGAGCGGCCGCCGCCCGCACGGCGTCCACGGCGAGCTTGATGCTGCCGGCGGTGCCGTTCTTGAAGCCGACAGGCATCGAGAGGCCGGAGGCGAGCTGGCGGTGGATCTGGCTCTCCGTCGTGCGGGCGCCGATCGCGCCCCAGGCGACCACATCGGAGATGTACTGCGGGGTGATGGGGTCGAGGAACTCGCAGCCGATCGCGAGGCCCAGGTCAGTCACCTCGAGCAGGAGGCGCCGGGCGGTGTGCAGCCCCACGTTCACGTCCCGCGAGCCGTCCAGGTGCGGATCGTTGATCAACCCCTTCCAGCCGGTGGTGGTCCGGGGCTTCTCGAAGTAGACGCGCATCGCAACGCAGAGCTCGTCGCCGAGCTCAGCCGCCCGGGCGCTGAGCCGCTGCGCGTAGTCGAGGGCCGCATCGGGATCGTGGACGCTGCACGGGCCGACGACGACGAGCAGACGGTCGTCCTCTCGGTCGAGGACGGACCGGACCTCCTCGCGGTGGCGTAGCACGGCGTCCTCCCGATCCGGGCCCAGCGGGAGGTCCGCCAGCATCTCCGCCGGCGCGACCAGCTCGACCACGCGCTCGATCCGCTGGTCGCGCACGCGGTCCGCCTGCTCTCTGGGAAGCTCCTTCATCTCGAAATTCATCCTGTCTTTCCTTCTCTTTCTACTGGTCTGGCGAAGATTCCTTGAGTGTCGCCCGTGCAGCGACTACGGATGAGACGGCGCCCGGCGGGTGGTGCTTCAGCGTCTGCGGCTATCGGCAGCCGCGGGCCGGACGCCTAGGTAAATCGCCAGAAGTAGAAGTAGGCACGCTGAGGAACCGCGAAGCGGCTCGAAGGTGAAGCGATCTGCGTGCCGTGCTGCATGCGCGGACAATTGAAGCAGACCGCAGAGGCGCTGTCGAAGGATTCAGTTCGCCGCGGCGCGGAGCGCCTCGAGGAAGCGCTGGTTCTCGGCGTGGGTGCCGTAGGTGACGCGGAGGTGGCCCGGACCGCCGAGCGGGGTGCCGGGCCGGACGGCGACGCCGGACTTCGCCAGCGACTCGACGACCTCGCCCTCGTCGAGGTCGCCGAGTGAGAACCAGGAGAAGTTCGCCTCCGACTCGGCCGCCTCGAAGCCCATCTCCCGCAGCGCTTCCTCGACGAAGACCCGCTCGATCAGGTTCCTCTCAACGCGGTCGGCGACGTCGTCCTGGTGGCGGATCGCCTCCGTCGCCGCGGCCTGGGCGAGGCTGTTGACGCTGAACGGCTGGCGGACCGCGTCGACGGCGGCGCGGAACTGCGGCGAGCAGAGCGCGTAGCCGACACGAAGCCCCGCGAGCCCGTGGCACTTGCTGAAGGTGCGCAGCAGGACGACGTTCGGGTGCTTCGCGAGTAGGTCCAGCGTCGTGTCCGGATCGTCATTCGTCTGGTACTCGATGTAGGCCTCGTCGAGGATGACCGTCGTTCGCGAGGGGACGCTCTCGACGAAGGCGGCAATCCGCTCTGCCGGGATGTGCGTCCCCGTCGGGTTGTTCGGGTTGCAGACGATCAGCAGCTGGGTCGCCGCGGTGACTTCCTCGAGCATCGCGTCGAGGTCGTGGACGTAACCCTCGCCCAGGGGAACTCGGATCTCCCGGGCGCCGCACAGTGGCGCGAGGTAGGGATAGATCGAGAACGAGGGCCAGGCAAAGAGGATCTCGTCGCCGGGCTCGCAGAGCGCCAGGGCTGCCGCGAGCAGGATCTCGCAGGAGCCATTGGAGACGGCGATCCGCGCCGGGTCGGTCTCGTGGTGATCGGCGATCGCACGACGCAACGCCCGCGCGTCCGGATCCGGGTAGCGGTTCACATCCGCCGCGGCCCGGGAGATCGCCTCGATCACCGCGGGGTGCGGCGGGAAGGGCGACTCGTTGGAGGCGAGCTTGATGGCGTCATCGGTCTCGGCGCGTGCCCTGGCGTCGTCGAGCGAGGTGCCCGGCTCGTAGTGGGGGATCCGCGCCAGCTTTTCGGCGAACGTGACGGCCATGGAGAGGGATTGTTACCGAGCGGCGCTCAGCCGAGCGGTCGACGCATCCTGAGCGCGGGCGCACGCGCCAGAGGGTGGATCTGCTCGTTCCCGTCGGGCTCGAAGCCGTGCCGCTCGTAGAAGGCCTGCGCGCCGTGGTTGCCGCTCAGCGTCCAGAGGGACATCTCCGACCTCCCCTCGCGCCTGCAGCGCTCCATCGCCTCGCGGAGCAGAGCGGTGCCGACGCCCTGGCGCCAGCGGTGCGGATCGACGTAGATCGCGACGAGCTCGGCGACGTCGTCCGGCAGGTCGCCGTCGCGGGCCGTCCCGAGAACGAAACACGACCCGCTCACTCGCCCCTCCGTCTCGGCGACGATGCTGAACGAGTCCGGCGAGAGCTCGGTGAGGTTCACCTTGATCTCGCGGACCCAGACCTTGACCGGGAGGTTGGCGAGCCGGTCCCGGTCGATCAGGCCGACGTAGGCCGCCCTCCACCCCGCCGCGTTGATGTTCGCGATCGCCTCGGCATCGTCCGGAGTTGCGTCACGGATCTGGTGCAAGGCCTACTGGGCCGCCTTCAGGTCGGAGCGGAGCTCCTGCGCCTCGCCGAGGTAGGTGTGGGCGGGCTTGTGGTCCATCGGGGCGTAGTAGTGCACCAGGGCGCGGATCACGGACGGCATCGCGCCCGGGACGTCGATCTCGCGGGCGCAGAGGAGTGGAATGGAGTCCAGCCCCAGGTTGCGGGCGGCGACGGCCGGAAACTCGGCATTGAGGTCGTGCGTTGAGGTGAAGATGCAGCTCACCATCCGGTCAGGCTCGAGCTCGTTGCGTTCCAGGAGCTCGCGCACCAGCTCCTCGGTGGCGTGCACGATCGCCTCGGGGTCGTTGCTGCCGGCCTTGGTGGCGCCTCGCACGGCCCACAGCCTCAATTCAACGCCGGCTGCTCCGCTTCGCGTCCGCTGCCGTCCACCTACAGTCATGGCGCGGAATCTTTCCAGAGCGCGGCGACCTCTCCCTCCTCGAGCCGGCGTGCCTCGCCGCGGCGGAGCTCTCCGAGCCCGAGCGGCCCGATGCGAATGCGCGTGAGCGACTCGACCTCGTTGCCGATCGCCTCCACCATCCGCCTCACCTGGCGCTTGCGGCCCTCGCGAATCGTCACCTCGAGCTCGCGCTCCCGCAGACGTGACACCTCGGCCGGCGCCGTCGTCCCGTCCTCCAGCCGGACGCCCCTGCGCAGCCGCTCCAGGTCGCCCTCCGAGGGAGGACGCGACAGCCTCACCCGGTAGGTCTTGGGCACCCCGTAACGCGGATGCGTGAGCCGGTTGGCCAGCTCGCCGTCGTTCGTGAGCAGGATCAGCCCGGTCGAGTCGGCGTCGAGGCGGCCGACCGGGTAGAGCCGGCGCTCGGAGGTGACCAGCTCGGTGACGGCGCTTCGGCTCCCCGGCTCGCGCGCCGTGGAGACGACGCCCGCCGGCTTGTTCACGGCCCAGACCTCGCGCGGCTCGGGCGCCACCGGCCGGCCGCTGACCTCCACTCCCGAGGCTTCGTCGACGTCCCGGGCGGGGTCGGTGACGACCTCGCCCGCCACCCGAACCTTGCCGTCCGCGATCAGCCGCTCCGCGGCGCGCCTAGAGGCGACGCCGGCATGGGCGAGGTACTTGGCGAGCCGCACGCCGCTGATTGAAGCCGAGCGGGCGGAGCGGCGGCCGCTCGGCCGCCACTCCGCCGCTGGCTCACGCCGTCGCCGGCGCGGCCCGGTTGCCCACGCTTCCGCGCATGCCCATGACGGCGAGCACGACGATCCAGAGGGGGCCCAGCGGGACCAGGAACCAGACGATGAAGAACCCTGGCGTGTAGCCGAGCAGACCGAGGACCACACCGGTCCATGCGAACCATCTGGGCATCGCCCCGTGCCTGACGCCGGAGATGCCGGCGGCGACCACCATCGTCCCAAGGCCGACCGGGAAGAACAGGAACATGTCGAAGTCAATCCCGTTGATCGCCTGGAGAGCGATCGGATCGATGTCGTCGGCGAGCTCGGCGAGGGCCCAGTGAATCGAACCCGCGACCGCCGCTCCCGCCGCGAAGGTGATGGCCCCGCCGAAGGCGACCGCGGACAGGATCCCGTCCGGTCCCTCGGCGTCACGCAGCACCCTTCGGAGCCAGCCGCCGAAGTAGAGGACGAAGATCGCCACGAACGCGATCAGGATCGACCCGATCACGTGTCGCGTCTCGTGATCCTGGTAGTAGGTCGAGATCTCCTGAGCCGTCTTGTCCGTCGCGTCCTGTCCCTGTCCGATCAGAATCGAAACAGCGACGGCGAGCAAGACCGCGATCACCCCGCAGAACGGCGGGAACCACCTACTGATCCTTCCCATCTCTCCTCCTCTTCCCCCTACTGGAGCCCCGCGGAATTGCGGAGCGGCGCGAGTCTCTCAGCACTCGCCGAGCTTTGACAAGTCCGCGCGGTAGACGTTCATGTCCGCGTGGTTCCAATCGCCGTGCGTCTGACCCTTGAAGCGGGGGTCGAGCTCCTTGTAGAAGGGCGAGGAGAGGCTCTCGTTGTGGCCGATCACCTGGCTGATCGGGATGCCGAACCGGCAGCGCAGCCACTGCGTCAGACGCAGCGATGCCTTGAGCTGCGCCGGACGGTTGAGGATGTCGTGGTCGGAGAAGCCGACGTGCTCGATCCCGATCGCGGTCCAGTTGAGCCCGACGGTGTGCCGACAGCGAATCGAGACCGGGACGAACTTGTAGATCCCGCCGCCCGCCGAGACGGCGAAGTGCGAGCAGACCCCCGGCAGCTCGTGGAACTCGACGTCGGGCCGGTCGGGCCGGAAGGTGTTGAAGATCGACGAGATGCTGCCGGCCTCCGCGTTGTGCTCGACGATCAGCTGCGGGTTGTTGAGCCTCCACTTGTACTGCGCGTAGTGGCGCTTCGAGTAGGCCGCCATCTCACGCTTGCGGTGCTTCGGGTACGGGATCAGCTTCTTGGTGATCGGCGGCTTGGCGGCCGCGGTCCGGGCGCCGGTCTCCGGCGAGGCGCCGGCCCCGGCGCTCGCGGCCCCAGCGGCGATCAGAAACGCGAGCGCAGCGAACGCGGCGACGAGGCGGCTCATCTCAGTGTCCCTCCGCGACGGCAAGGGCCCCGCGCGCCTGCCGCACCGCCGTCGCTGCGGCAATCGAGCCGCCCGGCATCTCCACCACGAAGGCCGCGCTTCCCGGGAAGGCGTGCGTCTCCCAGCTGATCGCGGTTCCCCTCAGCCCCTTGCCGCGGCAGCTCGTGCGCATGCCGACCAGCTTCGCGTAGTGAGCGGCGATGTGCGGCCTGCCCCGACACGCCAGCACCGCTCCCCAGGGCTGGTGGTACCAGATCGACAGATCGGGCCGAATCCGCTCCGCGAATGCGGTCAAGGCGCGCGTCTCGGGCTCGGACGCAGGTCGCGGGCCCGGGTAGTAGCCGCTCGAGTGGGAAACGTCGTCGTGCCATCGGTAGGGGAAGTTGCGGTTGAGGTCCACGCCGCGGGCGTTCTTGCGCGTGTGTGCCCTCAGCCCATCGGGGTTAACCGTTGCGATCACCCAGAGTTGCGTCCCCGCCAGCGAGCCGGGGTCAGCGGCGGCCTCGCGCTTCGCGGTGCGGACGATCCGGAGACCGGCCCTCTCGTCTCCATGGATGACGCCGACCAGGAGCACGACACGTGCTCCGGCAGGATCCCCCACCTGGACGGCGGTGATCGGGCGCTTCTGCACCGACCGGCCGACGATCACGCGCTCGCTCGCGGTCCCGGCGCTGCCTCCGGCCAGGGCGCCCTGTTCCACGCTTCCCGCCGCGAGCGCAACGAGCGCGACCGCGGCTGCGAAGCCGGGCCTCACTCGACCCGCTGCTCACCCGCCTTCAGCAGGCGCTCGCGCAGCTCGCGCTCGTCCTCCGGCGTCGGGTCGAACTGCACGGGGTCGGGCAACGCGTCGAGCCCGGAGAGGCCGAAGAGCTTCTCGAAGAGCGGCGTGGTCCCGTAGGTGACGGCGCCGAACTGGGTGCGGCCGCGCTCCTCGATCATCCCGCGCTCGGTCAGGCTGGCGACGGCGGAGTCCGAGGACACGCCCCGGATCCGCGCGATCTCGGGCCGCGAGACGGGCTGCAGGTAGGCCACGATCGCCAGCACCTCCGCCTGCGCCTGAGTCAGGGGCGGCGTCCGCGGCTTCGCGAGGAGCCGGCGCGCCGACGCCTCCGCCTGGGGAACTGCGGCGAGGGTGTACCCGCCGGCGACGCGGCGCAGCAGGACTCCGCGCCCGTCGGCCGCGAGGGAGCGCTCCAGTTCCTCGAGCGCGCCGGCCACCGCGTCCTCCTCGACCTCGATCGCCTCCGCCAGCTCCGCGGCCGCGACGGGATCGGGTGAGAGGAAGAGCAGCGCCTCGATCGTCTGGGTCAGCCCATCGGTTGTCATGGCGCGTGCACCTCGATTCGTCCGAAGGTCTCCTTCTGCGTCCAGGTGGCCTCGCCGCGGCGATGGAGCTCGAGCAGCGCGAAGAGGGTCACCGCCTGGGTGAAGCGGTCCTCCGATCCGAAGGCGTCGTCGAAGTCGAGCGTCTTGCGCGACCGCAGCAGGTCACGGACCACGCCGAGCCGGCGCTGCAAGGACACGGTGCTCCGGATGTGGCGGGTGTCGGGGGGCGGCGGGATCGTCAGGAGGTCGCCCAGCGCCACGCCGATTCGCTCAGGCTCGTAGACCTGGGCCGCGGCATCCAAGGCTGCCCGGCGGAGCTCCGCCGGCAGGGGCGCGGAGCGGTACATGAACCCACCCTCGCGCTCGAGCCGCCCGTGCAGCATCGCGGCCGCCTCGCTGTAGCGCCGGTACTCGAGCATCCGGGCGAGCAGCTCGTCGGCCGCCTCCTGGGGACCGAGCTCCTCCTCGCCCTCCTCATGCGGCAGCAGCAGCCTCGACTTGAGCTCGCAGAGCGCGGCGATCAAGACCAGGAACTCCGTCACCGCCTCCAGATCGAGGTCCCCGGTCTCGCCCAGGTGGTCGATGTAGGAGATGACGATCTCGCCAAGGGGAACCTCCGAGAGCGAGATCTCCTCGCGCAGCAGCACGGCGAGCAGGAGGTCGAACGGACCCTGGAACACGTCCAGGTCGAGATCGAGCTCGGAGACCGAGGTCACGCGCGAAACAGTAGAGGCCGGTCAGGACCTGTCCCGCCAGGTAGTGGCCCGCTTCCGTCCTCAGGTGGGGCCGACACCGATCGCCGAGCGCACCTCGGTGAGGGTCACGGAGGCGATCTCGCGGGCCTTCTCCGCGCCTGAGGTGAGCGTCTGCTCGAGGGCCGCCTCGGCCGGCCGGAGCTCCTCGTAGCGCTCCCGGACCGGCGCCAGGTAATCGACCACCGCCTCCGCCACCGCGGCCTTGAAGTCCCCGTAGCCGGAGCCGTCGAACTCGCGCTCCACGTCCTCCTCGGAGATTCCGCGGGCGACCGCCAGGATCTCGATCAGGTTCGCGATCCCCTCCTTGCCCTCACCGCGCTTGACCTCGGTGCCCGAGTCCGTGACGGCGCTCTTGATCTTCTTGGTGACGGTCTTCGGGTCGTCCAGCACCATCACCGTCCCCGCCTCGGTGCCACCGGTGGTCGACATCTTGTTGGTCGGCTCCTGGAGGTCCATGATTCGCGCCCCGACCTCGGGGATGCGGTACTCGGGCACCATCAGGATCGACCCGAAGCGCTCGTTGAAGCGGCGGGCGATCTCACGCATCAGCTCGACGTGCTGGCGCTGGTCGTCTCCCACCGGCACCTCCTGGGCCTTGTAGGCGAGCACGTCGGCGGCCATCAGCACCGGATAGAAGAAGAGCCCCGCGGAGACCAGCTCGCGCTGCTTGGCGGACTTCTCCTTGAACTGGGTCATCCGATTGAGGTCGCCGTGTGCAGTCATCGCCGCCAGGTACCAGGTGAGCTCGGCGTGCTCGCGGACGTCTGACTGGCGGAAGAGGATGCAGCGCTCCGGATCGAGCCCGGCGGCGAGCAGGATCGCGGTGGTGTCGTAGACGCTTCGGCGAAGCGCCGCCGGGTCCCAGGGCACGGTGAGCGCGTGCAGGTCGACGATGCAGTAGATCGCCGGGTCGCCACGATCCTGGCCCTCGACGTACTGGCGGATCGCCCCGATGTAGTTGCCGAGGTGCTTGGCGCCGGTCGGCTGGATGCCGCTGAAGATCCGCATTGCGGCGGGAGTCTAGGAGTCCGCGGCCCGGTGGCCGCTATCAGATCGCGGCCACGAGCGGCCGCACATCACAACCGCTCCGGGCTACGCCCCTCGCTCATCATGGTGCGGCCTGGTGGCCGCTACGCCCAGGGCCCGACGCCACCGATGCGCTCCGGGGTCGTCCGGATCACGTATCCCGGTGGCGGGTCATCCATCGGCGGGAACTTGACATCCGGGCCGAGGTAGACGCGGGCCAGCCGCTGCAGCGTCTCCGGTGCCCCGCCCTCCTGGATCCGGGCGGTTCCGCGGACGACCAGGTACTCGCGCAATCCGACCTCGCTGATGCCCTCGCCCTCGATCGAGATCGCGACCCGCGGGTCGCGCTCGACGTTTCGGACCTTCTGGTTGCGCGGCAGGTGCGCTGTGACGATCTCGTCGCCGTCCATCCCGACCCAGACGCAGGTGACCTGGGGGCTCCCGTCGGGGTTGAGCGTGACCATGTGTGCGAGCCGGTCCGACTCGATCAGCCTGCGCGCCTCTGGATGGAGCTCAGCCATCGGAGGCCGAGCCTACGCGGGCTCGGCGACGGGCTCCCGTTCGGGCTCGCGGCTTGGAGCCTCGTCCAGATGATCGGGGCAGTGCGCGCACTCCCCGGCCGGGGCGGCACGCGGAGCGTCGTAGTCGGTTTCCCGCGACGGGTTGCGCAGACCGATCCCAGCGATCACCCCCCCGACGATCATCAGCGTGCCCGCGGTCATCATCGCCAGGTGGAAGCCGTCCTCGGCCCCCGCGACGGTCGCGCTTTCGACCCGGACGGCCTCAGCGGCCGGCACCCTGCTGGTGGAGGGCGGCTGGAGCGGGTTGTCCTTCGCGTCGCCGATCGCCTGCTCGGCCTGTGGAGAGAGGCTGGAGGAGTCGACCTTGCCGTCGACTGTCGAGCCGAACTTGCCGGCGATCAGCGCGCCGAAGATCGCGATCGCGAGTACCCCGGCGATCCGCGAGACCGCGTTGTTGATCCCGGAGGCGACGCCGACCCGGTTCTCGGCAACCGAGTTGAGCGCCGTCGCCGTCAGTGGCGCGACGGTCGCCGAAAGGCCGAGGCCGAAGACGATCACGCCGGGGAGCACGTCGCCCACGTAGCTCGCGTCCGCATCGACGCGCGTGATCAGCAACAGACCGATCCCGCCCACGATCGGGCCGGCGCACATCGGCACGCGAGGACCGGTGCTCGTTGCGATCTTGCCGAAGACCGGCGAGAGTGCGAAGAGGATCAGCGAGATCGGAGTCGTCGCGAAGCCTGCCGCGAGGGGCGAATAGCCGACGGTCTGCTGCAAGAACAGGGTGACGAAGAAGAAGGCGCCGATCAGGCCGGAGTAGACGATCAGAGTCTCCAGGTTGGTTACGGCGAAGTTGCGAACGCGGAAGAGGCCGAGATCGAGCATCGAGTGCCGGTAGCGCGCCTCCCACGCCAGGAAGAGCGCGAACAGAACGGCGCCTCCGATCAGCGGGACCAGCACGACGGGGCTGTTCCATCCCTCCATCGGCTGCTCGATGAACCCGAAGACCACGCCGCCGAGCCCGGTCGCCGACATCAGGATTCCGGGCCAGTCGATCGTCCGATCCGCCTCGGGATCCAGGCTCTCGCCGACGTGGGAGCGGGTCAGCAGCACGGTGAAGATGACCAGCGGGATGTTCACCCAGAAGATCGCGCGCCACGAGACCGCCTCGACGAGCGCTCCTCCGCCCGCCGGGCCGATCACCGTCGCGATGCCGGTCCACGCCGTCCAGGTGCCCACCGCCTTGCCGCGTTCCGCACCCTCGAAGGTCGCAGCGATGATCGCCAGCGATCCCGGCACGAGGAGCGCGCCGGTCAGCCCCTGCAGCCCACGCGCGGCGATCAGGAATGCGCTGGACGGAGCGAGCGCGCACAGGATGGAGGTGATCCCGAAGCCGATCAGCCCGAGCGTGAAGATCCGGCGGCGCCCGAACTGGTCCCCCAGCGCGCCGCCGACGAGGAGGAGCGAAACGGTCGCCAGGGCGTATGCCTCGACAACCCACTGCTGATCGGCGAGGCCGGCATTGAGGTCGTCGGAGATCGCCGGGAGCGCGACGTTGACCACCGTGGCGTCGAGAAAGACGATCGTGGAGCCGAGGATCGTCGCGATGATGGTGAAGCGCTTGCGGCGGCCCTCGTCGGACAAGGCTCTCGGAGTCTACGTAGGCGCCGATCTCGGCCTTCCCGCGGCACTTGCGCCTTGAACCCCGGCGCGAGACACTCCCCCCGCGGATGAAGGGACGGGCATTCCTCATCGCGCTGGCGTCGATCTGCCTGGCGGTGCTGCCGAGCGGCGGCGGGGCGGCCGGCGGCGCAGCCGTCGGGATGGCCGAGGCGTCCAGCGCGGTGCTG
>DATFPJ010000070.1:0-4911 GCA_035264865.1 Solirubrobacterales bacterium
GACGAGCAGCAGGCGGAGATCAACGAGCTGCGGGAGCGCCTCGAGGAGGCGGGGCTGCCCGAGGAGGCGAAGAAGGCGGCCGAGCGCGAGCTCTCGCGGCTCGAGAAGCTGCCGCCGGTCGCCGCGGAGTACGGCGTCATCCGCACCTACCTCGAATGGCTCGTCGATCTGCCCTGGTCGAAGGAGACCGAGGACAACCTCGACATCTCCCATGCCCGCGAGGTGCTGGATGAGGACCACTACGACCTCGAGGAGGTCAAGGACCGCATCCTCGAGTACCTCGCCGTCCGCAAGCTGAACCCCGACTCGCCGGGGCCGATTCTCTGCTTCGTCGGCCCGCCCGGCGTCGGCAAGACCAGCCTGGGGCGCTCGATCGCCCGTGCCCTCGGGCGCGAGTTCGAGCGCATCTCGGTCGGCGGCGTCCGCGACGAGGCGGAGATCCGCGGCCATCGCCGGACCTACATCGGCGCGCTCCCCGGCACGATCATCCGGGCCCTGCGCGACGCCGGGACCAGGAACCCCGTCTTCATGATCGATGAGATCGACAAGATGGGCGCGGACTTCCGCGGCGATCCCTCCAGCGCGATGCTCGAGGTCCTCGATCCGGCGCAGAACTCGACCTTCCGCGATCACTACCTCGACCTGCCATTCGACCTCTCCGAGGTCCTCTTCATCGCGACCGCGAACATCCTCGACACGGTCCCGCCGCCCCTCCAGGACAGGATGGAGGTGATCAACCTCGCCGGCTACACGGTCGAGGAGAAGCTCCACATCGCCAAGCGGTACCTCGTTCCCCGCCAGCTCGCGGCCAACGGGCTGAGGCCCTCCCAGATCGAGTTCGCCGACCCGGCGCTGAACGCGGTGATCGACGAGTACACCCGCGAGGCCGGCGTTCGCAACCTGGAGCGGACGATCGGCACGATCTGCCGCAAGATCGCCCGTCAGGTGGCCGAGGGCAACACCGACGGCAAGGTGCGGATCTCCGCCAAGCGAGCGCGCGAGCTGCTCGGCAAGCGGCGCTTCTTCTCCGAGCAGCGCCGCCGGACCAAGGATCCGGGCGTCGCCACCGGCCTCGCCTGGACGCCCGTCGGCGGCGAGGTGCTGTTCGTCGAGGCGACCGCGGTCCCGGGCTCGGGCAACCTCACGATCACGGGTCAGCTCGGCGACGTGATGAAGGAGTCCGCGCAGGCGGCGCTCTCGTGGGTGCGCGCCCACGCGAAGGAGCTCGCTCCGGACCTGCCCGATGACTGGTTCGCGAACAACGACATCCACGTGCACGTGCCCGCCGGGGCGGTGCCCAAGGACGGCCCCTCGGCCGGGGTGGCGATGGCGACGGCGCTCGCCTCGCTGATCGCGAATCGCCCGGTCCGCAACGACGTGGCGATGACCGGTGAGGTCACCCTGACCGGCCAGGTGCTGCCGATCGGCGGGCTCAAGGAGAAGTCGCTCGCCGCGCAGCGGGCCGGGATCAAGCAGGTGATCGTCCCGGATCGCAACGAGGGAGACGTCGAGGAGATCGCGGAGCAGGAGCGGGCGGGGCTGGAGTTCGTCTACGCGGACGACATCGGAGACGTCCTGCAAACCGCGCTCGAGCCGGATGGAAAGGCGCCAGAGCGTGTCCGGAAACCCGCGTGAGGCGTCTGGCGCCGCCAGGCGTCCGCGCGGGTTTTCGGACGTGCCCTCAAGAGGGTAGAGTCCGTCTGCACCCTGGAAAACGAGCTGAGGAGACCCATGGGGGCACAAAGCAGAAGCGCGAAAGCCGGAGACGCCGCCCGGTCGGTCGCGTCCAACCCGTATCTGCGTCGGCTCATCGAGGACGAGGAGCTGCGCGAGAACATCCGAGTCGCCTTCGAGGCGGCGAAGGGCGCCTATGCCCGGATGTCGAACGGGAAGGGCCCCGCGAAGGCGCTGATGGACGACAAGAAGGTGCAGCGCGATCTGCGCACGGCGGCCGAGTCGCTTCGGGATGCCTCACAGCAGCTGCGCGGCCGGAGGACCGGCCGCCGCTTCGGGCTTGGAAAGGCCCTGCTGGTGGCCATCCTCGGCGCGGCGCTGGTCCTGATCCTCTCCGAGGACGCGCGCAAGATGGTGCTCGACAAGCTGTTCGGCGCGGAGGAGGAGTTCGAGTACACCTCGACCACCACGCCGGCGCCAGACACCGAAACGGTTCCAAGCGCCTGACGGCGCCAGTTACCGGCTTGATCGAGGGCGCCTTCGGGCGCCCTCTTCATTGAGGACGACGTCGAGCGCTCTAGGCCGACTGGCGCAGCAGCCCGCCGATCGCCGTCGCGAGCCGGCGGCCCTTGGGCGTCAGCCGGTACTCGGCGTGGGGTGGCCGGCCCGGAATCAGCTCTCGCTCGACGATCCCGGCCTTCTCGAGCTGCTCGAGGCGCTCGGAGAGCGTGGTGGGGGAGACGCCGGGCAGCGACTGGCGGAACTCGTTGAAACGGGCGGCGCCGCTGGAGCAGGCGTAGATCGTGCCCAGCGTCCAGCGGCGCTCCAGCAGCTCCGCGACTGAGCGGAGCTCGGAGGGAACCGGCGAGCAGCTACGACACCGCGGCGACATCGGGTCCGTGACCGTTCTGGCCGATGCCGACATTCGCCTCCGGTGCCGCCGGCTCGAGGGCGAGGTCAAGGACCTCGTCGATGCTCATCACCGGGTGGAAGGTCATCTGCTCGCGGACCTCCTCGGGGACGTCATCGAGGTCGCCGCGGTTGCGCTCCGGCAGGATCACCTCGGTGAGGCCGGCGGCGTGCGCCGCCAGCACCTTCTGCTTGAGGCCACCGATCGGCAGCACCCGGCCCTGGAGCGTGACCTCGCCGGTCATCCCGATGGTGTGCTTCACCGGGCGTCCGCTGAGAAGCGATGCCAGCGCCGTGGTCATGGCGGTGCCCGCGCTCGGCCCGTCCTTCGGGATGGCTCCCGCCGGGACGTGCACGTGGAACTCGCGCTTGAAGGCATCGCCGTCGATGCCGAGCTCGTCCGTGTGGGCGCTGACGTAGGAGAGCGCGATCCGGGCGGACTCCTTCATCACGTCGCCGAGCTGGCCGGTCAGGACCAACCCCCGCTCCCCCTCCGTTGCCGTGGCCTCGATGAAGAGGACGTCGCCGCCCGTCCCGGTGACCGCCAATCCGGTGGCCACGCCGGGGATCGCTGTGCGCTCGACGGACTCCTGGAAGAAGCGCTGGCGGCCGAGAGCATCGACGACCGCGTCGGCGTCGATCGCGACTGGCGCCTCCGTCTCGCCCGCGGCGATCCGGGTCGCCGCGCGGCGCAGGAGCTTTCCGAGCTCGCGCTCGAGCTGCCGCACCCCGGCCTCGCGGGTGTATTCCGTGATCACCTTGCGCAGGATCGCGTCCGAAGCCTCGACCTCATCCTCGCGCAGCCCGTTCCGCTTCACCTGGCGGGGCCAGAGGTAGCCGCGGGCGATCGCCAGCTTCTCCTCTGTCGTGTAGCCGTCGAAGGAGATCACCTCCATACGGTCGAGCAGGGGGGCCGGGATCGTGTCGAGGATGTTCGCGGTGGCCAGGAAGACGACCTGGGAGAGGTCCACCTCGAGATCGAGGTAGTGGTCGCGGAAGGAGTGGTTCTGGGCGGGGTCGAGGACCTCGAGCAGCGCCGCCGAGGGATCGCCTCGCCAGTCCGCTCCGACCTTGTCGACCTCATCGAGCAGGATCACCGGGTTCATCGTCTTGGCGTCTCGGAGGGCGCGGACGATTCGTCCCGGCAGCGCGCCGATGTAGGTGCGGCGGTGGCCGCGGATCTCGGCCTCGTCATGGATGCCGCCGAGGGAGAGGCGCACGAACTCGCGGCCGAGGGAGCGGGCCACGGACTCGCCGATCGAGGTCTTGCCGGTTCCCGGAGGGCCGACCAACGTCAGGATCGCGCCGCTCGCGCGGCTGTCGTCCTCGATCTGGCGCTCCTTGCGCAGCTTCTGCACGGCGATGAACTCCGTGATGCGCCGCTTCACGTCCTCGAGGCCGGCGTGGTCCTCGTCGAGGACCTCGCGCGTGTGCTTCGGATCGAGCAGCTCCTCTGAGCGCTGCGACCACGGCACCGCCAGGAGCCAGTCGAGGTAGCTGCGGATCATCGATGACTCGGGCGACTGCTCGCCCTGGCGCTCGAGCCTGCGGAGCTCCTTCTCGGCCTGCTCGGCGACCGCCTCGGGCATCTCAGCCTCAGCGATCTTGCGCTCGTACTCCGCGATCAGATCCTCGTCATCGTCACCGAGCTCCTTGCGGATGGACTCCATCTGCTTGCGAAGGAAGTACTCGCGCTGCTGCTTCTGGGCGCCGGACTCGACGTCGTCGCGGATCTTGCGGCGGACCTGGAGCTCGGCCAGGCGCTCGCGCTGCATCTGGACCGCGAGCTCGAGCCGCGCCTTGACGTCCACGGTCTCGATCAGCTGGATCTTCTGCTCGCGCGAGAGGTCCGGGCTGTAGCCCGTGGTGTCGGCGAGCGCCCCGGGCTCCTCGATCGAGCGCAGGAACATGCCGACGCGCTCGTCGGCGCCGCGCAGCTCGAGGATCTCCTCGACGACCGCGCGGTATTCCTGCATCAGCTCGTGCGTGTGCTCGTCGTCGGGATGGCCGTCGTGGATCTCCTGGACTTCGACGCGCAGTTGATCGCCGTCGGCGGGCTGTGCGGCTCCGGCCAGCCCCCGATGGAGGCCGACCACGGTCGCGACATGGGCGCCGCCTGGCAGCTGGCCGCGCTCGATGACCTCGGCGACGATGCCGATGCGGCCGAATTCGTCGTTCTGGCGGGGCAGCAGGAAGACGCGGTCCTCGTCACCGGTGTCCACCGGCAGGGTGGCCGTGATCGAGGGGAAGACGATCGCTTCGTCGAGTGGGATCAGAAGAAGGCTCATGGCTAGTCCAATTTCTGTAGTTGGTACAGAGAGAGGATAG
>DATFPJ010000071.1:0-5093 GCA_035264865.1 Solirubrobacterales bacterium
TTCACCCGCTACACCGAGGAGCAGGGCGACGAGGAGGCGCTCGACCTGATCGAGCGCTTCGTAGACACCGTCGAGGCGACGCTTCCCTCCGAGGCGACGATCGTGAAGACGATCGGCGACGAGGTGATGGTGGTCTCGCCGGAGCCGGGAACGCTGACGGAGTGGGCGGTGGGCTTCCTCGCGCTCTTCCAGGAGCGCCCGCAGCCACGGGTCGGTCTCCATTACGGGGCGGCCGTCTTCCGGGACGGCGACTACTTCGGCGGTGACGTCAACCTCGCGCACCGGGTGGTGACGCGGGCGCTGGGCGGCGAGGTGCTGGTGACGGAGGCGGTCGTGAAGGCGATCGCCGACTCGGACTTCCTCCGCTTCGATGCGATCGGGGAAGTCGTGCTCAAGGGGTTCCCCGACCCGATCTCCCTCTATATAGCCCGCCCGGCGATGGAGTAGATCGGGGCGGCGCTACTTGGCGTGGCGCCGGCTCGCGCGGCGCGCCTTCCGGGCCTTGCGCGCCTTGCCGCGATGCTTCTTCTTCGCGGTGACGCGGTAGCCGTACTCGCTGGAGACCGTGACCCCGTTCGCGTCGCTGGGTGACTCGGGCGTTCCGACCACGGCCCCGATCCCGATCTCCCGGAACCGGGCCCGCAACAGGTTCTCGCGGTGCGGCGGGCTGTTCATCCAGGCCGTCACCAGGGACTGGGGGGTGCTCAGCGGCCCGCTGCCCCAGACCAGGTTCTCGCCCACCGTCCAGGAGCGGGCGCTTCTCATATAGCCCGCCGCCTCGATCCGGTCGATGAACGTCGTCCCGGCCGGCGAGGTGTGATCGAAGTAGCTCTGCACGACCATCTCCCTCGAGTGGCTGAGGGCGGCCTCGCGCAGGCTGCTGTTCGGCTGCACGGGAGCGAGCCCGTGTGCGGTCCGCTCCTCGTTGACCAGACAGCCGATTGAACTCTCCATCCCCTCGGTGGAGAGGTTGTCGACCTGCACTTCGGTGTTCGGGCAGTTGCTCGCCGCGGCGGACGCGGTGGGGAGCAGCGCCCACGCCGACACCAGAGCGACGACGCACACGATCCTCTTGACGGCCGACACATCGAGTTCATCGATCCGTCATCGGTTCGCTGCACGGATCCCCCGATTGTTGGCCGGGCGTCCTTGAGGCAGGGGGGTCTTCCTGGACCTTCGGATGTTGGGAGAAGTGGGTAAGTCCGGGCAGGGCGCCCGTCGGGGCCTTTCTAAGATCAGGCCATGGCGGTCGCGCAGGCGCTCTCGGCCCTCGCCCGCGTTGTGCGGGAGAGCGGTCTGGTGCCGGAGGGATCTCGGGGCGTCGCCCTCGTCTCCGGGGGCGCGGACTCGGCGGCACTCGCCGCCGGCCTGGTCGAGGGCCTCGGTCCCGAGTCGGTGACCGCCCTCCATCTCAACTATCGGCTCAGGGCCGACTCCGACCGCGACGAGCAGACCTGCCGGGAGCTCTGCGAGCGGCTCGGGATCGAGCTGGAGGTCGAGCGGCCGGCTCTCGGCGGCGGCAACGTTCAGGCCCAGGCGCGCGACGCCCGCTACTCGGCGGCCGAGCGGCTTCGCCGCGCGCGCGGGCTCGACTGGATCGCGACCGGCCACACTCGCACCGACCTGGCCGAGACCGTCATCTACCGGCTCGCCGCCTCACCGGGACGGCGCGCGCTGCTGGGCCTCCGCTCGCACCGCGGATCGGTTGTCCGGCCGCTGCTCTCCGTCGGGCGCGAGGAGGTCCGCAGGCTCGTCGCCGAAGCCGAGCTTCCCTTCCGCGACGACCCCTCCAATGCCGAGCCCGCGTACGCGCGCAACCGGATCCGCAACGAGGTCCTGCCCGTGCTCCGCGAGGTCGGCTCCGATCCGGAGGCGGCCATCGCCGAGACGCAGGCCGAGCTGATCGAGGAGAGCGAGGCGCTGGAGCGCCTGGCGTCCGCCTCGCTCGCCGAAGCCGGCGCGTTCGCCGCCGGGGCCATCCCGGCGGAGGTCCTCGCGTCTCTGGACCCGGCCATGCGGCGGCTCGCGCTTCGCCGACTGGCCGAGCGCACGGCCGGCGGGCAGGTGCCGCTCAGCCGCGCCCGCGCTGCGGAGATCTGGCGGCTCGCGAATGAGCCGGAGGGCGGCGTGGTCGAGCTCGGCGGAGGGGTGGAGGCCCGGATCGAGCACGGGCATGTGCGATTCGCGGCGGGGCGCGCCGAGGAGGCGGCGGAGACGACGCTGACGGTTCCCGGAGTCTGCCGGTTCGGCGCCTGGGAGGTCCGGGCGGAGCTCGAGAGCGGTGTGCCGCCCGCCGAGGGCCCGGACCTGGCCGTGCTCGACCCCGCGGCGCTCGGCGACGCGCTCACCGTACGCAGCTGGCGGGAGGGCGACCGGATGCGGCCGCTCGGCCTCGGCGGCTCGAAGTCGCTCCAGGACCTGTTCACCGACCGCAAGGTCCCGCGATCGCTCCGCCACGCCCTGCCGGTCGTCGCCTCCGGCGAGCGGATCGCCTGGATCGCGGGGGTCGCGGTCTCCGAGGAGTTCGCCGCCAGGCCCGGGTCGGGTGAGTCCGCGGTCCTGAGCGCGGCGCAGGTCCCGACGCCCGGATACCCCGAAATAGACTGACCCGGTGAGCGAGGACGCGATCGGGGAGGTGCTCGTCCCGGAGGACGACCTGCAGCGCCGCGTGGCCGAGCTCGGCGCTGAGGTCAGCCGGGACTACGAGGGCCGCACGCCGCTCCTCGTGGCGATCCTGAAGGGCGCCGTGCCGTTTCTCGCCGACCTGATGCGGCATCTGACGATCGACTGCGAGCTGGACTTCATGGCGGTGTCGAGCTACGGCTCCTCGACCGACTCCTCCGGTGTCGTCAGGATCCTCAAGGACCTCGACGCGCCGATCGCCGATCGCGACGTGCTGATCGTCGAGGACATCATCGACTCCGGGCTCACGCTCCACTACCTGCTCCGCAACCTCCAGGCCCGCGGGCCGAAGTCGATCGAGGTCTGTGCGTTGCTGACCAAGCCGGAGCGGCGCCGGGTCGATCTGCCTGTGCGCTACGTCGGCTTCGAGATCCCGAACAGCTTCGCGATCGGCTACGGGCTCGATCACGGCGAGCGCTATCGCAACCTGTCTTACGTCGCGGCACTGCGGGAAAACCCGCAAAGCCGCTAGATGAACGCTGGTACCCTCGCCTGGAGTCCGGGAGCCGCATATCCGGCACGAACTCCGGGCAGAGGGACCCCACCGTGAGACGTTTCTTCCGCAGCGCTGCCTTTCCGATTCTGATCGTCGTTGTGCTGGCATTCTTCGCCCAGCGCCTGATCAGCCCTGGCTCGGGTCACGAGACGCCCGATTACAACGACTTCCTCTCGCGGGTCACCAGCGGCCAGGTCGACGAGGTCACCTGGAACACGAAGGACAACACCCTCAACGTCAAGCAGAAGGACGGCACTTCGTTCGACGAGGCCTATCCGGACTCCGATGCCTCGCAGGCGCAGCTGCTCAACACCCTCCAGCAGAACAGCGTCAAGACCGAGATCAAGGGCAAGGGCGGCTCGAGCCTGCTGTCGCTGCTCACCTACATCCTGCCCTTCCTGCTCTTCTTCGCCTTCTGGATCTTCCTGATGAACCAGATGCAGGGAGGCGGCTCGCGCGTGATGAGCTTCGGCAAGTCGCGAGCCAAGCGGATGTCGGTCGACGCGCCGAAGATCACCTTCAGGGACGTCGCCGGCGTGGACGAGGCGGTCCAGGAGCTCCACGAGATCAAGGAGTTCCTCGAGAACCCGAAGAAGTTCCAGTCGCTCGGCGCCCGCATTCCGAAGGGCGTGCTCCTCTACGGCCCGCCGGGCACCGGTAAGACGCTTCTCGCCCGCGCGGTCGCCGGTGAGGCCGGGGTCCCCTTCTTCTCGATCTCCGGATCCGACTTCGTTGAGATGTTCGTCGGCGTCGGCGCCTCGCGAGTCCGCGACCTCTTCGAGCAGGCCAAGCAGAACTCGCCCTGCATCATCTTCATGGACGAGATCGACGCGGTCGGCCGCCACCGCGGGGCCGGCATGGGCGGCGGCCACGACGAGCGCGAGCAGACGCTCAACCAGCTGCTCGTCGAGATGGACGGCTTCGAGATGAAGGACAACATCATCCTGATCGCCGCCACCAACCGGCCGGACATCCTCGACCCGGCGCTGCTGCGGCCCGGCCGCTTCGACCGCCAGGTCGTCGTCGACCGCCCGGACCGCAAGGGCCGCAAGCAGATCCTCGAGGTCCACACCCGCGGCAAGCCGCTCGCCCAGAACATCGACCTCGACGCGCTGGCCGGTCAGACCCCCGGCTTCACCGGCGCCGACCTCGCCAACCTGATCAACGAGGCGGCGCTGCTCACCGCGCGCTCGAGCAAGCGCGAGATCACCATGCTCGAGCTCGAGGAGGGGATCATGCGCGTGATCGCGGGCCCGGAGAAGAAGAGCCGGGTCATGTCCGAGAAGGAGCGGCTGGTCACCGCCTACCACGAGCTGGGGCACGCGATCGTCGGCCACCTGCTGCCGAACACCGATCCCGTCCACAAGGTCTCGATCATCAGCCGCGGCCAGGCCCTCGGTTACACGATCTCGCTGCCGACCGAGGACAAGTTCCTCACCACCCGCGCCGAGCTCACCGACACGATGGCGATGACCCTCGGCGGCCGCGCCGCGGAGGAGATCGTCTTCGGCGAGATCACCACCGGCGCCTCCAACGACCTCGAGAAGGTGACCGAGACCGCGAAGCAGATGGTGATGCGCTTCGGCATGTCCGAGCGCCTTGGCCCCCGTGTCTTCGGCCACGACCGCTCTCAGCCGTTCCTCGGCCGCGAGTTCTCGGCCGAGCCGGACTACTCCGACGAGATCGCGCGCGAGATCGACGACGAGGTCCGCCGGATCGTCGAGGACGCGCACCAGACTTCCAAGGACATCCTCTCCGAGCACCGCGAGCAGCTCGACACGATCTCCAAGATCCTGCTCGACCGCGAGACGATCGAGGCCGAGGAGTTCATCGCTCTGCTCGAGGGCAAGCCTGAGGACGAGGTCTTCGCCGACGAGGAGGAGGCGGCCCCGCCGCCGGAGGCCCCGCCCGTCGA
>DATFPJ010000072.1:0-4893 GCA_035264865.1 Solirubrobacterales bacterium
GAGCTCGTCGTCACAGGCGACCAGGTTGGCGTCCGAGGCCGCGATCACGCGCTTCAGCTCCGCGAGCTTGCCGCGGCCGAGGTAGCGGTTGGGATCCGGCTCGTCCCGGACCTGCGTGAGCTCGCCCGCGGTCGCCACCCCCGCGGTGCGCAGCAGCTCCTTGAGCTCGGCGAGCGGGTCTTCCCGATGGTCCCCGTGACGGACTATCCCGACCGCGAGAGCGCGCTGCCGCGCGCGAGGGTTGACGACGCCGGCGCTGTCCGCCATGCGTCCGTTGTGGTTCCTCTGCACTCCCTTGATGGTAGGGCGCGAGACCCTCGCTACTGGCTCAGGCGACCGGCTGAGGCACTGTGCCTTCGGCCGAACGCTCGGGCACGAGCGGCAGCAGGGCGGCGGCGGCGATCACTGCGACGAACGCCGAGGAGCGCGCGATCACAGCGATCGCGTCCGAGCCGAGTGGATCCCCGAAGACGACGATCCCACCGGCGATCGCGGCCAGGGTCGCGCTCGCGGAAAAGCCGACGATCACCGCGACCGGCTCACCGAGCTGCAGTCCCCGCGCGAGCGCCAGGAAGCCGCCGACGCCGCCGACGATCGCTAGGGCGGTCCACGGGCTGAGCACACTGAGAGGCGAACCGGGGACCGTCTCGGCCAGCGCCTTGAGGGCCACGTCCGAGACGCCGAGTGAGGTTCCGGCGGCCACCGCCAGCAGCAGCCACCCCCGGTCGGCGAAGCGGGGATCGGCCGAGGCGACCAGCAGCGCGGCGACGAGGGCGAGCGTCCCACCCTCGAAGGCGAGCATCGTCGAGTCAGCGAAGGTGCCGGTCTCGTGCCCCCGTCCTGCGGTCAGCGCCAGGAAGCCGAGTCCGCCTGCGCAGAGCGCCAGCCCGACCAGGTCTCGAGTGCCGACCGCGATGCCGAACCAACGGCGCGCGGGAATGGCGAGCAGCGCCAGGCCGCCGGCGATCACCGCCTGGACGAGCGACAGCGGTGCCATCGAGAGGGCTGCCACGTGGAGACCCCAACCGAGGGTCGCGAGCATGAAGCCGAACGCCCACCAGCGCGAGCGAAACAGAGCGCCCGCGCTGCGGAGCGGGCTTCGCATCGCGACGTCAGGCGCGTCGCAGGCGCCCCTGTGCTTGCAGAGCAGCGCTACGCCCGAGATCAGGGCGCAGCCGAGGGCGAGGATCAGTCCGAGTTCGCTCATCAGGTGAGGCTTCGGCGGCACACGCTGGCGCCTTTAGCTGAGCGCCGCGTAAAGGCCGATTCGCCCCCTGCGCCAAGAGCCTGCGCGGCACCCTAGGCGGTTTGGTCGCGCTGGTACGCCGGTCCCGGCGGCGGGCGGATCAGGTCAGGTGCGCGCGAAGGCGCTCGACCGCCGCCCGCAGCAGCTCGTCCGGCGTCGTCAGGGAGATGCGGAAGAACCCCTCCCCGCTCGGCCCATACATCGAGCCCGGCGAGACCACCACCGCCGCCTCTTCCAGGACGAGCTCGGCGAACGACGTTGAGGTGTGCCCGTCGGGCACCGGAGCCCAGATGTAGATGGTCCCCTTCGGCGGCTCGACCTCAACGCCGATGTCGCGGAGAGCCTCGACCACCAGGTCGCGGCGGCGTGCGTAGATCCGGCACATCTCCTCGACCTCCTTGCGCGGGCCGCGCAGCGCCGCGGCGCCGGCCAGCTGGACCGCCTCGAAGAGCCCCGAGTCGACGTTGGTCTTCAGACGCCAGTAGGTCTTGATCGCCTCGGCGTTCCCGAGGATCGCCGCGCAGCGCCAGCCGGTCATGTTGTAGCCCTTGGAGAGGGAGAAGACCTCGACCCCGACCTCCCTCGCGCCGGGCGTGGCCAAGAAGCTGGGGGCCACATAACCGTCGTAGGTGACCTCCGAGTAGGCGTTGTCGTGGACGACGAGCATCTCGTGCTTCGCGGCCAGCTCGACCACCCGCTCGAAGAACCCGTCCGGGACCACGGCGCCGGTCGGGTTGTTCGGGTAGTTGATGAAGAGCAGCCGGGCGGCCTCGAGCTTCTCCGCGGGGATCGCGTCGAGGTCCGGGACGAAGCCCAGGTCCGGCCGCAGGGGCAGGAGATGCGCCTCGGCGCCCGCCAGCACCGGGCCTCCCGTGTAGACGGGATAGCCCGGGTCGGCGGAGAGGGCGACGTCGCCCGGATCGAGGAAGGCGAAGCAGAGGTGGTAGATGCACTCCTTCGCGCCGATCGCCGGGATCACCTCGTTGACCGGGTCGATCTCGACGCCGAAGCGCTGGCGATAGAAGTCCGAGAACGCACGGCGGAACTCCGGCCGGCCTCGGTTGCTCGGGTACCGCTGGGCGCTCGGATCCCCAACCGCCTCCCGCATCGCCTCGACGATGTACCGGAAGGTCGGCGTGTCGGGGTCGCCGATTCCGAGGCTGATCACGTCGGTGCCCTGGTCCCGCTTCTCCTCGATGCGCCGCTCGAGCTCGGCGAACATGTATGGAGGCATCGCCTCCAGGCGCTCTGAGGGCGCCGCGAGTCCTCGCTTCTTCGCGGGTGCTGCCATCGAGCCGGAAAGGCTAGTCGAGGTCCTCGAGCGCCCGCAGAAGCTCAGCGGAGAGCTCCCCGGCGAACAGCGGCTCCGCCCATCCGGTGAGGCGAACCGCGAGGTCCTGCCCGATCTCGACGAGGAGCTCCCCGCCGTCGAGCTCGACGATGAGCTCGCGCGGGGCGCCGCCCAGGTGGGCGGCGACGGCGGCCCCGGAGGCGCCGGTGCCGGACGAGAGGGTCTCCCCCACCCCGCGTTCGAAGATCCGCGCGCGGACCCGGCCGCCGTCGACGCGGTAGAAGCTCACGTTGGTCCGGTTCGGGAACAACTCGCTCCGCTCGATCTCGGGGCCGATCGCCGGAAGGTCGAGCGATCCAAGCTCGTCGCCCACCTCGATCGCGCACTGCGGGTTCCCGATCGAGACGTGCTGAAAGCTCCAAGTGCGACCGGCGGCCTCGAGCTCTCCGCGCCCATCTTCCGGTCCCGAGGGGAAGTCGTCGGATCGAGTGCTCGCAACGCCCATCTCGAGGGTGCACTCGCGCTCGGAGCGGATCGTGGGCGTGATCGGGCCCGCCTTGGTGAGGATCCTGAACTCGTCGGCGTCCGTCCAGCCGGAGCGGCGCAGGTACATGACCGCCTCGCGGGCTCCGTTGCCGGAGAGCTCCGCCTCCGATCCGTCGGGGTTGAAGATCCGCAGCTCAGCGACGTATTCCGGGTCCTCGACGGGCGCGAGCAGGAGCACCCCGTCCGAGCCGACGCCGAAATGGTGGTCGCAGAGACGGCGCACGCGCCCGGGGGTCGGCTCCCAGGGCAGCGCGGCCGCCTCGACGATCAGGTAGTCGTTGCCGAGAGCGGTCCACTTCTCGAATTTCATCGCGCCTCCTCGCGCAAGGCCTCATCGGCGGCCTCGCGGTCCAGGAAGTACGCGGCCGGGGTGTATCGGTCGCCTCGGAAGTCGGCGACCATCCACATATCTACCTCGCTGGGCACGGCGCGAGTATCTCAGCCGATGCGGGCCATGATCTCGTCCGCCACCCCCTCGTCGGAGCGCCCCGTCCGGTCGATCAGCGTCACCCCCTCCATTCGCCGCATCCAGGTGAGCTGTCGCCGTGCGTAGGCGCGATGCGAGGCCTTGATCCCTTCGATCGTCTCCTGGGACGGTGAGCCGTCGATGTCGGCGAGCAGCGTCTCGAAGCCGAGTGCCGCGCGTGCGGTGCGCGATGGGCCGGCCTCGGCGGCGGCGCGGACCTCCTCCGCCGCGCCCACAGCGATCATCTCGTCCACGCGTGCGTCGATGCGCCGGGCGAGCTCCTCCCGGTCCAAGGTGATGCCGACCAGCAGGGTGGGATGCCTGAGCTCCGCCGTCCAGAGCCGCTCGGAGTCCGGGGCCGCTTCGATGCCCGCCCGGGCCAGCTCCGTGAGACGCGCGATCCGCTTGCGGTCATTCGGGTCGACGGTCTGCGCCAGGTCTGGATCGAGCTCGGCATGGAGCGCCGCCGCGCCGCGCTCCGCCATCTCCCTCTCGACCTGATCGCGGATCTCCTGCGGGACCGGCGGTCGCAGGTCGAGGTTCGAGAGGGCCGCTCGCAGGTACAGACCGGTTCCTCCGACCACGATCGGGCGCCGTCCCTCCGCGAGCAACGAGTCGATCTCCGCGTGGGCCACCTCGGCGTACCGCCCCGCGCTGAACTCCTCGGCCGGCTCCACGAACGAGAGGAGGCGGTGCTCGAGGCGTTCCCGCTCCGCCTCGCTCGCCGCGCCGCTCAGGATCTCCAGCCCCCGGTACACCTGGATCGAGTCGCAGTTGACCGCGACGGGATCCTCGCCGCGCTCGCGCAGTCGCTCCGCGAGGGAGATGGCGACGCCGGTCTTGCCGACGGCTGTCGGTCCGAAGAGGGCGAGCACCCGCGTCATGCGGCCGCTGCTGGGCGGGGCTTCCGCGGCCGCCTCAAGCGGCCCGGGAGAGGAGGCGCTCGGTGCCGCTCAGGGTCGTCGAGGTCGCGCCGCTGATCTCGACCTCGACGAGCTCCCCCGGAGAGGCCGTTCCGTCGAAGTTGACGGTCTTGTTGTGCCGCGTTCGGCCTCGCAACCGGGACGCGTCCGTGCGGCTCGGTCCCTCGACGAGGACCTCCACGGTCCGGCCGACGAAGCGCTCGGCGCGCTCACGTGCGCGCCGCTGGACGAGCTCCACCAGCCGCCCCATGCGGTCGCGCTTCACGGGATGAGGCAGCTGATCCTCGAACTCCGCGGCCTCCGTGCCGCGGCGCGGCGAGAAGATGAAGGTGAAGGCCCCGTCGTAGCCGACCTCGTCGACGACCTCGAGGGTCTGCTCGAAGTCTTCCTCGGTCTCGCCCGGGAATCCGACGATGATGTC
>DATFPJ010000073.1:0-14688 GCA_035264865.1 Solirubrobacterales bacterium
ACCTGGAGCTCGTCGGCCTGCACGCCCACATCGGCAGCCAGATCTTCGAGCTCGAGCCCTACGTGAAGGCGATCGAGGTGATCGCGGAGTTCTGCGACGCCGCCGAGTTCAAGCCGGAGATGCTCAACGTCGGCGGCGGGCTGGGCATCGCCTACCTGGACAGCGACGAGCCGCCTTCGATCGAGGACTACGTCGACGTCAAGGTCCGCGGGGTCCAGCGGGTGTTCGATCCCGTGCCGCGGATCCTGGTGGAGCCCGGGCGCTCGCTGGTCGGCAACGCGGGGGTAACGATCTACCGAGTGGGGACGGTGAAGGAGATCCCAGGCGTCCGGACGTATGTGGCGGTGGACGGCGGCATGTCGGACAACCTACGCCCGATGCTCTACGGCTCGCGCTACGAGGCCGTGGTCGCGGACCGTGCGGCCGCGGTGCCCGACACGCTCGCGACGGTCGCGGGCATGCACTGCGAGTCCGGGGACGTGCTGATCCGCGACACCGAGCTCGCCGCGCCGCGGGTCGGGGACGTGCTGGTGACCCCCGCCACGGGGGCCTATGGCTACGCCATGGCCAACAACTACAACGGGGTGCCGAGGCCGCCGGTGATCTTCTGCCGCGACGGGGAGGCGAGGGTGGTCGTGCGCCGCGAGACCTGGGACGACCTGCTGGCCCGGGACGAGTAGTGGGCGAGACCGTCAACGTCGGCATCCTGGGGAAGGGCACGGTGGGCGGTGCCTTCCGCAGGCTGCTCAACGAGCGCGCCGAGATGGTCGAGGAGGTGTCCGGCAGGCGCCCGCGGGTGAGCGGCGTCCTGGGACGCAATCGCGGCGACTTCGAGCGGATCCTGGCCCGGAGCGAGATCATCGTCGAGCTGATCGGCGGGACCGATCCGGCGCTCGACTACGTCACTCGCGCTCTGGAGGCCGGCCGCCACGTCGTGACCGCAAACAAGCAGCTGCTCGCCCAGCACGGCCCCGAGCTGGTGGCGGCGGCCCGCAAGGGCGGCGCGCAGCTTCGCTTCGAGGCCGCCGTGGCCGGTGCGATTCCTGTGATTCGGGTGGTCCAGGAGAGCCTCGGCGCGATCCCGATCGAGAAGGTGTTCGGGATCGTCAACGGGACGACGAACTACATCCTCACCGAGATGGCGCGCGGCGGCCTCTCCTACGAGGAGGCCCTCGCGCAGGCGCAGGAGCTGGGTTACGCCGAGGCGGACCCGACCGACGACGTCGGCGGGGCGGACGCCGCAGCGAAGATGGCGATCCTGGCGCGGCTCGCCTTCGGCGTCCCGGTGAAGCTCGACGACGTCCCCTACGAGGGCATCGAGCGGATCAAGCCCGACGACCTCGCCTACGCGAAGGAGCTCGGTCTGTCGCTCAAGCTGCTCGGCGTGGCGGAGCGGGTGGGGGACGACGCGATCAGCGTGCGGGTCTTCCCCTGCTTCCTCTACCCGGGCCATCCGCTCTCGCCGATCGAGGGGCCGTTCAACGCGGTGATGGTCGAGTCGCCGGCGATCACCGAGATCACCATGTCCGGGCCCGGCGCCGGCGGGCAGGAGACCGCCTCGGCCGTCCTTGGCGATGTCGTCTCAGTGATCGGGGGCGGCTCCCCGCTGTTCGAGGAGAATGCCCGGCTGAAGATCGCGAAGGACGTGGAGATGGCGTTCTACCTCCACCTCGAGGTGGACGACCGCCCCGGGGTGCTCGCCCAGGTGGCGGAGGTGCTCGGCAAGAACGGGGTCTCGGTGCGCAGCGTCGTCCAGCGGGGCCTCGGCGGTGAGGCGCAGCTGATCATGGTCATGCACCCCGTCTCGGAGAAGCGGTTCTCCGCCGCCTTGAAGAGGATCGCGAAACTCGATTTCCTCCGCTCGCCGCCGCGTGCGATCCGGGTGATCGAGGAAGAGTTCGGCTGATGCCGACCCCGCTGATCGAGCGCTACCGGGACCACCTGGCCCTCGAGGATGGGGATCCGATAGTCACGCTCAACGAGGGCTCTACGCCGCTGATCCACTCTCCGCGGCTCTCAGAGCGCGTCGGCGCTGAGGTCTATCTCAAGTTCGAGGGCGCGAACCCCACGGGCAGCTTCAAGGACCGCGGCATGACCGTGGCGGTCTCGCGGGCGAAGGGGGCAGGTGCCGAGGCGATCATCTGCGCCTCCACCGGCAACACGGCGGCGAGCTGCGCCGCTTACGCCGCCCGGGCCGGCCTGCGGGGCGCGGTGATCGTTCCCGAGGGCAAGATCGCGATCGGCAAGCTGGCGCAGGCGCTCATGCACGGAGCCCGGGTGATCGCCCTCGAAGGCAACTTCGACCAGGCGCTCGAGATCGTGCGGGAGCTGGCGAGGAAGCACCCGGTCGAGCTCGTCAACTCCGTCAACCCGTATCGGATCGAGGGCCAGAAGACCGCGGCGTTCGAGACCTGCGACGAGCTAGGGCAGGCGCCGGGGGCGCTGGCCATCCCGGTCGGGAACGCGGGCAACGTCACCTCTTGGTGGGCTGGATTCCAGGAGTACGGAGCATCGCCGGTGCTCTACGGATTTCAGGCCGAGGGGGCGGCGCCGCTGGTCGAGGGCCATCCGGTCGAGAACCCCGAGACGGTCGCCTCGGCCATACGGATCGGCAACCCCGCTCGCTGGGAGGAGGCGATGAACGCCTTCACGGCCTCGCGGGGCAGGGTCGCTGCGGTGAGCGACGAGCAGATCCTCGAGGCCTACCACTGGGTCGCCTCCAGCGAGGGGGTCTTCTGCGAGCCTGCATCGGCGGCGTCGGTCGCCGGCCTGCTCGCCCACGGGCTGCCGGTCGCCGACGGGATGGCGAAGCCCGAGTCGGTCGTCTGCGTCCTCACCGGTCACGGCCTGAAGGACCCCGACACCGCGCTCGGCAAGGCGCCGGCAGTGACCGGCTGCAAGGCCGAGTTGGCTGCAGTCGAGAAGGCCGTATTCGACTAGGTCGAAGTTCGTCGACTTAGGACCGGTGGCTCCGGGCGGATAGCCTGGGCCCGATGACCGCGCGACGCAGGCTGGTCAAGGTGCCGGCCTCCTCGGCCAACCTCGGCCCCGGCTACGACGTGCTGGCGGCGGCGCTCGCCCTCCACCTCGAGCTCGAGGTGGAGGAGATGGGCAGCTTCTCGGTCGAGGCCGAGGGGCTCGGCGTGCCGCTCGACCGCTCCAACCTCTGCGTGCGCGCCTTCGAGACGCTGCGTCCGGCGGACGGGATCGCCTTTCGGATCCGCAGCCAGATCCCGCTGGCGGCCGGCCTCGGCTCGAGTGCGGCGGCGATCGTGGCCGGTCTCCTGGCCGCCGACCATCTCTACGAGCTCGCGCAGGAGCCGGAGGACGTCCTCGTCAAGGCCGCGGAGATCGAGGGACATCCCGACAACGTGGCGGCCGCCCTCTACGGCGGCTTTGTCGTCTGCGCCAGCGAGGACGGCACGGTGACCGCGACGCGGCTCGATCCTCCGCAAGGCGTCGAGGCGGTGGTCGTGGTCCCCCGCGACCAGGTCCCGACCGAGGAAGCCCGCAAGGCGATCCCCGACAGCGTGCCGGTGGCGGACGCCGTCGCCAACATCTCGGCCGCCGCCGAGCTCGTCCTCGGGATCCAGCGGTCGGACCTCACCCTGATCGGGCGCGGCCTCGCGGATCGCCTTCATCAGCCTCATCGTGCCCATCTCTATCCGCGCTCGATGGAGATCGTCCAGGAGGCGCCGCGCATGGGCGCGATCGGTGCGACGATCTCCGGCGCCGGTCCGACGGTGCTGGTGTGGACCTTCTGGCAGAGCACGGGAAAGGTGATGCAGGAACTGAGCGAGCGAGTAGGGGACTGGGCGGAGGTGAGGCGGGTGCCCTTCTCGCCGATGGGCGCCGACGTGCCGGAGTTATGACCGACTCGCCAGGAAGCACGATGTCGCTCTGGTCGGAGGACTCTTTACTCTCGATCGCGTCGAAAGGGTCCGCCCTCTCGATCGGCTCGGTGGGGTCCTTCGCCTCGATCGGGTCGATCGGCTCCGCGGGCTCGGCCTTCTCCGTCGCCTCGTTCGGGTCCGCCGGCTCCGCGATGTCGTTCGCCTCGGCCGGCTCGGTGATGTCCGCGCGGGCGCGCGACTCGATCATGGGGGATCCGGAGCGCCCTGCCGCCGGCCTGCTGGCCGCCGGGATCCTGGCGGCCTGCG
The DNA here is from genome assembly GCA_035264865.1 of Solirubrobacterales bacterium. Lineage (GTDB taxonomy): Bacteria > Actinomycetota > Thermoleophilia > Solirubrobacterales > 70-9 > DASUPK01. The sequence continues at coordinate 4,161 of DATFPJ010000073.1, forward strand.
CGGTGGCCGTGGCGGGCTGGGCCGTCTACAGGCGCTGAGAAACGGCTGGGCCCCGCGGCCTCGAGGCGCCGCGGGGCCCGCCGTGAAGTCGAGGCGCTCCCCAGAGCGAGGAGCACCCGTGTAGCTCGGTCAGGCGACTACGTCGTCGACGTGGTCGTGGTCTCCGTCTCGGTTGTGGTGGTCGACGGAGCGCTGGTCGTGGTGGTTGACGTCGTGTCACCGAAGTTGAAGCCGCACTTCTTGCCCTTGTTGTTCCGGCTTCGGATGCTTCTTCGCCTTCTTCTTCGCCTTACAGGGCTTCTGGGAATGCGGAACGCCACCCTTGTCCGCCGAGCTCAGCACCGGAAACGCCCCGGCGATGCCGAGACAGGCGGCGAACACGGCAAGCTTGCGCGTTCTCACTTTCACGTCGCAATCACCTCCATAGCTAGTTGGGTGCTCCCCCAAGCGTGAAGCGACGGGAGACGTCCGAGAGTTACGGGTTCCTGCAAATCAATCGAGCAGGCCGACCTGGCGCAGGATCGAGACCGAGTCGGAATACACGTCCTTGCGCTTGACCAGACCGCCCTCGAAAGGGATCACATCCACGCCACGCCACTCGACTCTCTTGCCGGTGGGCTCGGCGACCAACTCGCCGCGGCGCATCGTGTTCGAGTGCGTCGCGCTCGCGGTCCACTCCTGTGTGACGACGCCGTCCCGCGCGTAGAGCCGCCGCGTCTCGAAGTGGATGTCGGGCCAGGTTTCGAAGATCACGCCGATGTGGCGGCGGACCTCGTCGCCCTGAGCCGACTCGCCCGCGGTGTGGTTCTCGAAGACCATGTCCGGCGCATGCATCGACATGATCGCGTCGAGGTCGTGGTCGTTCCACGCCTGGTTGTAACGACCTATGGCCTCGTCGAGACTCTCGGCCGAGTCGTCTCCCATGGGCGGAGAGGATATGTTCGCCCGCAGGGACGGACAAGGGGAACCCGAACGAGGAGGAGAGATGGCCGAGGGCTACACGATCAAGAACATCGACGAGTTCGAGGAGATGGAGGGAAGCGGAAACGCGACCTGGCACCTCGCCCGCAAGTCGCTCGGCGCCGAATCCTTCGGCTTCAACGTCGTGGACATCGCGCCAGGTGGCCAGATCCCCGAGCACGACCACACGGGCGACAACCAGGAGGAGGTCTTCATCATCCTCGACGGTCAGGGCACGATCGTCTGCGATGACGCCGAGCACGACGCTCCAGCCGGCACCTACGTCCGGTACGCCCCGGAGGTCAAGCGCACGATTCGGAACAACTCGGATGCGAACGTGCGCGCACTGCTGATCGGCGTCCCGGTCGACTCGGGCTACGAGCAGATGCCCTGGGGTTAGTCGGCATTGGTCAGAGTCCCGGCTTGACCGCCATGTCGAGCACCACCAGGATCAGGAGCAGGAGTTCGATCCGCGAGACGAGGAAGACCCGCCGCAGCCTGCGCTGATACTCCGGGTCCTCCGGGCCTCGCTCCTCCCCGAGGCTGCTGAGACGGCCTGACTCCGGACCGAGATAGCCGGCTCCCGTGATGAAGGAGAGCAGCCAGACGAGGAAGCCGAACAGCACCCAGCCCTGGCCGAGGTCGTACGCGCCGCTCGACTCGTGGAGCAGGATGAAGCCGAGCACCACCAGGGTCAGCGAGGTGGGAACGAGTACGCGGGTGCCGTACCACTCGATCTCCCGCGCGAAGTAGGAAGCCCGGTCGGGGCCGGCGCGTACGGCGCGGATCACGAAGATCTGTATGGCCGTGTTGCTGCCGACCCACACCACCGCGAGGAGGATGTGGAAGGCGAGGAGCCACTTGTAGGTGTCGCTGCCGATCACCGCGAGTGACATCGCGGCGGCACCCTATCCGCGGTGGCTGTCGGAAGCGCAGCGACTCAGGAGAACTCTTCGAGCGAGCGCATCTGGCGGCGCAGCTCGTGGTCCCGCATGTTGGCCGGAACCCCCGACTCGCCGGTCACGGCCTCGTTGTGCCTGACGTCTGCGATCGCCCGGAAGCGCTCCGTCTCGGAGCCCTGGCTGGATGAGTTCCCGGTCGCTTGCTCTCCCCTATCGGTGCTCTCCTGCTTCTTCATCCTTCTCCGTCCAATCCTTGCCTCGTTGCTTCTATTCCCCAGCTTCCTCATTCCCCCTCTGTGCCACGTTGTAGCAGCTTTGTGAGCATTCGCTAAACAGTATTTCGAACCGTTCACGGGCCTGAAAGGAGCGCTGCAGCAGGCGCATCCGGCTCTCTCGCGCCGCCCGCAAATTGCGGGCAAACCGCCAGGGCGTGCCGTAACCGCCTGCGAAGTGCCGAGCGACGCCCTGCTTATAATTCTGCGCCCCGTCGGTCCACCCCGTCGCGCGCCCGCTCGAAGAAGGCGCGGTCCGGAGGCTCAATTGAAGAACTCGTCCCCAGAGCGGCAGCGCTACTCCCCTGAGCGCGCCTATCGGCCCCTCGTCTCGCCGCCGAGCGTCGAGGACAAGGACGCATGTGCGCTTTACGCCTCGGTCCGGCGCGACGCCACGCCCAGTCACGAGCCCATCACGCTCGCGCTCGAGTCGCTGCAGAAGATGCTCCACCGCGCCGGCAACGTGGACGGCGAGGGAGACGGCTGCGGTCTCCAGGTGGACATCCCGACCAAGATCTGGGCCGAGGAGATCCGCCAGGGCGGTCACAACCCCGCCCTCGCCCTCGATGACGCCTTTGCCGTCGCTCACGTCTTCGTCGAGCGCTCCCAGGACCTGGAGAAGATCCGCCACGGCGCGCGCGAGCTCCTCGGAGGCGCCGGCTTCCGCATCCTCGCCGAGCGGCTCGGGGCGGTCGATTCGGCCGCTCTCGGCGCGACCGCGCGTGAGGAGGAGCCGCAGTTCTGGCAGTTCGGCGGGCTGGTGCCGGAGGCCGCGGAGGCCGACCGGACCGTGTTCAACCTGAAGATCGCGCTCGAGGAGAAGCTCGGCGTCCATGTCGCGTCGTTCTCGGGCAGGACCGCCGTCTACAAGGTGATGGGGAATCCGAAGGTGCTCGGCTCCTACTACGCCGACCTATCGGACGAGCGGATGGAGACGATCGGCGCCTTCGGTCACAACCGCTACTCGACCAACACGTGGCCCTCGTTCACGCGCGTTCAGCCCTTCGGAGTCCTCGGCCACAACGGCGAGATCAACACGATCGAGCAGCTCCGCCAGGAGGCGCGCATGCTCGATGTGCCCATAGGCGAAGGCAACTCCGACTCCCAGGACCTCAACCGGACGATCGAGACGCTCGTCCGCCGACACGACCTCTCCCTGGCGGAGGCGATGGAGATGGTGGTTCCGCCGATCGTCGATGAGATCGCCGCCCTTCCGGACGACCTCCACTCCTTCTACATGTACCTGCGGCAGACGATGGGGCCGTTCGCGCAGGGCCCGGTCGCCTTGATCGCGCGCCACAGCGACGAGTGCGTCTTCTCCGCCGACGCGATGGGCCTGCGGCCCCTGTGGAAGCTCGAGACCCCGCACGACTTCATCTTCAGCTCGGAGCCTGGCGTCGTCTCGGTCGAGCAGATGGTCTCCGAGCCGCAGCCCATGGCCCCCGGCCAGAAGTACATGGTGCTGATCGATCGCGACCGCAAGCGGGCCACGCTCCACCCGCATGCGGAGATGCTCGTTGAGGTACGCAAGCGCTGGCTGCGGCGGACCGGCACCGATCAGGTCGCGCCCTACGACCGCGCCCTCGAGTGCGGCGGCCCGCTCGAGGGTGCCGAGATCCCCGGCTATACCGACGCCGGCCCCGAGGAGCCGGTCAAGGTCGAGGACCGCGTGCTGGCCGGTTTCGGCTGGCAGCGCGACGACGTCAAGCTCGTTCAGCAGATGGCCGACAACGGCGCCGAGCCGATCGGCTCACTGGGCTACGACGGCCCGCTCGCCGCGCTCTCGCCGGAGCGGCAGAACCTCGCCGACTACTTCAAGGAGACGGTCGCGGTCGTCACCAACCCCGCGATCGACCGGGAGCGGGAGATCGAGCATTTCTCCACCCGCGCGGTCTTCGGTCGCCGGCCACCGCTCGGCGATCCGTCGGCGGACACGCGGACGATCGAGACGAACTTCCCCGTGATCCTCGGCGGCCATCACGCACTCGCGCCGCTCTCCGACAGCTCATACCGTCGGATCGCAAACGAGCAGGGCACCTACCTGCTCGAGGACCTCTGGGACGCCTTCGGCGATCGCGCCAAGGCGATCGACATCTCCCTGCTCGAGTCCGAGACGACCCAGGGCGCGATCGAGCGGCTTCGGCAGGAGGCCGTCAAGTCAGTCAGCGAGGGCTGCGAGCTGCTGGTGCTCACTGACCGCACGGTCTATGACGGCGAGCGCCGCTACATCGATCCGCACCTGGCGACCTCCGCCGTCGACCAGGCGCTCAAGCAGTTCCAGGTCGGCGAGGGCGAGAACCTGCGGCGCCGCTGCTCCATCGTGCTGCGCTCGGCGTCGATCCGCAACGTGCACGACGTGATGGTCGCCCTGGGCCTCGGCGCTAACGGCGTCTGCCCCTACGTGATGGTCGAGGTGATCTGCGTAGATGACTACGAGAGCGACGTCGCGAACCTCTGCTCGGCGCTGCGCAAGGGCATCGAGAAGGTGATCTCGACGATCGGGATCCACGAGGTTCGCGGTTACGCACGCCAGTTCTCGTCTATCGGGATCAAGCCGGAGCTCGCCGAGATCTTCCACACCGAGGCGTTCGCGGCGTCGGATCAGGGGGGCACGGGATTCGCGCAGCTCGACGCCGACACCGACGCGCGTCAGAAGATCCTGGCCGGGGACGAGGAGTCCAAGCCCGCCAAGACTTTCCGCTTCTATCCGAAGGTCTACAAGGCCGCGATCGCGACGGCGAACGGCACCGCGGGCTTCGCCGAGTACTCGCAGAAGGTCCGCGACCTGGAGGCCCAGAGCCCGATCTCGATGCGCCACATCATGGGCCTCCGAAAGGAACCCGACCGCGACCCGGTCGATCCCTCCGCCGTCGATGCCGGCGTCGGCCACCACGACTACCCGGTCGTGATCAGCTCGATGAGCTTCGGCTCGCAGTCCGAGCCCGCCTTCCGCGCCTACGCCGAGGCCGCCAAGGCGATCAACATCCTCTGCATCAACGGGGAGGGTGGCGAGATTCAGGACATGTACGGCCGCTACCGCAAGTGGCGCGGCCAGCAGGTCGCCTCGGGCCGCTTCGGGGTCTCGGCCGAGATGCTCAACTCCTCCTACGTCGCTGAGATCAAGATCGGTCAGGGCGCGAAGCCCGGCGAGGGGGGGCACCTGCCGGGCAAGAAGGTCTCCGAAAAGGTCGCCGCCGCGCGGAACGCCACGCCCGGCACCGACCTGATCTCACCCTCCAACAACCACGACCTCTACTCGATCGAGGACCTCGCGGAGCTGATCGACGAGCTCAAGACCGTCAATCCTGATCTGCGGGTTTCGGTCAAGGTCCCGGTCGTCCCCAACATCGGCACGATCGGTCTCGGCATCGCCAAGGCGGGGGCCGACATCATCACCCTGAGCGGCTTCGAGGGCGGCACCGGCGCGGCGCGCCAGCACGCGCTGCGGCACGTCGGCCTGCCCTCGGACATCGGGACGCGGGCGGTCCACCGCGCGCTGATGGAGGCGGGGATCCGGAACCGCGTTGAGATCTGGGCCGACGGCGGCTACCGCCACGCCCACGACGTCGTGAAGCTCCACTGCATGGGGGCGAACCGAGTCGCATTCGGGACGCTCGCGATGGTCTCGCTCGGCTGCACGATCTGCCGCGGCTGCCAGCTCGACACCTGCCACGTCGGCATCGCGACCCAGATCGAGACCGTCGAGCAGGCTGAGGAGCACGGCCTCAAGAAGTTCACCCCGCAGGCCGTCGACTCAGCGGCCGAGAGCTGCGCCCGCTTCTTCCAGGCGATGGGCGAGGAGGTCAAGGAGGTCGTCGCCTCGCTCGGATACGACCGCGCCCAGGACCTGGTCGGCCGCTACGACCTGCTCGAGCAGATCTCCCACCACGAGAAGATCGACCTCGCGCCGCTGATCACCCCGCTCGAGGAGTTCCTCGACCTCGAGCCGATCGACCTGCCGGTGGAGGAGGAGGTCCTGGTGGAGGCTCGCGCGGAGGCAGGCCTGGTCCGCGCCAAGCCGCTGCGGATGGCGCCGAAGGAGGCGTCGGCCCAGGTCGCCGCGGTCGCGGACAAGGTCTTCGACGGCTCCTGCGTGAGCGTGGAGTTCCCGCGTCGGACCGACGCCCACGACCGCGTGCTCGGGACGGAGCTCTCCGGGGCGATCGCACGCGCCCGCATCTACGACGGAGCCCCCGAGGGCACCGAGGCCGACGAGCTCGCCGAGCTGGTGTTCAACGGCGGCAGCGTCGCCGGCCAGGGCTTCGGTGCCTTCAACGAGTGGGGGGTCACCTGCCGCGTGGAGGGCGGAGCCCAGGACGGCGTCGGCAAGACGATGCTCGGCGGAACCGTCTCGATCCTGAAGGGGAAGAACGCCGACGGCCGCCGGGTGAACGGCTCGGTCGGCAAATCGTTCGCCTACGGTGCCCAGCGCGGCCGCCTCTTCGTGCAGGGCTCCGCCGACTCGCGCTTCTGCATCCGCCTCTCCGGCGCCGACGTCGTCCTCGCCGGCGAGCCCGAGCAGCCGCTCGACGACTCGCAGGGCTGCATCGTCGACCGCGCCAACGCCAAGGGCTTCGCCTTCGAGTACATGACCTCGGGACGCGCGATCGTGCTCGGCGACATCGGGCCGTGGGCGTGCGCGGGCATGACCGGCGGGCGGGTCTACGTCCGCATCATCGACGAGCTCAATCTCGACCGCGACGCGATCCAGCGCCGGCTCGGGGAGGGCGCCAAGGTGATGCTCGAGGAGCTCGACGCCGAGGGTCAGCTCGACGTCGAGGACCTGCTCGGCCACTACGCCGAGGAGCTCCGCCTCACCGACCAGGCCGATGAGGCGGAGCGGGTCCGGAAGCTCGCCGCCGACTCCAGGCGCAACTTCCTGATGATCATTCCGGAGAAGGTTCAGGCGGACCCCTCGATCTCGACGGAGTAGCTGCTACTAGACGCTTGTCGGTTGCGGCCCAGGCGTCGAGGTGAGCGTCGTCGACGGGGCCAAGAAGGCGCGGTTGCGACGCGTCTTCCGGATCTGCAGCTCGCGTTTCGCCAGCCCCGCACACGGGCGGACATGCGAACCTAGACCGCCAACCGGGGAAAGATGACGCCCGACTCAACTCAGGATCAGCAAAGCGGGGGATTGGCCACTGCCGAGGAGGCGATCGCCCGTCTCGAGGACGTGCAGCGCGTCACCGAGGTGGCGCTGGCACATCTCGACCTCGAGGACCTGCTCAACGAGCTGCTCTTGAGGGTCAGGGAGATCCTCCGCGTGGACACGGCGGCCATCCTGCTCGTCGAAGACGACGGCAAGACCTTGGCGGCACGCGCCGCCAAGGGCCTGGAGGAGGAGGTTGAGCGCGGCTTCCGGCTCCCGATCGGCCGGGGCTTCGCGGGGAGGGTCGCGGCCACCCGCGAGCCCGTCGTAATCCCCGACCTCGACAACTCACCGATAACGGTGGTGAACCCGCTGATGCGCGAGAAGAACGTCCGGTCTCTCCTCGGTGTGCCGCTGTTGATCGAGGGCGAGGTGATCGGCGTGCTTCACGTCGGCTCGCTCACTTCGCGCGACTTCCGGGAGGCGGACGTGGAGCTCCTGCAGGTGGTGGCCGACCGGGTCGCGCTCTCGATCGAGCGCTCCAGACTCGCCGTGCAGGGCCAGATCGCGGAGGCGCTGCAGCGGAGCCTGCTCCCGCGCACTCTGCCCGACCTGCCGGGGTTCGAGCTCGCCGCCCGCTATCTGCCGGCGGCCCAGGAGGCGTCGCTGGGCGGCGACTGGTACGACGTGATCGAGCTCGGCTTCCGCCGCCTCGGCATCTCGATCGGCGACGTCGCGGGGCATGGGCTGGGTGCCGCCACCTACATGGGCCAGCTGCGCAGCGCGATGCGGGCCTATGCCCTGGATGTCGAGGAGCCGGCCGAGGTGCTCCGCAGGCTCTCTCGCTACGCGGATCAGGAGCATTCCCGGATGGCCACCGTCATCTACGCGACGCTCGGCCTGGAGAGCGGAATTGTCCGGTTCGCCCGGGCGGGTCACCCGTATCCCCTGGTACTGCGAGCCGATGGGAAGTCCGAGTTCCTGGCGAAGGTCGGAGGCCCGCCGCTCGGCACGGGCGCCAGGTACGAGTACGACGAGCAGAGCGTCACGCTGGCGCCCGGCGACACGCTCCTCCTCTACACCGACGGCCTGATCGAGCGCCGCGGCGAGCGGCTGTCGGAGGGGGAGGAGGCGCTCGTTGCGGCGGCCAGCGCGGCTCCCGATGACCCCGAGCTCAGGTGCGACGCGATCATCACGGAGCTCACCGGCGACATCGAGACGAGCGACGACGTGGCGGTGGTTGCGATCCGCGCCGTCGCGTTCGACCGGCCGCTCGAGGTCAACTTCCCGGCGCAGGCGGAGCAGCTCGCCACGGTGCGCCACCTGGTGCGCCGCTGGGTGGCCGCGAACGGTGGCACGGACGACGACTGCGCCGCCTTCGCGATCGCGGTCAGCGAGGCGTGTGCAAACAGCATCGAGCACGCCTATGGCCCGACCGACGAGACGATCGGGATGCGCGCGGACCTGGAGGACGGGATCGCGGCGGTGACGATCAGCGATCGTGGCAGCTGGCGGGAGCCGCGTGGAGAGAACCGCGGCCGAGGCATCCCCGTGATGCGCGAATTCATCGATGATGTCGCGATCGAAACCGGGGAGAAAGGAACCACCGTCGTGCTCAGCCGAAGACTTGGGGAGCGGCCACGATGATGCCCGATCTCGCGCGTCTCTCGTTCCAGCGGGACGGTGACGTGGAGCTCGCCCAGGTCGCCGGAGAGGTCGACGCATCCAACGTGGGGGACCTCAGCGAGGAGCTCCTGGAGACGCTCTCCAACGACGTCCGCGCCGTCGTCCTCGACCTGACGAACACGAGCTACATCGACAGCTCCGGGATCAGCCTGATCTTCGACGCCGCGGCCCGGCTGCGGAATCGCCGCCAGGAATTCAGGCTGGTGGTGCCGCCGCGGTCCTTCGTCGGCGAGGTGCTCTCGGCCGTCTCCATCGAGGAGTCGGTTCCGATCGACCCGGCGGTCGACGACGCGCTCGCGGCCGTCGGCTCACCTGACTAGACGGCGGAGCCCTCGCTCTCGATCACGCTGAGGGTGTAGCGCCCGACCTGCAGCTCGTCGCCGTCGCAGAGCGGGCTCCAATCGACGGGTTCCCCGTTCACGCAGATTCCGTTCATCGAGCGGTCGTCGAGCACCCGGAGCTCGCCCTCGGGCGTCTGGACGACCACGGCGTGCCGCCTGGAGACGGTCGGATCGTCCAGCCGAATGTCGGCCGAGCGACTACGCCCGATGCGGGACCAGCCGGTGTCGAGCTCGATCACCTGGGTGCGGCCGTCGGCGAACAGGGCCAAGTACTTGCCCGCTTCCGTGATCGACCCACGCACGCCCTCGAGCCAGTCGGACGGCTTGGTAGTCGGCCGGGCGATCGCGGGAAGGCTGCGCAGGGTGGGCTGCTCGAACATGGAGGCGCGGCGGAAATCGGTGCCGCCGCAGTTGGGACACTCCGGCAGCGCGTCAGCGGGCTCGAAGCTGACGGGGAAAGAGCACCCCTGACAAATGAACGACCCGACGCCTCCGGCCGGCTCTCCGGAGTGCCGGACGTCCTCGTGACTCTGTCCGATCACGGTCATTCGGGGGTTCGGCGATACTACTCCGCGTAGTGCGGAATGGCCAGTATTTTTTTGTATGTGCTACGGAAAGTCCATACTTTCCAGGCGTGCTGGCCAGGGCGTCGGGTGCCGGGCACGGGACGTAGAATCGCCGGCCCGTGGGGCCGATCTCGCTGACCACCTCAATCGACGCCCCGCGTGAGCGCGTCTTCGACTTCATCTGCGACCTGGGAATCCGCCCTGCGTGGATGGACCATTTCGCGAGCGACTACCGGCTCGAGCGGATCGCGTCGGTCGGGCGCGGCGCGGCGGCCCGCTTTCGCGTCGACGCGCCGGCGGGGGTCCGCTATATGGAGACGGTGATCGCCGAGGTGGACCGGCCGTACCGGATCGTGGAGCACGGCCGCGGCGGTAGGCTCGACCGCCTCCCGATCCGGATCGTCTGGGAACTGGAGGAGGGCCCGACCACGCGGGTCACGCTCACCTTCTGGACGCTTCCCGCCGGGCCCTTCGCCCGCTTCAGGGAGATCGGGCGCGAGGGGTGGTGGAAGCGCCGCTGGGGCCGGGCGGTGCGGCGCCTTGGCGAGCTGATCGAGTCCGGGGAGAGCCCGCCCCGGGCCGAGGTCGCGGGCGCGGACCGCGTGCCGGGCGTGCCGGCCTAGCCGGTCTCGCGTCGGGACAGGCTCCGGAGACCTGCGGATAGACTGCGCGCCCTCATGCGCCGCGGCAACAAGGGAGCCCTGGCTATCGC
>DATFPJ010000074.1:0-2769 GCA_035264865.1 Solirubrobacterales bacterium
CCTCGTCGCCCCAGAAGAACACCGGCATCGAGGGCATCGGCTCCGTGATCACGAGCTCGCCGACCTGGTCGATGACCGAGTTGCCGTCCTCGTCGTAGGCCTCGACCTTGGCGCCGAGGGCGCGCGCCTGGAGCTCGCCGCGGTAGACCGGCAACAGCGGCACGCCGCCGACGAAGGCTGTGCAGAGGTCGGTGCCGCCGCTGGTCGAGAAGAGCCAGGTGTCGGCGCCGACGTGCCTGTAGACCCACTCGAAGCCCTCGGGCGCGAGGGGGGACCCGGTCGAGCCGACCGAGCGCAGGCGCTCGAGGTCGCGGCCGCCCCCGGGCTCGACACCGTCCTTCATGCATGCGGCGATGTACGCCGCGCTGGTGCCGAAGCAGGTCATCCCGGTCTGCTCGGCGAGGTCCCAGAGCACGCCCATGTCGGGCGTCGCAGGGTTGCCGTCGTAGAGGACGATCGAGGCCGGGGTGAGGAGAACTCCGACCAGGAAGTTCCACATCATCCAGCCGGTCGTGGTGAACCAGAAGAGGCGGTCGCCGGGCTGGGCGTCGAGGTGGAGGTTTCCCTTCTTCAGCTGTTCGAGCAGGATGCCCCCGTGGCCCTGGACGATGGCCTTGGGCAGGCCGGTCGTGCCGGAGGAGTAGAGGACCCAGAGCGGGTGGTCGAACGGGACGCGCTCGAAGGCGAGCTCGGCGCCCTGGCCCAGGTCGATGAGCTGCGACCAGGTGGTCGGCTCGGCGACCTTTGGGTGGTTCTCGAGCACCGAGAGATCCGGCGAGGCGCTCAGGTACGGGAAGACGACGACCCGCTCGAGGCTCTGGATCTGCGCGGCGACCTCTGCCACGGTGTCCAGGCGGTCGAAGTCCTTGCCACCGTAGCGGTAGCCGTCGACGCAGAACATGACCTTCGGCTCGATCTGGGCGAAGCGGTCGACGACGCTGCCCGGGCCGAAGTCCGGCGAGCAGCTCGACCAGGTGGCGCCGAGACTGACCGTGGCCAGGAAGGCGATCAGGGCCTCGGGGCCGTTCGGCAGGTAGGCGACGACCCGGTCGCCCTTGGTCACGCCGAGGGCGCTAAGGCCCTCGCGGACCGCGGCCACCTGCTCGCTCAACTCCCCCCAGCGGAGCTCGGTCAGGGGGCGGAGCTCGGAGGCGTAGCGGACGGCGACCTCGTCGCCGGCTTTGCCGCGGAAGATGTGCTCGGCGTAGTTGAGGCTGGTGCCGGGGAACCACTCCGCGCCCGGCATCACCCGCTCGGTGAGGACGACCCCCTCAAACGGCGGCTCCTCAGCTTCGCTTCCGGGGCCGCCTTGGTTCTCGGGGGACGAGATCACGTGGAAGTAGTCCCAGATCGTGCGCCAGAACTCCTCGATCTCGGTCACTGACCAGCGCCAGAGCGCGTGGTAGTCGTCGAAGTGGAGGTCATGCTCGTCCGCGAGCCAGCGCATGTACCGCGTGAGCTGGGAGCGCTCGACCATCTCGGCCGAGGGCGCCCAGAGGACCTCCGCCTCGAGCGTGCTCTCCTCCACGGCTCGATCTTTACACGGGTGCGGGCTCGGCGGGCGCCGCCGCTTGACTGCGTCCCGCCTCGCGATCCAGGAGGCGGGCGAGGGAGACGACGAAGTCGGTCGCGGCGGTCAGCGCCGCGCCGTCCACGCGCTCCGGCACGTCGTCGTGGGTGTGGTACCAGGGGGCCAGGTTGCCGTCGGGATCGGTGGTGCGGATCGTGATGGAGCGCATCTTGTGGATGCGGGGCGGGAGGGCATCGTCGAGCAGGGGGTGCCGGATGGGACTCGCCTCGGCCGCGCCGGCGCTGGAGAGCGCCTCGCAGAGCTCGATCAGATGGGCGTCGTGGTTGAGGCTGATCACGGCGCCCTGGCTCACCTCGTAGGCGACGCCGCCATGCGAGACCGAGTCGACGTTGAGGAAGGAGGTGGTGGGGCGGTCGAGCTGATCGCGGTGCGCGCGCACGAAGGCGCGGGATCCCTCGCAGAAGGATTCCTCGGAGCCGGCCAGGAGGACCCAGACGTCGAGGTTCTCGGGCGGGTTGGCGGTGAGCTCCTCTGCGGCAGAGAGGACGGTGGCGACTCCGGAGGCGTTGTCATAGGCGCCGGGGACGATCTCGGAGAGGGCGATGTCGATCAGGAGGAAGGCGGCGACGATCAGGACGATCGTCGGGATCGCCTGGACCGCGGAGAGCCAGGTCGCGTCCAGTCCGGCCATGCGCGCGCCGAGGATCGGGAGGAGGGGGGCGAGGCCGACCCAGAAGAAGAGCCGGAAGGGGCCGAGGCCGAGGCGGATGCGCTCGGGCAGGCGTCTGATCCGATTCGATGCCCTGGAGAAGATGTAGCCGGTGCGCGCGGCGTCGTAGTGGGCGATCAGGACGAGGCGGGCCGGGGCGTCGGGGCGTGTTCCCGGCGAGACCACGTTCTGGGAGACCCGACGGAAGACGAGGGAACGAGCCAGGTAGAAGCGGGTGTTGAGGTCGAGATAGGTGGAGACCGCCGCGAAGAAGACGAGCGTGAAGCCGACGGCCGGCAGGACCGTCGCCAGCAGGCTGCCTGCGACCGCCAGCGCCGCGTGGATCAGATGAACGATCGCGTATTCGGGGTGGCAGAAGAAGGGCTCGATACGCGCGGCACGTCCGAGCCCCCGCAAACGCGCCGCGAGCCGGTTGGCGGCGCGGCGCTCCGCGTCCGTGCCCGGCCCGCGCCCCTCGAAGGAGCAGAGCTCGCGAACCACCTCCATGCGTCCCGCTTCGTCCACCGGC
>DATFPJ010000075.1:0-16727 GCA_035264865.1 Solirubrobacterales bacterium
GGGACGAGCGGCAGCTTCGGCTCGGTCAATTCGCCGTCGACGATGTGGAGGTCGGTCCGGCAGACGCCGCAGGCCGAGACCTCGAGCAGAACCTGGCCCTCGCTCGGCTCGGGATCGGGCAGGTCCCTCTCGGTGAGCGGCTTCCCCGGCCGCTCCAGCACCATCGCGCGCATCGGTCGATTGTCTCGAAGGGTCCGCGGCGGGTCGAGCTAGTACGTCTCGACGATCTCGTAAAGGGTCGTCCGCTGGGCCGGCGTCCTCCCGGCTCTGCGGGCGGCATCGATCAGCTGCTCCGGCTCCAGGCGAACGCCGTGTTTCGAGCCCGCCATCCGCGAGATGTTCTCCTCCATCAGCGTGCCGCCGAGGTCGTTGACACCCCAGCGGAGGCTCTCGGTGGCCGCATCCAGACCCATCTTCACCCAGCTCGCCTGCAGGTTCGGAATCGTCTTGCCGAGCGCGAGCCGGAAGGCGGCGGTGTGCTTCAGGTTCTCATCCCTCGAGATCTCCTCGACGCCATGCGTGCGTCCGAGGAGCGTGTTGAAGGGAATGAAGCTGAGCGGCACGAACTCCGTGATGCCGCCCGTCCGCTCCTGCAGTGCCCGGACGACGCGCATGTGGCGGGCAAGCTCCCGCGGCTCCTCGATGTGACCGAACATCACCGTCGAGGTCGAATGCAGGCCCGCGCGATGCGAGGCCTCGATGATCTCGATCCAGCGCGCCACGGGCAGCTTGTTCGGAGAGATGCGCTGACGGACTCCGTCGTGGAGGACCTCGGCGGCGGTGCCGGGGGTCGAGCCGAGCCCGCACTCGATCAGGTACTCGAAGACCGAGTCGGGTGAGCGTCCGGAGCGCTCGCACATGTAGTGGATCTCCATCGGCGAGTAGGCGTGCAGGTGGATGTCGGGTGCGCACTCCTTCGCCAGGCTGAGCCAGCGGCCGTAGTCCTCGAGCGTGTAGTCGGGGTGGATCCCGCCCTGCATGCAGATCTCCGTCGCGCCGAAGTCGATCGCCTCCTGCACGCGGGCGGCGAAGTCCACCTCGTTCACGAGGTAGGCGTCGGGTGAGCGCTTGCCCTGGCCGAAGCCGCAAAACGCGCAGCCGACGACGCAGACGTTCGTGAAGTTGATGTTTCGGTTGACGACGAATGTCGCCGTCTCACCCGCGAGCTCGGCGCGAAGCTCGTCGGCGGCCAGGCGCATCTCCTCGATCACCTCGGGGCGGGTCTCGGAGAAGAGCGCGGTCAGCTCCTCTTCGCCGAGCTCCTCCCCACGCCTCCCCTTCTCGATCGCCCGCGGCGCGATCTCGGGGCTGGGTGGATTCTCCTGTCGCCGGCCGGAACCTCGGCGCGGGATGAAGCTCCAGTACTTCAGCTTGACGACGTCGAGGACCCCCTGCTCCATCCAGTCCGGGTCGAGGTACTGCGGATACGCGCAGAGCCGCTCGGTGAGGGCATAGCCCCTCGGCGCCAACTGCTTCCTGACCTGATGTGGACTCGGGAATGGCTCCTCGGGACTGATGTGATCGCCGTTTGCCGACAGTCCCCCAAGATCGGTCGCCCCGGCCTCGACGAGCTCCGTCCACCAGTCGGCGAGATTCGGCGGGACCTGAACGCCAACGTCTGGCATCAAGCGCCGGCACTCCGCAACCAGGCGCTTCATTTCGCCGACGCTGACGGGTGTCGCCCAATCGGGCATGGCCGGGGCGGTGGATGGCGGCCCCGGAACGTGGGCCGCATCCAGACCACCGGACGTCCCGGCAGGCGTTGACAAAGGCCGTGTTCCGGGGACGGCGTCCACCGCCCCGGCCCACCGCGACCTCGAAGCCTGATCGGCGATGTCCGCCACCTCCGCGCCGTAGTAGCGCGGATGCGGGACGAAGTTCTGGAGGATGACCTCCTGGATATGGCCGTACTCGGCGTGGCCCGCCGCGATCGCTTGGAGCGCGTCGATCCGCTCCTCCGCGCTCTCCCCGATTCCGACCAGGATGCCGGTCGTGAACGGGATCTTGAGCTCGCCCGCGAGACGCATCGTCTCGAGTCGTCTCTCGGGGTGCTTGGTTGGCGAGCCCTGGTGCACGACCAGGTCCGGGTTGGTGGACTCGAGCATCAGTCCCTGCGACGCCGTCACCTCGCGAAGCCGCGCCAAGTCATCGCGCGATAGCACTCCGAGATTCGTATGCGGCAGCAACCCCCGCTCCAGGGCCCGCTGGCACGCCCAGACGACGTAGGAGATGAAATCCTCGTGGCCCCAGCCGCGCAGGCGCTCGGCTACCTCGGGATTGACCTCGGGCCGCTCGCCCGTGAGGACTAGCAGCTCCTTGGCGTTGCGGCGGACCGCCTCATCGAGGCGGCGCTCGACCTCAGCCGGGTCGTGGATGTGCGCCCGGTGCGTCGCGAAGGCGCAGTACTTGCAGTAGCACTGGCAGGTGCGCGACAGGGAGAGCGTGTAGTTGCGCGAGAAGGTGACCCTGCGCATCGCAGGGCAACCTAGCGCAGCGCCTGTCTCGGCTCGCGGTGCCTAGCTTCCGGCGATCCCGCCGGGGGGCGGCGCCGGAGGCGGACCACCCGGACGATCCTGGCGCAGGGGAGGCGACTCCCCGGCGGGCGGCGCCGGGCCGCGCGGCGCAACCGTGTCCGCCATCTCCTGCACGGGCCCGCTGGCGGGCTCGATCACGAACTTGTAGAGACCGGCCGCGAGCAGGGCTCCGGCGACCGGCCCGAAGATGTAGGCGAGCTCGTTGTTGAAGGAGTTGCCGACCAGCGCCGGCCCGAACCAGCGGGCGGGGTTGAACGATCCGCCGGTGAGCGGTCCGAGCACCATCACCAGGAAGCCGAGCGCGCCGCCAATCGAAATCGCGGCCCAGCGGCGGATCTCCGGGTTGAGGGCCACCCCAAGCACCGTCATGACGAGGACGAAGGTGCCGATCCCCTCGATGAGGAAGCCCTGGAAGCCACCACCGAGCAGCGCGCTGATCTTGGGCGTCCCATAGTCCGAGGCGCGGCCCTCATCGAGCAGGAAGGCCTTGGTGAGCAGAGCGCCGAGGACGCCTCCCGAGAGCTGGGCGAGGATGTAGACGAGCCCGTCGATCGGGTCGATGCGGCGCAACGCGATGAACGCCGTGGTGATGGCGGGGTTGAAGTGCCCACCGCTTGCGACGCCGATGCTGATGATCAGCGCGAACAGGACGAGGAAGTGCGTTAGGCCCACGACGGCGAAGTCGGACCCGAACTGGGCGTTCGCGCCGGTGGCCACGTAGAGGGAGACCACCATGGTGACGAAGAACACCAGCAGCAGCGTCCCGACCAGCTCAGCGATGTAGGCCGCGAGACCTCGATCTTGCACTTGAAGTGACCTCCTCGTAGATGCCTGGGGGCGAAGCGCGCGCAGTCTAACTGGATTTCGTGTGCTGCCGGGAGCGGCCTGGAACCTTTTATCCGGCCCTTAGGGATAGGGTCGAAGACGGATGAAACGGGTCGCCGCGCTGCTGGCGGCCGCCCTCCTCGCGACCGCCCCGGCGGCCTGCGGAGGGGGCGGCGCTGAACCGGGCGCGCCGAAGGGCGCGACCCTGGTCTTGGACTTCCTGCCCAACGCGGTCCATGCGGGGATCTACGCGGCGCAGGCGCACGGCTACTTCACGGACGAGGGCGTGGACCTGCACATCCAGCAGCCCTCCAGCAGCTCCGACAGCGCCAAGCTGCTCGAGTCGGGCCGCACGGACTTCGCCCTGATGGACATCAACGACTTCGGCACCGCGCGCGAGCGCGGCCTCGACCTGGTCGCGATCGCTGCCATCGTGCAGCGCCCGCTTGCCTCGGTGATCGCCCGGGACCCGAACGAGATCCGGACGCCGGCGGACCTCGCCGGCAAGACGATCGGCGTCACCGGGGTGCCTTCGGATGACGCCGTGCTCGACACCGTTCTGCGCTCAGGCGGCGTAGACCCATCCGACGTCCATCGCGTCACGATCGGTTTCAATGCCGTCGCCGACCTCGCCGCAGGCAAGGTCGACGCCGCGACGGCCTTCTGGAACGCCGAGGGCGTCCAGCTCAAACAGATGGGCGTCCCAACCCACGAGTTCCGCGTCGATCAGTTCGGCGCCCCCCGCTATCCGGAGCTGCTGGTCGTGACGCGCGGCGACGATGCCGACGCGCCGCCTGCCCACGGCCTCGTCCGAGGCCTGTCACGCGGTTACGACGATCTGGCGGCCCGACCGGGCGTTGCCCTTCAGGACCTGCTCCGCCAGGTGCAGGGCCTCGAAGCAGCCGATCAGGCCCGTCAACTTCAGGCGCTCACCCTCAGCAGCGCGTTCAGCCGCGGTGACGCGGAGGCGACGCCGGTTTTGGATCAGCGCTCGGTCGACCTCTGGCGCAGGTGGGCGATCGGCGCGGGACTGCTCGACAAGCCCTAGCCAAGCGCTCGCTCCACCAGCTCGGGCAGCTCCCTGACCATCCGACTCCGCGGGACAGCGATGGCCAGCCCGGCCTCTTCGGCGCGGGTTTTGGTGTCGACGTCGGTGTGCTGGTAGAAGCCGACGACGGGAAGGCCGAGCTCAGCGAGCCGCTCGGGCGGCACCGCGTCGAGGTCGGCGACCACGCAGTCGATGCCATCGAGCTCGTCGGGCAGCGAGGAGTCCTGCTCCACCTGGTGCCCGGCGGCCTCGAGGGCCGTCCGGACGCGACTGGCGAGCATCAGGTCCTTCACCAGGGCGGCGATGCGCGCCATCTCAGGGTCTCCGCTCCGGTTGGGTCATTCGTCCAGAGCAGGCAATTTGACCAAATACCGACGATATGGCCGGACCCGAACGATCCCGATAGCCGCCCCGTGGGGCGCACGCTACCCGGTAGCTCCCAGCGACGGATGGTCCCTTGGGCGGCCATCGGCTTCTCCCTGCTCTGGGGCGCGATGCTCGGGCTCGCGATCCTCCACGGCGACACCGGTCGGGAGGTGCTCAGCGTCCTCGGGATGCTCTTCACCTTCCTGCTCACCGGACTGCTCTACCGCGAGCAGACGGAGATCCGGAACCTGGCCGAGACGGACGCGCTGACCGGCCTCACCAACCACCGCGGCTTTCAGCAGGAGCTCCGGCGGCAACTGCGCAAGGCCGAGGCCCGCCACGAGCCGGTCAGCCTCGTCACCCTCGACCTGGACGACTTCAAGGCGATCAACGAGCGCCACGGCCACCCCTTCGGCGACGGAGTCCTGCAGGCCGTCGGCGCCGTCCTCCGGAAGTCCGTACGTCGCGGCGACACTGCCGCACGCACCGGGGGCGAGGAGTTCGCGCTCATCCTCCCGGGGACCGAGGAGCGCACAGCGATGGAAATCGCCGAGCGCTTCCGGGTCGCGATCGCCCAACTCGCGCCCGAGGGTTCGGAGCTGACCTGCTCCGCCGGGATCGCCGTCTATCCCTTGGACGCGGACGACGCGTCATCCCTCCTTCAGCTCGCCGACGGCGCGCAGTACTGGGCCAAGCGCTCGGGCAAGGCGCGCACCCGGCGCTTCGACCCCGACCACGTCCGGCTGAGCGGCGACGCGCCTCAACGCACCGAGATCGAGCGCATCCTTCGCGAGCGGGCGATCGAGCCTCTCTACCAGCCGGTCATCTCACTGACCACGGGCCGCCTGATCGGCTACGAGGCCCTCGCCCGCTTCCCCGATTCACCCGACCGGCCCCCATCGACCTGGTTCGCCCAAGCGAACGCCTGCGGCCTCGGCCCGGAGCTGGAGGCGGCGGCGATCGAGGCGGCGCTCCAGCCGACCGGCCGGCCGGACGGGACCCACCTCGCCGTCAACGTCAGCCCATCCGCTCTCTCCTCCGAGGCCGTGAAGAGCGTCCTCTCCGGCGACCTGTCGGACCTGATCATCGAGCTGACCGAGCATGAGGTCTATCCCGGGGACAGCCTGCTCGCCGACTCGCTCGCCGCGCTGCGCGAACGCGGAGCGCGGATCGCCATCGATGACGCCGGGGCCGGCTACGCCGGCCTCAAGCAGGTGATGTGGGTTCGCCCGGACATCGTCAAGCTCGACCTCGAGCTGACCAGGGGCATCGGCGGCGACCCGGTCCGGATGGCACTCGTCGAGTCGCTCGTCAGGTTCGCCAGGCGAGTGGGCGCGACGGTCTGCGCCGAGGGAATCGAGAACCACGACGACATCGAGGTGCTCGCCAACCTTGACGTGCCGTGTGGGCAGGGCTACGCAATCGGGCGTCCGGCCCCACCGTGGAGCCCGGTCTCGCCGCCCGCGGCCGAGACCTGCCGGAGCGCTCTCGCCAACGCGCTGATCTCCTCGCCCGGAGGCGAGACGCCGACGATCTCTGCCGGGGACCGCCGCCTCGAGCACCTCAGCGCCAGGCTGGCCAACGCACGGTCACGCGAGGATCTCTACAGCGCACTCGACCTGATCGCCGGCGAGCTCCACGCCGACCAGGTCGTTCTCTCCCAGTGGCACCCCGATGTCGGGGCCGTCGAGACCCTTGCCGAGAGTGGCGGTCAGGCCAGTGCCGAGCTCTTCAGCGTCACGGATTTCCCCGCGACGGCCGCGGTGCTCGAGCGGCAGGAGGCCGCCCAGGTGATGTCGGGTGATCCTCGCTCCGATCGTGCCGAGGTCGAGCTGCTGCTCGCGCAGGGCTATCGCTCGCTGCTGATCGTCCCGGTGATCATCCGTGGCGAGTGCCTCGGAATGGTCGAGGCGATGAGCGAAGAGGAACGTCCCTGGACGAGGACGGAGATCAACCGCGCCCGGATCATCGCCAACCAGCTCGCCCCCGTCATCCAGTCGTTCGTCGACGTTCCGGAGAACGGCGTCGCCGAGAAGTCCCGCCGCTAGCGGCTAGAGGCTTCGTCGACGCCGGAACTCGCGGCGAACGCTCTCGGGGCGCCCCCACATCTGCACGACCTCCGCGCGTCCCTCCCTGGCGTCGCGGACCCGGAGCTCGCCACCGATCCGCTCGCGGTCGAGCTTGGCGAGGATGCCCTTCACAGTCTCCGGCGCGGCCGCGTGCCCGAAGCGGTGGGCGACGTTGATGCGCCAGTGCCAGTCCGCCCGCGAGTAAGGCTGGGCGTTGATCTGAGAGAGCAGCACCGCGGCGTCGACGTAGCGGCCCTCGTCCGCGATTCGCAGGTCGAGCTCGAGGTCGGTCCAGTCGTCCGGCAGAGTCCCGACCACGGCGTCGAATTCCTCGGCCAGTGCCATGGACGAAGAGTACCCATGGCTTCCTCATCGGAAGGAGGCCGGAAGCGGCAGCTAGCCGATGAAGACCTGCTCGAGCAAGAAGACGTTGAGGGCGATGATCAACCCGGAGAGCACACTCGCGACCGCGGTCAGCCAGGGCGGATTGGTGAGCGACCCCATCAGGTCTCGGCGGCGCGTGAGCATCACGAGGGGGACGAGCGCGAACGGGATCCCGAAGGAGAGCACCACCTGGCTGCCGACAAGTGCATCGGTCGGATCGAGCCCTATTCCAAGCACGATCAACGCCGGCGTCAACGTGATCGCCCGGCGGAGGAAGAGCGGGATCCGCCGCCTGATGAACCCCTGCATCACGACCTGGCCGGACATCGTCCCGACCGAGGATGAGGCGTAGCCGGAGGCAAGCAGCGCGATTCCGAAGATGGTCGCGGCGCCGGGCGAGACGATCTGCTTGAGGCCGTTGTAGGCGCCATCGATGGTCTCGATCCCGACCAGGCCGCTGTCGTGGAAGAGCGCAGCGGCCATGATCATCATCGAGAGGTTGACCGCGCCGGCCAGCGCCATCGCGATCACTACGTCGATCCGCTCGAAGCGCAGGATCTGGCGACGCTCCTCGCCGTTGCGCCCGACGATGCGCCGCTGGGTGAGGGCCGAGTGCAGGTAGATGACGTGCGGCATCACGGTCGCGCCGATGATCCCGGTCGCCAGCAGGACGCTCTCCGTGCCCCCAAAGCCGGGGGTGAACAGGTGCTTCGCGACCTCGCCCCCGTCCGGGTGAGAGTTGACGATCTCGAAAGCGAAGGCCGCGACGACCACCCCGACCATGCCTGCGATCACGGCCTCGAGCCGCCGGAAGCCCTTCTGCTGCAGCGCGAGAATCGCGAAGGCACCCGCGCCGGCGAGCAGGCCCGCCGGGAACAGCGGGATGCCGAAGAGCAGGTTGAGTCCGAGCGCGGCTCCGACGACCTCGGCCACGTCACATGCGGCAGCCACGATTTCCGCCTGGATCCAGAGCCCGATCGAGGTGCGGCGCGAGAAGGAGTCCCTGCAAGCCTCCGCCAGATTCCGACCGGTGGCGATGCCGAGCTTGGCCGACTGCGTCTGAACGACCATCGCGATCAGGTTCGCGCCGAGCACCACCCAGAGCAGCAGGTAGCCGAACTGTGCGCCACCCGAGATGTTGGTCGCGAAGTTCCCGGGGTCGATGTAGGCGACCGCCGCGATGAACGCAGGCCCGAGGAAAGGCCACAGGCGCGGGATCCCTCGGCTGCGGCCCTCCAGCGAGTTGCGCGCGGCGCGCGCGACGGCGGCCTCGCCCGGCAGTGCGCCCTCCACGGCCCCGTCGCCGTTGACGGGCGGCACATCCTGCGGTCGCTGCCGAGGTTCGAGCTCCGCGAGCTCCCGCTGCCCGGTCTGAAGCTCCGACTTGCTCACGGCTGTCTCCGCTCGACCCGCATGCTTCGCGCGAGCTCGGACCCCAGCGAGTGGGCCCTCCCGCCGATCTCGACCAGCACCGGCCCGCCGAATGGCTCACGGCCGGTCATCTCCAGGAACGTTCCGGGCTGGATCTCGCGGTCGGCGAGATAGCGGAGCATCTCCGCGTCGCTGTCCGAAACCCGGACGAAGGTGCCTCGCTCGCCCGCCCCGAGCTCGTCGAGCGCGATCGAGTCGTCCTCGCCGATCGCCAGATCACGGTCGGGAATCGGGTCGCCGTGCGGATCGCTGGCGGGCTGACCGAGCTTCGCGGCAATCAGCTCCTCGAGCTCTTCCGAGATGTGGTGCTCGAGCACCTCGGCCTCGGCGTGAACACGGTCCCAGGGCATCCCGAGCACCTCGGCTAGAAACAGCTCGATCAGGCGGTGATGCCGGATCATCTCGAGGGCGAGCTGCTCGCCCTCCGGGGTCAGCCGGACCCCGTGGTAGGGCGCGTATTCCAACAGGCCCTCGTCGGCAAGTCGCTTGAGCATCCCCGACGCCGAGGCCCGCGTCACCCCGAGCCGCTCGGCGACCGCGCTGGTGCCGACGGTCTCCTGGCCGCGGCCCTGGAGCTCGTAGATCGCCTTCGCGTAGTTCTCGGCGCCCTCGTTGGTGCGTCGCTTCGGGTGCGCGTTGTGGGCAATCGAAGTCATCCGCGCGGATATTTAAGCACGATCTAACTCCAGAGTTAGGCATTGCTAACTCATAGAGCTGAGGGAGAGGACCCCGGCCCGTGAAGGCGGGTTCCTACAATCGCCTCGTGGAGCCGACCGCGACCGCCGTAGAGCTCGACGGCCAGTACCGCGCCCTGCGCGAGGAAGCCGGTTACCTGAGGCGCGCGCGCGCCGCCCTGATGGTCAAGGGGCCCGATGCCGCCGAGTACCTGCAGGGCCAGGTCACCAACGACATCGAGGCCCTCGCCCCCTCGGAGGGCTGCTACGCGGCCCTGCTCGACCGCAAGGGGCATCTGACTTCCGACATGCGGGCACTGCGGCTCGAGGCGGGCGGCGGGATCTGGCTCGACCTGGAACCGGCCCCGGCCGAGGCTGTCCTCAACCACCTGCGCACCTACAGCATCGGGCGTGACGTCGAGGTCGAGGACGTCGGCGACGCCTGGGCCATGTACTCGGTGATCGGCCCTCGTGCCGAGGAGGCCACCGGATTCGGCCGCCTGGGTCCGGAGCATGCCCAGCGCTACCGGGAGTGGGATGGCACGGAGGTGCTCGCCGTGGCGACCGATGTCGGCGTCGACCTGATCGTCCGAGCCGACCAGGCCGACGCTCTGGAGCGGCTGCTCGCCGAGGTCGGTCTGGCCGGGGTGAGCGAGGAGGCGGCCGAGATCATCCGGGTCGAATCCGGACGGCCCCGATTCGGCTTGGACATGGGTCCCGAGTCGATGCCGGCTGAGGCGGGGATCGTCGAGCGGGCCGTCGACTTCGAGAAGGGCTGCTACATCGGTCAGGAACCGGTCGCCCGGCTGCACTACCGAGGCAAGCCCAACCGGACGCTGCGCGGGCTGCGGCTGAGCGCCTCGGCGTCGGCAGGCGAGTCGCTCCTGCTCGGCGAGAAGCAGGTCGGGCTCATCGGAACCGCCTCCCTCTCCCCCGCCCTCGGGCCGATCGCCTTGGCGATCGTGCGACGCGAGGCAGGGCCGGGAGACCGGCTGGCCGTAGGCGACTCCGGGGCGACCGCCGAGGTCGTGGAGCTTCCCTTCCGCGACTGACAGCGAGGCGCAAGCAGCGCGGGGTGCCCCTTTGTTCGGCTAGATTCCTCGGCGCATGCTGCGGAGGAGGGGCAGAGCCCTGCTCGTCGCGTCGGCGCTGCTCGCCGCGCTGATCGCCTCCGGCTGCGGCCGCGACGACTTCAAGAACGACCCGCGGCCAGCTGTCCCGGCTGAGGTCTCGGTCAAGATCGCCAAGGACGGTGTCGGCGTCTCACCGAAGGAGTTCGGGGCGGGCCTCGTCAACTTCACGGTGGCGAACCTCACCGATCGGCCGGGCACGCTGGCGATCCACGGTCCGGTCACCGCCGACAGCAACGAGATCCCGCCCGGCGGAGCGGAAACCCTCAAGGTCGACATGAAGACCGGGTCCTACGAGGCGAGCGTCAGCGGTATCGCGGTCAAGCCGCTCAAGTTCACGGTCGGGACCGACCGGCCCTCAGGCCAGAACGACCTGCTGCTTCCCTAGCTGCGGCTCTCTCGGCCTCGTTCGAGGCGCGGGAGGATGGTGTCGAGCATCAGCGAGAGGCGGGCGTAGCCCCGTTCGGACGCGGGACCGCGCAGGGTCCTGCGCACCTGGCCGAGATCGACTTGGTGTAGCTCGGGTCCCCCAGATCCCCCGAATCGCACCCCCGGGTTTTCGGACGCTTCCATAGGCTCTCTGCGCTTCTGATCGTCCATCTCGGTTGGAAGTCTTATCCCCGCGCGTCCACCATGGACGCAATGGCCCGCCGTTAGGTCGCGGCTTCGAGCGCGTCCGCGATCAGGCTGTCGGCGCGTGCGAGTGCCGCCTTCGCCGTCTCCTCCATCCCGGCGAGCGCCGACTCGATGCTGTCGGCGTTCTTCCGCACGCCGGTCAGGGCCTGGCGCGCCGTCTTGAGCGACTCGAGAGCCCGCCGCGTCTCCTCGATCGCCTCCTTCATCGCGGGAGCGTCGAGGGCGAGCTCGTCCTGCCGAGCCGCCAGCGCCCGCGCCCGCGCGATTCCGTAGGCGGCCTGGAGGATGTTCCGCTCGGGGTCCTCGCGGCCGACGGCAACGATCAGCTTGTTCCCCTCGTACTCGACCAGGCTCTGCGTGCGGGCGGGGACGTTCTCCTCGCTCGCGACGACGAGCACCGCGTAGTCCGCGCCGCGGTCGTCCAGGGAGCCGTTGAGCACGTCCCAGGCCTGAGGCCGGGTGAGCCGGCTGTCCTTCGGGTCGAAGGCGATCTTGGCCAGGCAGGGTCCGCAGCCGGCGCCGAGCTCGATGACGGTGTCCCCCTTCTTGCCGCGGGTCTCGCCCGGCAGGTCGCCGACGTGATGGGCGATGTCGCCGCGCGCCGTCGCGATCTCGTCGAGCAGCGCGTGGACGCGCTCCTCGAAGTCACGGCCCTTGGCCGTTCCCCGGGACTGCTCGGCCTCGAGCTCCTCCTTCGCCCCGAGGCGCTCCCGAAGCGCGGTGATCTCCGTGGTCAGCGCCTCGATCCGCTCTCGATCGCGTGCCCGCTCGGCCTCCTGGGCGTCCTGGGCGTTCTTGACCGCGCGCACCACGCCGTCCTTGAAGTCGGCGAGCGGATTGGCGCCGTCCTGAGCGGAGAACTGCTTGGCCAGCTGCGTCCGCTGGTGCTCCATCGCGGTGATCAGCATGTCCCGGATCTGCTGCTGGACGGAGCCGCTGCGCTCCCTGTCGAAGCTGCGCGCGAGCCGCTCGGCGAACTCCTCGTGGCCCTCCTCGATGACGCCGCCGAGCCGGTCGGCGAGCGGCCGGAGCTGGCGCTCGAGCTCGGCCTTCACGTAATCGACGTTCGCGGCCGTGCCCTCGCTCTCGATCACGCGGGTCCCGATCTCGATCGCCCTGGTCACCGTCTCGGCGGGGGCGTGTCCCTCGGTGACCTGCTCCTGGACCACGCGGGCTGCGCCGGGGTCGTTGACCTCGAGGCGCTCGATCACGAGCCGGTCGCCAATCGCGCGGACCGCGCCGTCGGACCCGTCGGGCTGGAGTGGGAGCTGTGGCTTCTCGGACGCTTCCATGGACTCTTCAACGTAGTCGCGCCTTCGGACAGGACCTGACACGTGTGCGAGACGCCGTTTGGGGTGCTCGAATACGATCCAGGCGTCCACCAGCCCAAACGGGTGGCTCCTCGCCTTCGGCTGCGGAGCCCCCTCGCCTAACGGGAGTCACATTGGCCGTAGAGATCGCCGACGTTTCCAAGCTCGATGTTGAGCCGGGCGAGCTGCCCGAGAAGATGGCCGCCTGGGTCATCCGCCCCGAGCGCGAGGGCGAGCCGAAGGACGCCTTTCAGGTGGAGGAGATCGAGGTACCCGAGCCGGGTGCGTTCGAGGTGATCGTCCGAGTGATGGCAGCCGGCGTCAACTTCAACAACGTCTGGGCGGCTCTGGGCAAGCCGGTGTCCGTCTTCGGCTACGGCGACCACCCCGAGTGGGGGCACCACATAGGCGGGTCCGACGCCTCCGGGGTCGTCTGGAAGGTGGGCGAGGGCGTCACCAAGTGGAAGCCGGGCGATGAGGTCGTGATCCACTGCAACCAGGCCTCCTACGAGGACGTCGAGGTCCACGGCCTCGATCCGCTGGCGGCTCCGAGCCAGCAGATCTGGGGCTATGAGACGACCTGGGGCTCGTTCGCCCAGTTCACGAAGGTCCAGGCGCAACAGCTCCTGCCGAAGCCGCAGAACCTCTCCTGGGCGGAGTCGTCCGCGTACGGACTCACCTACTTCACCGCCTACCGGATGCTGATCGATCAGTGCAACCTGCAGGCGGGCGACAACGTCCTGATCTGGGGCGCCGCCGGTGGCCTCGGGGTCTTCGCGACGCAGCTCTGCAAGGCGTCCGGCGCCAACGCCGTCGGGGTCGTCTCCTCGGACGAGAAGGGCGAGCTGGTCAAGCGCCTCGGGGCAGTCGACTACATCAACCGCAACGAGTTCAAGGGCATGATGCGCGACGCCGAGAACCTCGCCGACCGCGAGGCCGAGAAGGCGCGCTTCAAGGAGGCCCGCGGCTTCGCCAAGCGAGTGAAGGAGATCCTCGGCGACTCGCCCGACATCGTCTTCGAGCACGTCGGGCGGGCGACCTTCCCGACGTCGGTGTTCGTGGTGAAGCCGTTCGGCAAGGTCGTGATCTGCGGCGCGACCTCCGGCTACACGCTCGACTTCGACGTCCGCTACCTGTGGATGCGGCAGAAGCAGATCATCGGCTCGCACTTCGCCAACGCCTACGAGTGCATGCGGGCGAACCAGCTGATGGCTGAGGGCAAGATCCAGCCGGTGCTCTGGCGCGTGATGGGCTTCGAGGGCGTAGGCGACGCGCACCAGCTCCTCCACGAGAACAAGCACCTCGGCAAGATCTCGATCCTCGTCGGCGCGACCGACGAGGAGCAAGGCAAGACCGAGGAGGGTCCGGGGGCGATCCGAGCCGAGGTCGGCGCGTGAGCCCCGAGGAGGCCACGCAGGGCACCTGGGAGCAGGAGTCGACACCGGCCGGTCGGCTCGACATCGTCTACATCGACTGGCACATCCATCCCTTCCGGGCGGAGCGCTGGTTCGAGGTCTGGGAGCCCGCCGCGGCCCGGGCGATGGCCTTCGGCGCGAAGGGCTGGTCGCTGACGCGGAATGTCGAGGACCCGCTGCACTTCCGGCAGGCCTCGGTCTGGGAGGACCGTGAGGACTTCGAGCGCTACTGGTACTCCGATGAGATCGCGGCCGTCCGCGAGGAGGCTCTCAACTTCTACAACAAGCCCCTCCTGCCGGTCTGGCACACGCTCGTCGGGGGCGAATAGCCGGACGCCCGCGCGGCTCTCGATGTGGCGCGCTCCATCCGGGGCAGCTACTTAGTGATCCTCCCGGTGTTCCTTCATTGCCCGTGCTGACGCGCTCTCACCGCCGACCCCTGCGCCTCTCGCTGCTCGCCGCCGCGGCGCTCGCCCTGCTCGCCGGCCCGGCTGCCGCCCACGGCAAGGTCCGCGCCCAGGTGAACGGCGGGCTGCTCACGGTCACGGGCGGCAAGGGGTCCGACCGGGTGACCGTCGTCTGCAGCGCTCTGGGGCAGGTCAAGGTGAACGGCAAGGACCCGCGGACCGGCGCGATCGCCTGCGCGCGGGTGTCCGAGGTCGACGTCCTGACCGGGGCGGGGAACGACCGCGTGAACCTCTCGGGCGTGGGCCCGGACGCAGGGTTCGGCCAGAAGGACTTGCCCGGCGGCTTCGGCCACGGGACCGGCGCGGCGGCCGACCTCGGCGACGGCAGCGATCGCTACATCGGCGGCCTCTCCGCCTTCAATCTCGTCCTCGCCGGGGCGGGTGACGACAACGTCACCGGAGGGCGGCTACGAGACGACCTCGAACTCGGATCGGGTGCGGACCGCGCCGCGGGAGGAGCCGGCCGCGACGTCCTGATTGGCAACTCCGGGAACGACAAACTGCTTGGTGGGGTCGACGACGATCTTCTCTCCGGCAACTCGGGTAACGACCTGCTCAGCGGCGGCGCGGGAGCCGACCTGCTCGGCGGGGGCGCCGGCAGGGACCGGCTGCGCGGCGGGCCCGGCCCCGACGAGCTCATCGGCGGCAAGGGCAAGGACATCTTGCGCGGCGGGCCGGGCAACGACACCCTGATCCAGGACTCGCCGAAGAAATAACCGCCTGGGCGCTCAGTGCTGCTCGAGCGGCGCCATCGTCAGCCCGGCTGACTGCAGCTGCTCCCAATAGAGCTCTGCCGGCTCCCGGGGCCCGGTCCAGACGGCCGCCTGACCGCTGTTGTGGATCGTCTCGGCGAAGCGGTAGCCGCCGTCGAGGGAGATCCCCGGGATCACGCGGGACAGGGTCTGGGCGACGTGATCGAAGGTGTTGTGGTCGTCGTTGAGGACGATCACGAGCCAATTTCCGCCCACGCCCTCCTCTGGACCAGCCGATCTCGGACGCTCAACCGTGGTCGTGCCCACTCGGCCGAAGATAGAGGATCGGCCCGCAACCAGCGGGCTTTTTCATACGGCCTGGGGCCTAGCCGTACGGGTTCGGGACTTGGACGACGACGTTGTCGAAAACCCCCAGGATTCCGGTGCCCGCGCCGGAGCCCTTCGCCCCGGTGGTGACCGCGGTCTGCCGCCCGTCGGGCTGGTCCGCCGCGCCGTCGGTGGCCGAGACCACGCCATGTCCGTTCACCGAGCCGACCAGGCTCGTCGTGGTCCCTCCCCGCGCGAATGCCCTCAGCGACAGCGTGTTCGGCTTGCCGCCGCCGCGGATGAACTTGCCGGAGCCGGCCGCCTCGAGCTTCGGCCCGGCGGTCCCCTTCGGGTCGCGGAAGTACTGCCACTTGTGCGCGTTCGGCAGCACGCGCAGGATGTAACCCGCGTTGTCGCTGCGCCTGACGACGATGCCTGCGAAGGACTTCCTCTGAAGCTTCTTGGTCCCACGACTCGTGCTCACGGTCGCGACCATCCCCAGATCGGCGTAGGTCGCGCTGGAGTCGCCCACGACCGAGGTCCGGAAAGAGCAGACGTTCGTGTCGCGCCCGACGGTGATCCCGAGCGCCTGATTGCCGGCCCACTTGCGCTTGCACTTCGCGCCCTCCACCCGCTGGAAGGCGTTGACGTCGTCCTGCGCCTGGAAGGTGTAGGTCGCGACCGGGATCGGCGCAGCCTGGGCGCTGGCGCCGGCCAAGACGGCCAAGGCGCCGACGGTCAGTGCTGTGAGCTTGATTCGCATGCGCGCAACGTAGCCGTGGGGCGTACGGGAGATTGCAAGAACACGCACCGCCCCCCTTCGGAGCGGTAAGCGCGGCCGGGCACTTACCATTAAGGCATGAGCGAGCACCGCCTGCCGGAGCGCGACCGGTCCTGGGTGATGCGGACCTACGCCGGGCATTCCGACGCCCGGCGCTCGAACGAGCTCTACCGCAGGAACCTCGCCAAGGGCCAGACGGGCCTCTCGGTCGCTTTCGACCTTCCCACGCAGACCGGCTACGACCCGGACGCCGAGCTGGCGCGGGGCGAGGTCGGCAAAGTCGGCGTCTCGATCGCCCACAAGGGCGACATGCACACGCTCTTCGACGGGATTCCACTGGGCGAGATGAACACCTCGATGACGATCAACGCCACC
This sequence comes from Solirubrobacterales bacterium, assembly GCA_035264865.1. GTDB lineage: Bacteria > Actinomycetota > Thermoleophilia > Solirubrobacterales > 70-9 > DASUPK01. Next base: position 16,465 of record DATFPJ010000075.1, read on the forward strand.
GCGGCCTGGCTGCTCGCCCTCTACGCGACTGTCGCCGAGGAGAACGGCGTCGAGCACGCCGCGCTCGCGGGCACCACGCAGAACGACATCATCAAGGAGTACCTCTCCCGCGGCACCTACGCCTTCCCGCCCGGGCCCTCAATGCGGCTGATCGCGGACACGGTCGCGTTCACGGTCAACGAGATCCCGAAGTGGAACCCGATCAACGTCTGCTCCTACCACCTGCAGGAGGCGGGAGCGACCCCGGTGCAGGAGGTCGCTTA